>JBEKNN010000351.1:0-8363 GCA_049522755.1 Bryobacteraceae bacterium | reverse complement strand
GCGTCGCGGCGAAATTGACGTGTGCCCCCGCATCGTTCGGACTGCGGCGAACGGCGAACTCTTCGATATTCCAGTAGCGATAGTAATCGTCGATATAACCGCTCGACTGATCGAAAGTCTGATAGACGCCATACAGCATGTTCGAATAGCCGTAGCCGGTATCGATGGGGTTGCCGTGGTATCGCCCCAGTGTAGCTGCCGCTGTTGATATGCAGCGCAGCCGCAAGAACCAGACTCGTTCAACGATACACCTTGGTCAGGTTGTTGCTGATATCGATGGTGGTGTTGTAGTTGACAAACGGGGCATCGGCGCTTCCAAAAGAGGGGCTGTTCGCGAGGTGCGATCCGTCCACGTCGATCTGCGGGATGAGTCGTCCTGCACGGCGTTGGGACAGAGACTTGGAAGATTCACTCACGAACCAGTGGTGGTCAGAGTGTTACCCATTTCGAAGATGTTGATGCTGTTCTTGGTCATGCCGGTGTTGATCTCGTCGGTCATCGTCGGGTTGATGATGTAAGTCGCGCCGCCGGCGACGCTGTAACCGGGCGTACTAACGTTTTATCTTATCGAGCGGAATGTTCTTGCCGAGCACGAACGTCCCATACACGTTCACCCTGGCCGTGAGCTTGGAGGCGCGCAAGGAGAATAAGGTAGGGCGGATCCCGTGCCCCTCTGCAGGCCCCTTGGCCGGCTTGGCGTGGGCACGCAAGAGCGGGACGAGGGCGTCCGGGCCCAGGGCGCCCCGACCTGGGGTCCGCCCTAGAATCCTCGCGCGCCGCAACGACTTTCCTGAACCCAACTCACCAAGACGCCGGCAGCCTCGATCCTTACCCCTTTTGCACCCTCGGCCGTCTGGGGAACTGCCGATCTTTTTTAGTGTCTTTTTAACTTGCAGATCCACCGAATCGGGTGTAAGATGACTTTCATTCAGAGAGGGAACTCTGATGCTTGTTTGCTCGTTGGGCTGCGCCCAAAGTTACAAGGTGGGCTCCAATAAACTGTGTAATCGGACGCGTACGGGTGAATAGCCTTGTCTCATAGGGTAGACAGGGTTAGCGCAAAGCTGAAGGTATCTCCGCGCGGCGCCGAATCCCGATCCACGAAGTTCGGGGAATGAGAAAGCACGATACGCAGCACTTGTAGTAACATCGCCGGCCTCGTCGTGGCCTTGTTACTGGCGCCGGCTTTGGCACATGCGCAGATCACGGTCGGCACGGTGACAGGACGGGTCGTCGACCCATCGGGAGCCATCGTTGCTGGCGCGCGGGTGGACCTGATCGGCGAGACGCAAGGTACCAAGACCGCCGCGGTCATCACCAACGCAACGGGCGACTATGTGATCCCGAACCTCGCCCCCGACACGTACACTCTCTAGGTCAGCGGCAATTTTGCAGGCGCAAATAGGCATTCTCTATGGACTACATAAAAAATGTCTTGACTCTGACCTCATTTTTAGAATATATTTGCTCAACGCTTGGGGTTTCTCTCGGTCAGTTTGATGCTGCCGCTTGGTTAGAGGCATCGCAAAGGCACATACTGGGGACCTCGCAAATGTGAATTCGGGAGTCCCGATCCACGGAGATCGGGGGAGGAGAAAGCATGATACGAAGCACTCGTAATCACATCGCCGGTCTCGTCGCCGCGATGTTTCTGCTGGCGCCCATGGCACTGGCGCAGGTCACGACCGGCTCGGTAACAGGACGAGTCGCCGATCCATCGGGGGGCGCCATTACCGGCGCGAATGTAGTCCTCATCAGCGAGGTGCACGGGAACAGGATCGCCCCGGTCAAGACCAACAAAGAAGGGGACTACGTGTTCCCGGATATCACGGCTGACACGTACACCGTCGAGGTCAGCGCCCCGGCGTTCAAGACCAGGCGGGAAACGGGGATCCTGGTTACCGGCGGCGATCACGTGGGCGTCCCGCTCATAACGCTCGAAATAGGCGCAACCACCGAAACGGTTACGGTGCAGGCCGAAGCGACGGCCGTACAGACCCAGAGCGGTGAGCGCTCTGCCGCTATCGAACAAGTGGCGATCGAAAGCATGCCGATCGCCCACTCGAACTTCGCAGGTGCGATACTCTTTGCTCCCGGCGTTCAGCTGAACTCGGGTGGCTACTACGTCCGGATTGGCGACCCGACCAACGAGAGCAACTTCATGATGAACGGCGTCTCGGCCATGGACACGGGCAACAACGGACAGATGCTGAGCCTGAACATCGAGTCGATCGGTGAAGTGAAAGTTCTCACGCAGGGCTATCAGGCGGAATTCGGCAGATCGAGCGGCCTGCAAATTACGGCCGTGACCAAGAGCGGCACGAATCAACTCCACGGGGCGGCCTACGGTATTTGGACGAGCTCGAACTGGAATTCGAGGACGTGGTTGAATCAGAAGAACGGCACCCCACAGGCGTATAGCTACTCGGACACCTACGGCTTCACCATAGGGGGGCCGGTTTACATCCCGAAAGTTTTCAACGGGAAAAATAAACTGTTCTTCTTCGTCGCGGACGAGTTCCGGCCGTCGACTACAGTTCAAAACGTAGGCAACTATTTGCGTTTGCCGACGGCGCTCGAACGGGCAGGCAACTATTCCCAGAGCCTCAACAATCAAGGCGTACCGATCGGTCCGATCATTGACAATACGACCGGCAACCCTTTCCCGGGCAACATCATTCCGACCAACCGTTTGTATGCTCCGGGCGTAGCGGTGCTCAACCAATACCCGCTGCCGAATCTGACGCAAGCGCCTGGGAGCCCTTTCAACTATGCGGAACAGGCGGCCTCGTACTTTCAGTTAACAACGCAGCCGGTTGTCCACCTCGACTACAATATGACGCCGAAACTGCGGTTCAACGCAGCGTTATCCATGCAGACGGCCCGCCCGGTGGTGATTCCGGGCTCGATCCCCGGCTTCAACGATAATTACACCCCGAAGCCCATCATTTACAACGTTACGGCCACCGTCGACTACATTATTTCGCCGACGTTGGTCCTCGAGGGGACCTACGGCACCATCAAGAATCAGTTGGCGGGCGGCGGGTCGCCCGGCGGCGTCCTCGCGGATGCGGCGGCCAACAAAAACAATACTCTGAGCGCCTTCCCGGACTTATATCCGAATGCGGGCAAGCTGGATTCAGGTTATTACTCCTACGGGATCCTGCAGCAGCAAGGAAGCAAGGCCCCGGAGTATAGCAACGGCCAGCTTAACATGCCGCCGGCCTGGGGCTTTGGCAGCTTAGTCGGAGATGCCCCGCCGAGCCTGATATTCCCCAGCTACCTGAACGTCAACCACACGCAGGACGTCGCAACCAGCTTAACGAAGGTCTGGGGGCAGCACACCGTCAAGGGCGGGTTCTACCTTAACCACAGTTGGAAGGCGCAGAACACGGGCGCCGGCGGTGTCTCGAACCTGTACTGGCAGGGCTACGTGAGCTTTGCCAATGACACGAACAACCCCCTCGACAGCGGGTTCGGTTTCTCGAACGCGGTCCTGGGGGTCTTCGATCAGTACCTGCAGCAGTCGACGTACGTCGAAGGCAGCTTCCTCTATAACAACGTGGAGGGTTACATCCAGGACAACTGGAAAGTGACCAACCGCCTGACCCTGGATTACGGGATACGGCTGGAACATATGACGCCCCAATACGATCAGTTCGACCAGGAGTCGAACTTCTTCCCGATTGGAAGCGGCGCCAACGCATATAACCCGGCAAACGCGCAGGTGCTCTACACAGCGGGGTGCTCCAACGGCGCAGCGGTGTGTTCGGGCAACACCCGCGACGCAAAGAATCCGATCACCGGGCAGGTCCTCACGGCCGGGGGCGCGAACACGCAGGTGTTGATCGGGACCCCGATTCCGGGTATCGGCAATCCGCTGAACGGGATCGTGCAGGCGGGCCACGGGATCGCCAACACGAATTACACCTGGGCGCCGCTCGTAGCGGCGCCGCGGTTCGGGTTTGCGTACAACGCGGGCAGCGGAAAATCCAGTTTTGTGATCCGCGGCGGGGCCGGACTGTACTACGACCGTCCGGATGGGAACACGGTATTTTCGACGCCGGGCAATGTGGGCGTGACGGCGGCCAACGGTACACCCGTTACGGATCAGAGTCTGTACTACGGGCAATTGCAGACGGTCGGTACGGGGGGGCTGAGCCCGCTGCCGGTGGGGCAGATGGTGGTTACCCAATACGACGCGAAGATCCCGTCGACCTTGCAGTGGAATGTAGATTTCCAGAAAGAGCTGCCCGGCCAGATGGTGGTCGATGTGGCCTATGTGGGCTACTACGCGTATAACCGCTTTGGGGCGACGCAGGGAGGATCGCAACAACTCGAGAACCAGGTGCCCCTCGGCACGGCCTTTTTGCCGCAGTATCAGGACCCGACGCTCGGCACGTCGACCGTTCCAGGGGCGACAGCTTACACGACGAATCTGCTCCGGCCGTACCCAGGCCTTCAATCCATCGCGGAGAATGCGACGAAGTTCTATGACACGTATCACTCGATCCAGTTGAGCCTGACCCGGCGGTTGAGGGACAACGTCTCTTTCGTGTTAAATTATACGCGCGGACTCTCGCTCAAGGGCAACACCGGCCTGATCCAACGGTACACGCTCCAGAACGGCGCGCTGGTACTGCGGTCCGATGAGGCGGCATACGAGGCCCTGAATTCGACCTTGGATGCGATACCGAATTTCCTGAAGGCCAATATCACCTGGTACGCTCCGGGCATTACAGGCAGAGGCGGTTTCGTTCACCAGCTCACGAAGGACTGGCAGCTTTCCTCCGTTCTGACGGTGCAATCGGGAGCGGCCTATACTCTCGGTTACTCCTACCAAAATAACGGATCCAATGTCAACATAACCGGTTCTCCGGACTTTCAAGGCATGCCGGTTCTGGGCTCCGGCGTCGGCAGCGGGTGTGGCAGCCGGCTTGACGGGTTCAATGCTTCGGCTGTAACGGGGCCGCTCCCCGGCAGCGTCGAAATGGAGTCGGGCCGCAATAACATGCGATACTGTCCCACCGCGATCCCCGACCTGTCCGTCGTGCGAAGGTTCCACTTCTGGAAATTCCAAGAGTCCAGAACCTTCGAGTTCCGGACGGACATCTTCAACGCAGTAAACGCCGAGTTCGTCACTGGCCGGCAAGTTACAGCGACGTTCAACAACCCGACCAGCATGACCCTGGAGAACCCCGAGTACTCTGGCACCGCCATAAACGCCGGCCGCTCAACGCCTGCGAACGCAGGCTTCGGCGCCGCTACCGCCGCCAACGCTCAGCGCACTCTTCAGCTGGAGGTCCGCGTCGGTTGGTGAGTTGGAGCTATCTGCTCTTCACGCCCGAGGGGGATGTGGCATCGTCCGGCAATATGACGCCACATCCCCCTTCAAACAACTCAGTTTCGAACCGTCGAGTGCTTCAAACCGGAAGGGGCGAGCGGACTTATCGAATCGCCAGCAAGTAGCATCGGCCCCGCCTGCCCGCCGCGGCAGGCTTTTTGGCTTTGTTGAGTCGATGGTCCCTCAGGCCTGGCGGCCGCCCGGTAGCGCAGGCGGGCCACTGCCGACTCTGCCTGCTCCGACGCCGACTGCGGGGACGCCATGAAATCTGGCAACCGTCAGACTTGACGAGCGTGGTTGACCGGAAATGGTCGCAGGCAATCGGCAATCAATATGCGCCATGCAGAGCTTTTGCCAGATTTGCTTGTGCCGTGCTCAGCGAAGGATTGAGGCGGACGGCCTCCCGGAATTTGGATACGGCTTCATCCATTCGGCCGAGTTTGGCGAGGGCAACGCCGAGGTCGTTAAGCAGTTCCGCACGGGAGGGCCCTTGTTCAATCTGGAGGGCGACTGTGTACTCTGCAACAGCTTCGTCTAACCGGCCTAACGCCTGGAGAGCATTTCCGAGACTGCCGCGAATTCCCGCGTCTCGTGGGAGCGTGCGAGAGGCTTGGCGCAGTTCGCGTTCCGCTTCCGGCGCTCGTCCCAAGCGCCAAAGCACATCGCCGAGCATGCCCCGCACCTCGGCTGCGTCGGGCTCAAGCCGCAGCGCCTCTCTGAACTCGGCGGCAGCCTCTTCGAGATGTCCGGTCTCTATAAGTCTCTCTCCGAGGTTTGCGTGAGTTTCCGCATCGGGGGAACGAGCGATTGGTCCGCCGGGTTGACCGTTCTCGCCTGCACTCGCGAGATCCCCCTGCAGGCGACGCGCCTCGGTGTAGTCAGGCTGGATTCTCAGCGCCTCCTTGACTTCAGCGAGAGCTTCATCGCGCCGGCCGAGGTACGTGAGCGCCACCCCAAGGTCGAAGTGAGCTGCCGCAAGCCCAGGCTTGATGGCCAAAGCTTCTCGGTACGCAGCTTCCGCCTCCCGATATCGACCAAGGTGTTGAAGGTCTGCGCCCATATCCAGGTAGGCATCGCTGTATCCGGGCGCCAGACGCACAGCGGCCTGGTATTCCTTCAGCGCGTCGTCGTAGAGGCCCATTTCCATGCAAGCTGTGCCAAGATTCGCGTGCACCTGCGGCTCATCGGGGTTGATTGCCAGCGCCGCTCGATAATGCGCCATGGCCGCCGCCTTTCCTTCTAACGGGTCTTGATTCGCCAAGAAGCCCAAGTTCAGGTGCGCCAGCCAGGCGGAGGGATTGCGCCGCAGCGTTTCCTCGTAAAGGAGACGGGGGTCCGCGTATAACCTACTCTGATACCATGTCAGAACACTGAGTATCAGGCCGAGGGTCAGCGCCGCTGCCGTTCTCCTTAGTGCCAGGGACGGTGCTTTGAGCCGGCAAACCAATCGGTCGACCATTGCCGCAATCAATGCGATCACTCCGACGCCAGCCAGGTACTGGAAGTGGTCTGCGACAAATGAAAACCGGAATGGATAGACGTTGACAAAACCGAGAGCTGGCCCAAGAGCGATCCCGAAGTAAAGGAGGGATGCAAGAGGTGCGCGTGTGCGAGCCCGGAACATCCACGCAATTAGAATCAATGCGGCGACCGAGAAGGGGTAGAGGTACTGCCACCAAACCGCGGCATCGACTTTCCAGCGCGAATATATGAAGATCAAATCCGCGGGCCAGAGAAGTTGATGCAGATAGAACATGAACGAACGGCCTGCAATAAGAAGCCGTTCGATCGGAGAGAAATCGAACTCGGCGCCCCGGGCGCCGATCAGCGACCGTTCGTTCCACGACGTGAAGAACCCCGCCATGGCCGCAAGTGCGAAGAACGGGATCAGGGGCTTGACATCGCGGTCCCAAGAGAGAGCGCCCCTCTTCCACCAGAATATGACCAGAAGGCCAACCGGGAGCGTCGCCGTCACACTCTTGGTAAGAAGAGCCAGAACAAAGAAGAGGGCCGCAAGCAGGTAGGGTCTGGAGCGGCGGGTTTGATCGAACGAGAGATACGCCAACAAGCCGGCGAAGTAGAAAACTCCGGAAAGAGTGTTCTTCAGTTCGCTCATCCAAGCGACCGATTCGACCTGAATCGGATGTAAGGCGAACGCCACGCCGGCGAGCACTGCGCCAGGCGCCGAGAGGCGTCTCAGGATGACGATGATCAGAAATGAGGAGAGCGCATGAAGAACAATGTTGACCAGATGGTAACCCAACAGGCGATCACCCCACAGTCGTGCCTCAATCCAGAAGGCCGAATGGGCAAGTGGATAGTACTGTTGGGTCGCGCCGAGCTCAAACCAGATACGCCAAAGGCCGCCCCAGGAGCGCAGTTCCGGCCGGGTAATGTGGGCGTCATCATCCCAAATCTTTCCGCCATACCAAGCTGGCTGATACGCCATCAGGACGGCCAGGAGCAGGACCGCAAAGACCAGCACGTCTTGTCTGTGCGACAGACCCGGGCCCGCTGGCGGTTCTAACCTCGGCGCGACGCTGCCGGTGTTCTTCCTGTTTGTCTTGCCGCCCACCTTGGCCACAGACCCACGATAATAGCAGCAAGGAGCGAAATGGCGACCACCTGTCTCGATGCGGACCGCAGTCCCTTCGACCGCCCAGTCTGCTCTTCGTCCAACGCTTCGAGCGCTTGCGGCGAGCGGCCCAGATCGATATCCAACTGCCAGAGTTCGTTCCACGCTTCGGGATTGTCGGGGGCCGCGTGGGCTGCCTGTTCGAAAGCATCCGCGGCCGCCCAGCCGCGTGCCGCCGGCCGAGTTGCCGCCGGTCTGGACGCCCGGAACAAAGGGCGCCACACTCGTGAAGTTCCAGTGTGCAATCGGCAGTTCACCGATCTGTTTGCTTTCGATGGCAATCGACCGCTCGGCGCAAGCCTGCCATCGCCTGCCACTGGCGTTGCGCTGACGTACGAAACGCTCGTGGTAAACTCCGCTTCAGTCTATCATCCGCCGAATCGG
>JBEKNN010000350.1:0-8364 GCA_049522755.1 Bryobacteraceae bacterium | reverse complement strand
ACCACCCCGGATTTCACCCTGCCGGATGCCCGCCAGTTTTCAAATCGCGGCAAGCCGAAAGCCCGTTCAAATCTCAGCAAGAAAAGCACTTGCCAGCAACGACGCTCTCATTAGCCGGACGGTAGTGGTTCGTTATGTTGAGCGGGATACGGTGGGTGCTGCCCGGAAATAGAGCTTTGGACAGGGGGCGATTCTACGACGCAACCGGAAGCCTTGCCTTTGGCGCGAAAGTCAAAAGCAGCGGGCCCCTGAACCGTTTTTGAGACATCAGAGCGAATCGAGCCATGCCAAGAGGTCCGCATCACGCTTCCATCGTGGCGGCTTGGCTGGTCGCAACTTCGGGTCTACCTGTTCGAGGGCCTTACGCTTCGTCTCCAGATTCGCCTGAGCGTAGTGGTTTGTCGTATCCAGGTGGGCGTGCCCGAGCCAACTCCGAATGACAGTGACATCTACGCCTGCAGCAACTAGGTGGACCGCTGTCGAATGTCTGAAAAGGTGCGGCGTAACGCGCTTCTTCGAAATAGTGGGAACTCCCTCAGCCGCGGCTTTGACATACTGGCGCAGACGAAACCGGAATCCGGAAGCCGTGAGGGGAGATCTGTATCGATTGACGAAAATCGGTTCATCCGGCTTCCGTGGTTGTCGCTGCATCAACGCGGTGATCAGAGCGGCGGTCTCTGGCCAAATCGGCGAGATGCGTTCTTTGCGGCCTTTGCCCATAAGCCGGACGTGCGCCGGGGACTTCAAGTGGATATCCTGCGGCCGAAGATCGAGAGCCTCTTGAATACGAGCCCCGGTGTTGTAGAGCAGCGACATTAGGGCATGGTCCCGCTGCCCTTCCACGGTGCTCCGGTCAGGCTGCGATAGTATGGCCGAAACTTCAGCCGAATCCAGGTAGCGAATCGCCCGCCGTGTCGTCCGTTTGAATGGCACTCGCAATACTTCGGCGCATTGCTTCGCGGCTCGCGGTTCGTAGTCCGCGACAAAGGAAAAGAAACTGCGAAGTGCCGCCAACCGGCAGTTGCGCGTATTTACGCTTGCTCGCCGCTCCTGCTCGATGTGCTGGAGAAATGCCAACACCTCGGCGCCCGTCAGATGTTCCAGGTCGAGAGCGGCTACGGGCTTGTTTCGACGTTGAGCGACGAATCGGAGAAACAGGCGCCATGCATCGCGATACGCCAATACCGTACGATGAGAGGCGTTGCGCTGCTCGACCAGCCATTCGTGAAAGAAGGCATGGAGCAGTTTGGGCAGCGTAGGAAGATCGATTTTCGGCATTAATGAGACTCCTTGATAACTTGTAAGACTTCGGTTTCAGATGCTCGGAAGCGCTGATTGGCGTGCTGGAGCAGTTCCTGCGTAATGGTGAGATATACCAACGTTGAGTTAATATCGCGGTGGCCGAGATAGGCTGCCAGATATGGCAGGCGGCTCTGCGGGTTGATTCCTTGCTCGTACCACATCGTCATCCGATGGACGACAAAGCCGGATTACAGCAGCCCGGAGCAGATCCGCGGCGAATCGCTCTCCACGGCCAGCGACGTGTACAGGCGGGACTCGAACCTGCAAGCCCTTGTCACGGGTCACGTGGCGGGTGGCGCTGCCGTCACGCCCAGTTGCGCGGCGGTCTCGCACAGCTCCTTCCAATTGCCTTCATCCACGGGAACGCCGTGGCGCAGCCGCTCGGCTTCCGTGCGCCATTCCGGATCGCCCGCCACCAGCACTTCGCTGTAGCCCTGCGCGGCGGGCGTCGACTTCATGATGCCCACCAGCTTCTCCATCCGCGCGGTGAATTCCTCGACCGGCAGGAAGCGCGCGATGTCGATCGCGAGGAAGGTCTGGCTGGTGCGCGACGGGCGGCCGGCGACGCGGATGCCGCCTACTTCGTTCGCCATCGCGCTGCCCGCCAGTACTGCGCACAGAATCTCTACCATCATGCCGAGACCGCTGCCTTTGTAGCCTCCGAGCGGCATCAGCAGGCCCTTCGCCGCGACGGCGGAACTGGTGGTGGGCACGCCGTCGGAATCGAGCGCCCATCCCGCGGGAATCTCTTCCTGGCCGTTGATCACCGCTTTGAAGATGCGGTTCGCGGCCACCGTGGTGGTGGCCATATCCAACAGCCACGGGCCGGGGACTGCCATGCAGATGGGATTGGTGCCGATGCGCCCCTGCTTGCCTTGCCATGGGGGGACCAGCGGCGACGCGTTGCAGAATACGATGCCAATCATGCGGCTTGCCGACATCGCAGGGCATGGCCCCGCGCCACTAATCTTTTGCGCCCACCACGCGGCTGCGCCGAAGTGGTTCGAATCTCGCGCTACCACCATGCCGACACCATTGGCTTGCGCCATGCGGATGGCGTGGGCGCAACACTGTTCGGAGATCCACTGGCCGATGCCGTTCTCGCCGTCGAATAACATGCAGGCGCCGGATTCGGAGAGTATGCGGCCGTCGGCATTGGCGTCGATCTCTCCCGAGCGCAGCTTATCGATGTAGCGCGGGACCAGCAGGACGCCGTGCGAATCCACGCCGCGCAGGTTTGAGCCGACCAGCGCCGCCGCCGCGATGGAAGCCTTGTGCGGCGGCGCGCCTCCGGCTTTGAATATGGCTTCGACGAAGCGCGTCAATTCCGGGGCCGCAATGAGGGGCATTGATCTTACGTTACCAGCGCCCGCACCAGAATCCACGATTTTTCGAGCGCCGATAAGCGCACGCGGCGGCGGAATACGTCGTAATTGCTGCGCTCGATGCGCTCGAGCAGGCTGGAATAAATCGTGACCAGCGCCCATAGGGAGGGCCGGCTGCGCGGATGAATCAGATCGAGCAGCGGCTGCGATTCGTTGTAGTAAGCGCACGCCCGGGCGGCTTCAAACCGCATCATGCGCAGGAAAGCCTCGTTGCGATTGCCCGCGCGCAGATCGTCTTCGGACACGCCGAAGTGGCGCAAATCTTCGGCGGGAAGATAGACGCGGCCAAGCGCCGCATCCTCGCGAATATCGCGCAGGATGTTGGTCAACTGGAAGGCCACGCCGCATTTCTCGGCTAAGGGCAGCGCGCTGCGCGTATCGAAGCCGAAGACGTGAATCACGGTCAGCCCAACGACGGACGCCACCTGGTAGCAGTAGCGGTACAACTCGTCGAAAGTCTGGAAGCGGCGCGGATCGAGATCGGAAAGTACGCCATCGATCATGGCATGGAAGTATTCGTGCGGGATGCCGAAGCGGCGCACGGTGTGATGGAACGCCGGCCACAACGGGTGCGCGCTGAAGCGGCCTTCGAGGGCGTCTTCCATCTCGGCGCGCCAGCGATCGATGGCGGCGCGCCGGCCTGCTGGGGTGACTGGTGAGTCGGCTGCTGAGCCGGCGCCTGAGTTGGCCGCCGGGTCGTCGCTGAGGTCGTCGCAGTAGCGCATAAAGGCGTAGATGGCGCACATGGCCTTGCGCTGCTGCCTGGAAAGCAGCAGGAACGAATAGTAGAAATTCTTAGCCCGTCTGCGCGCCACCTGCATGCAGTATGCGTACGACCGGGCGCAGGATTGCTGGTCAAGCTCCATCACGCCGCCCGCGAAAAGGCCACCCGCGCCAGCGATGCCAGAAGCAGCCCTACGCGCTCCACCTTCGAAATGGCCGGGCGCTCGGCCAGCACGTTGTAACGCTGCGCCTCAATTTTCTCGAGCACCTTCATGCCGCCGCGGTTGAAGAGATCGATATCGAGCGCCAGGCGGCGGTCCACCATTCCCACCAGCGGCAGGCCCGCAAGGAACAGCTCGCGCGCCTTCGCCACAATATCGCGCATCACGCCGCGAAAGGCCGCGTTGCATTCGCCCGCGCGCAGTTCGTCGAGCGAATAGCCGTGGCGCTCGACGATCTCAAGCGGGATGTAGACGCGGTCTTTTTCGAGATCCACCGTTACATCTTGCCAGAAATTCGCCAGTTGCAGCGCCGTGCAAGTGGCGTCGGACAAACGCTGCCGCTCGGCGTCGGTGTAGCCGCAGAGATAGAGCACCAGCCGACCGACTGGATTCGCGGAGTTGCGGCAATAGCCGAAAAGCTCGTCCCAGTTCCGGTAGCGCGTCACTGTCTGATCTTGAATGAACGCGTCGATCAGATTGGAGAACGGCTCCGGCGGAATCGAGTGCCTGCTCACAGTAGGACCCAGCGCGACGAACACCGGGTGCGTGGCGCGGCCTTGATACATCGCGGCCAGCTCCGTGCGCCACCATTCGAGAAGGCGCAGGCTCTCGACGCGGTCGGAGATCTCATCGCCCAGATCGTCCGCCCAGCGGCAATAGGAATACACGTTGTAGAAATCCTGGTGGAGGCGCTTAGGCAGCAGGAAGCTGACCACGTGGAAATTCTCGTAGTGATGGGTGGCCAGCCAGCGGGTGTATGCCAGCGCTTCGTCCGGCGCCCAGACTTTCCGGAGCTGTTCGGGCGAGCGGACGAATTCCGCCGGAGGCAGAAACGCGTGCGCCTCGGCTTCGCGCATCGTCTCTCCGCGCATCGTCAGGGTAGAATGGCCGTCTTCAGGTGGCCGTTGTGACTCATCAGGTGGCGCATCACCTCAAGCAGGTTGGCCAGCGGCTCTTCGCGATTGACGAAGAAACTCGCCGTGATTTCGCCGCGGCATATCAGGTCGAGCGCCTTGCGGATATACGACGGCGTGTGATGGAAGCTCGCCTTGCAGGTGATCTCGGAATAGTGCAGCAGCGAGGTATCGAGATCCACCGTGCTGTCGTTAGGGCAGCCGCCGAAGAAGTTCACCGTGCCGCCGCGGCGCACCATATTGACCGCCCACTCCCATGTTTGCGGCTTGCCCACGGCTTCGATGGCCACATCGGCGCCGCGCCCGCGCGTCAGATCGCGAGCCGAGGCCACGGGGTTCGAACTGTCGGCGCCCACAATCAACTCGTCCGCCCCCAGCGCGGCTGCGCGGTCGAGCTGCGTCTTGCGCCGTCCCACGGCGATCACGCGGCAGCCGTACAGCTTGGCGAGCTTCACGAACATCAGGCCGATGGGGCCGAGGCCGATCACCGCCACGGTATCGCCTGGCTGCGGCGCCGTTTCTTCCAGGCCGCGCACCACGCAGGCGAGCGGCTCAACCAGCGCCGCGTCGTGATAGCCCACGTGCTGCGGAATCAGGTACGTGTTGCGCTCCACAATGCGCGCGGGAATGCGAATATACTCCGCATACGCGCCGTTATTGAAAAGCAGGTCCTCGCAGAGATTCTGCAAACCGCGCTTGCAGAAATAGCACTCTTCGCAAGGCGCGGAATTGGCAGCGACAACACGCTGACCTACGGAAAAATTGGTGACGCCCTCGCCCACGGCGACAATATCGCCGGCTAATTCATGCCCGAATACGGCAGGCGGGACAATCATCCGCGCGTGGTAGCCGCGGCGGAAGACCTTCACATCCGTACCGCAGGTCAGGGCAACCTTGACCCGCACCAGAATGTCTCCCGTATCGATTTTCGGCACGGCTACCGGCTCTACCTGCAAGTGTTCCTTGCCGTAAAGCACGGCAGCCATCATGTGGTTGTTCACTTAGGACCACCTCTGTGGCTGAACGATTATTTTCAACGATTTAGGTTCCGGATGCAATGCCAAATCAATGCCTGCGCGAATTTTTTTTAACGGCAGACAATGCGAGATGAGCTCTTCCACTGGCAATTCTCCGCTAAAAACCAGCCTGGCGGACTCTTTTTGCAAATCCACCGATGCGCTGTAACACCCGAATAAAGTACGCTCGCCGACGCAAATATCCGCTCCCGAAGCCTCAATTTGCTCGGTGGCGGAAGTTTGCGCGAACAACAGAATCCGCGCCCCGGGACGCGAACTGGCGATCGCCTGATTGACGATTCCCTTGGCCGAAGCTGCTACGATCACGATATCGGCGCCGCGGCCTTCAGTCAACCGCTTCACCTCCGCGGCCACGTCGCGCTGCAGCGGATTCCACGTAAACCCGGCTCCGCAGCGCGCGGCAATCTCGAGGCGCTCAGCCATGGTGTCGGTGGCCGCGATGCGCGCGCCGGTGCGTTTCGCCAGCATGGTGAACATGAGGCCGATGGGTCCCTGCCCCATTACCAGGACGAAATCCGCAGGCTGCGGATCGCATTGCGTTACCGCCTTGAGGCAGGTGTTGAGCGGCTCCACCAGGGTGGCGCGCGCGAACGAAATTCCTTCGGGGATTTTTTCCACGCCGCGCTCGACAATCCAATCCATCACGCGAACGTATTGCGAGAAGCCGCCGCCCGCCGGCTCAAATCCCGCCGTGATCCCAACTCGCTTGTATACCGCGCACTGTGCGTAGAGCTTATGCTGGCAGTAGAAGCACTCTAAACACGGAATGTGGTGGAAGGCGAGCACGCGGTCGCCTGGGCGGAATTTCGTGACGCCCGCGCCCACCGCGGCTACAACGCCGGCAGTCTCATGCCCATACACGCGCGGCGGCGCCAGCAGGTTGTACTCAATCTTCTTGAGGTCCGTATGGCAGATACCGCAAGCTTCCACGCGAATGAGAATTTCGCCGGGTTGAATGGCGGGCGTTGGAATCTCCTCCACGTTTACCACGCTGAGGCCGCGATAGACGGCCGCATGCATGGTATCCGGAATAGTAGTCGTATCAAATTCCGCTATAGGCAAAAAAATCCCCCAGGACGTGCGCGGCCCGGACGCATCGTTTCCGCAGCCGGAACAACTCCGGCAGCCGGACCATTGGACGGCGTAAAGTTCCCTTTAAAATTAGTATTGTATCGAACTGCCCGTCCAAACGCAGGGCCATATTAAAGTCGTTCGCCAAAGTTTCGCCTGCCAGGTCGGTTACGGCGCGAATACAGTAGAGCGGCAGCCCGTGACTTTCGGCGCGCGCGGCGATGCCCGCAGCTTCCATTTCTACCGCGATCGCGCCGGTTACAGCCAGTTTACACTTCTCTTCGGCAGTGCGCGCGACGTAAGGAATGGATCGTATGGCGCCGGAAAAGTGGCGCGGGCCCGTGGCCTGCGTTCCGTTAGCCATTGCAGACAGGCCAGGAGGCCTGTCCCACATGCGCGTGGCGTAGCGACGGTCCGCGTTGTCGACGCTGCTGGCCGATACCAGATCGGCGATGCCCAGCTCCGGCGCCAGCGCGCCGCAGAAGCCCGTGCTGACGATGGCCGCCGCATCGAACGCCTTCAACCCGGCGTCGGTCGCGGCCGCCGCGCGGTCCGGACCCGCGCCGTTGGCCACCAGCAGCACTTCATTGGCGCCAAGCGTTGCCAGGCGCGACCAGCGCGCCGCCACCTCGGCTTCCCGCACGGCCGTGGCATGAGCCAGCAGGCCGCGGAACTCCATGGGGTCGCTTGCGATGAAGAGCAGTTTCATGCGGCACGCGTCCGGAACCACTCGATGGCCTGCGAAAGAGCGATATCGGCGGGCCCGGGGTTGAAATCGAGCTCCCTGCGCGCTTTTTCGTGGCTCACCCACATTTTCTTCTTCGCCATGCGGACCGCATCGAGCGGCACGTGCGGCGGGCGGCCCGTCACTTGCGCCCAGCCGGTGCTCAGCATGCCCGCCGCATACGCCACAAAGTAGGGAATTTGCGTAGTGGGCGGTTTGCGCCCGGTGATTTCAGCCAGCTTGAAAAGAATCTGCTGCAGCGTGAGGTTTTCCGCGCCCAGAATGTAGCGCTGGCCTACGCGGCCGCGCTCGCATGCCAGCAGATGACCGGTGGCGCAATCGCGCGCGCCGACGATGTTCAACCCGGTGTCGATAAACGCAGGGATGGCGCCATGCATGAAATCGAGCACGATCTTGCCTGTGGGCGTCGGCTTCACGTCGTGCCCACCCACCGGCGCGGTTGGATTGACGATGACCACCGGCAACCCTCCGCTCGCGTATTCCAGCGCAATCTGCTCCGCCATAAACTTCGACTTCTTGTAATCGCCAGTCATATCCGCCAGCGACACCGGCGTGGTCTCATCCCCCAGCCCCTTGGGCGGGATTCCGATGCAGCCCACGGTACTTGTGTAAACCACTCGCTGGACGCCGGTCCTTTTCGCGGCCTCCAGTACGTTGCGCGTTCCATCCACGTTGGAACGGTAGATCTCAACCGGATGCCTGGCCCACAGCCGATAATCGGCTGCCACGTGGAACACCAGCCGGCACCCCGCCATGGCGCGCTCAATCGACGGGGCGTCGCGCAAATCGCCCGTGACTGCTTCCACGTCGAGGCCGGAAACGCCGCTTCCCTGGCGCACCAGCGCGCGCACCGGGTAACCCCGCTCCACCAGCAGGCTCGCCACGTGCCAGCCCAGAAACCCGGACGCGCCGGTGACGAGGGCGGTTTGCATAGACAGGCTTTCTTAAAAGACGGGCGCAACCGCG
>JBEKNN010000349.1:0-8374 GCA_049522755.1 Bryobacteraceae bacterium | reverse complement strand
GATAGCTCCCGGATGCGCGGAGCGAGGTTCGCCACCATCCGTGGCGTGAAGGCCTGCGAGATGAGGGCACGCAGCTTCTATGTGCGGGCGCGTCGAAGAAGATGAACCACTGAGGCGCGGGCACACGGGAGCTGAATGCTTCGTGATCGCTCAGCGCCCACTTCACGCCCTCATAGTCGAAGATCATCCACGCGTTGAAAGGCGGCGGCGCGCAGCAGCGGAGAGCCGAATCGCATTCGATCGTAGAGCGGGTATGGGTTGCGGCGCATCTCGTCGGAGAAAAGTTCCATAATGGCCGGCCTCTATCCATATTCCTACAAGATGGCTCGCAGTAACTATTCGCGCCAGCGCATCGTCGAAAATGGCATGTTCCGGCTGGCGATCATAGCTCTGTTATTTGCGCAAAGCCTCCTTCACGCTCAGACACCGGGGAAGATTACCGGCAGAGTCACTGATGCCGTCACTCATCAACCCATCCCGAAAGTGCACGTTTCCTGCACGGTCGGATCGCAATTCGTGGGTTCCCTGACAGCAGTCGACGGCTCTTACACGCTGGAGGATGTGCCGGCGGGTCCAGTCCGTATGACCATCAACCTCGACGGCTATAAGATGATCTACGAGCGTTCGGATGAGAGCGCCCAGTTCCAGATCGCTTCGGGCGACGTCGTGACGCGCAACTTCGAAATGCATCCGCTGGGCCGGATTTACGGCAAGCTGGTCGACCGCGATAGCGGCGAACCCATTAAGGGGCATACCGTCTCCGCGGTAAGCAAAGACTACGTCCCAGGTCACACGTTTCTGGTTCCGAGGCCCGGCGATCAGGACGGCGAAGAGTTCAACATCCGCAATCTCGATCCCGGCGATTACTTCATCCGGATCGACCGCGCCGAGCAGGGGACATTCGTCTTCTCGCCGGATGTCTTATCGCCAAATGCCGCGCCAACTCCCGCTTCTCAGCAATCCTACGGGCAGAGGTGGTACCCGGATGTGCCGCGCATCGAAATGGCGTCGCCTATCCATCTCGGCGAAGGCGAATCCCGCAGCCTCCGCATCGCGCTTCAAAGCCGCGAGACGCATTCGCTCTCCGGCATAATCGACGCGCCGCGCGACTTCAACCGTCTGCCGGTCGCGATTGTGCTTGAGCCATCCGATGCGAGCCCGCTCCAGGGGTCGTTCGCTGTGATGCCGGCGCCGGGACCCTTCCGCATCGACAATCTCGCGCCTGGATCATACCGGCTCTCGTTGACCGGCGGCAAACCTCCGGACAATGTGCGGTCTCACGAAGCCTACATGCTCGCCGAGATGGACCGCACATTTGCCTCGGGAAGGCCTCCCGACGAGGTCTTCGGCGACTATGTGTTTGAAGTTACCGACCACGACGTCTTTAATTTCAAGGCGGCCCTCACGCCCTACGCCGGCGTGAGCGGCGAGGTTCGTATGCTTGAGGAAGACGCCAAACTGCCCGGCAAACTGGCGGTCGTTATGATGCCGACCGCGGATTTTCTGATCGAGTTGAACGGCGGCGGGGCCATCGGCGGCGGCCCCGTACCCATCCGGTCGAGCGCTGTGGAGTCGGGCCGGTTTCATCAGGAATGGCTTCGATCCGGCGAATATTGGCCGCAGTTGAGGCTGCCGCCAGGCTATGCGGTTGCGCAAGCGCTGTTCGAGGGATCGAGCCCGCGTAACACCTCCATGACTCTCAGCGGGCCGGCCACGCCGCTCACATTCGTAGTTACGTCGCGACCCGGCGCGGTTGCGGGAGTAGTTCGCGACGATAACCAGACTGCGGTGCGCGGCGTTTCCGTGGTGTTGCTCACCGACCCCCTTCCCGACCAGGTCGCTCCCGGCATGGTTCGCGTCGAGGAAGCGGGAGACGACGGCTCTTTCGCCTTCCACGACCTGGCCCCTGGCAAATACCGGGCGCTGGTTCTTACCCGACCCGACCGCGCTTATGAGGGTGATCCCGGCTATCTGCGGGAGCAGGCCGAGAGAGTGGATTCGTTCGAGGTTCGCGCCGGACAATTGGTCAATGTAACTCTCAAGCGATGAGGATATCCGGTCCCGCCAGGAAGCGCCGCTCCGGCTCTTGCAGTTGCAGCAACTACCGCTGATTCTCTTTGAGAATCTTCTTCCGTAGCCGGATGGATTTCGGCGTGACCTCTACAAACTCGTCGTCGCGGATGAACTCAATCGCTTGTTCCAGATTCATCGCGCGGGGCGGCACCAGCCGGATGGCGTCGTCGGCCGTGGATGCGCGCATATTGGTCAGCTTCTTTTCCTTGACGATGTTGACGTCCAGGTCGGCGTCGCGGGCGTTCTCGCCGACGATCATCCCCTCGTAAACGTCGGCGCCGGGCGCCACGAAAATTTCGCCGCGCTCCTGCAGATTGAAGATGGCGTGGCCTGTGGTCTTGCCCGGGCGGTCGGCCACCAGCGAGCCGGTGGGGCGCATGGAAATCTCGCCCTGCCAATCGATATAGCCGTGAAACAGCGAATTCATCAGGGCCGTACCGCGCGTATCGGTAAGGATCTCGCTGCGCAGACCAATCAGGCCGCGTGACGGCACGTGGAACTCCAGCCGCACGCGGCCCGAACCGTTGTTGACCATTTTGCTCATCTTGCCTTTGCGCGCGCCTAGTTTCTCGATCACCACGCCGAGGAACGATTCGGGACAATCGATCACCAGCAGCTCCAGCGGCTCGCGCAACTTGCCGTTCTCCGTACGCGTGATGATCTCGGGCTTGCCCACCATCAATTCGAAGCCCTCGCGGCGCATCATCTCGATCAGAATCGCGAGCTGCAATTCGCCGCGGCCCATCACTTTGAACGTATCGTGGCCAAGCTCTTCCACGCGGATCGAGACGTTGGTGAGCAACTCCTTGTCCAGGCGGTCGCGCAGGTTTCGCGACGTGACCCACTGGCCCTCGCGTCCCACAAACGGCGATGTATTGATGGTGAAGGCCATCGCAATGGTGGGCTCGTCGATGTGGATCGGCGGCAGCGGCATAGGCGTCTCCGCGCTGGTCACGGTCTCCCCGATGGTGATGCCTTCCACGCCGGCGATGGCCAGCAAATCGCCCTGGCGGGCGACAGTCTCATCCACGCGCTTCAATCCTTCGAACGAATAGAGCTTGGTGATGCGCGTCTTCTCCAAGGAGCCGTCGCGCTTGGCGATGGCCACATCGTCGCCGCGGTGCAGCGTGCCGTTGAAGACGCGGCCGATGCCCAGGCGGCCCAGATAGTCGCTGTAATCCAGGTTCGCAATGAGCATCTGAAACACGCCATCCGGGTCGCCCACCGGCGGCGGGATATTCAGCAGGATGGATTCGAACAGCGGCCGCAGATCGGTGGAGTCGTCATCGAGCGATTTCTTCGCGATGCCGGTCTTGGCGATGGTGTAGAGAATCGGAAAATCGAGCTGGTCTTCGGTGGCGTCGAGATCGATGAAAAGGTCGTAAATCTCGTCGAGCACTTCGGGCACGCGCGCGTCCGGACGGTCGATCTTGTTAATCACTACGATGGGCGGCAGCTTGGCCTCGAGCGCTTTCGACAGCACATAGCGCGTCTGCGGCAGCGGCCCTTCGCTGGCGTCCACCAGCAGCATCACGCCATCCACGATCTTGAGCGCGCGCTCCACTTCCCCGCCGAAATCGCTATGCCCGGGCGTGTCGACGATATTGATCTTCACGCCCTGATAATGGACGCCGGTGATCTTGGCGAGAATGGTGATGCCGCGCTCGCGCTCGAGGTCGTTCGAATCCATGACGCGCTCGACGTGCTCTTCGTTGACGCGGAAGATGCCGCTCTGATTGAGCATGGCGTCGACAAGCGTGGTCTTGCCATGGTCGACGTGCGCGATGATCGCGATGTTGCGGATAGATGGGTTGCTGGTTTTCATTTGGTGGGTTCGTGGCGCACGCACTCATGCGTGCAGCGTTCACACTCGTGTGAACGCGTTAGTGATCGGCAATGGCGCCACGCGCGATGGCGAAGCTTCATTCGCTAATGCCGGTATCGTCCTCTCCGCTCTCCTCGTCGATCAGCCGCTGTACGGCGTCACTAACGAACGTATCCGCGCTGTATTACTCGCCACGGGCAACCTTCGTTTGCACCAGTTGTTCCAATTCAGGAGTGAGAGTGATGGTCATATTCAACTGTGTCGAACCGCCGTTTTGACTATCGAATGCGCAACTCAAGTTTATCACGTGGATGGTTGCAAGCCACGTTTGCGGAAGCGTACGTCTCCATACGGGTAGAGGCTTACAGCACGAAGTTTGTCGCGCAACCTTATGGGCCAAGCCATGGGCCCCGCGCCACGTCACCCCGAATATTGCTGCTTCCACTTGGCGATCTCGGCGCTTAGCGATGTCTTGATCGATGCATACTGATCGTTGTCGAACTGGTTGGCCTTCTCGCGCGGATCGGCGATCAAATCGTAAAACTCGTTCGGCCCTTTACCGCCGTCGCGCAGCACCACCTTATAATGCTCCTCGCGCGCCATGTCGGTGTTCTGGTAGTGTCCGCAGACCGTGCTCCGCCAGCGCTGCTTCTTGGGCAGCGGTTTGCCGGTCGCCATCAGCAGGTAACTCCGGCCGCAGAGGCCGCCCGGCGCCGCGGTCCCCAACGCGTCGCAAACGGTCGGCGCAAAATCATAGGAGCTTACCAGTTCCACCTGCGTGGCCAGCGCGGGAACGCGGCCTGCCCAACTCCAGATCATCGGCGTACCGATGGCGTCGTCGTACATATTGACCGGGTCGGAGGCATCCCCCGAATCCCACAAACCGTGGCGCCCAAGCATCGAGCCGCACGTCGAGGTGAAGACGATGAGCGTGTTGTCCAGCAGCCCCTTCTGGTTGATCGCCGCCAGCGTCGCGTCCACCTGGGCATCCAGCTCCGATAGCGCCGCGGCGAATTTCCGCACGTTGCCGATGATGTCGCTCAGCATCTCCTTGCCCGCACGCGCATTGTCGCTCACCGGGTCGGGGGTGTATCCTTCGAAAGTCGTCTTGGCGTAAAGATCGCGATACTTCTGCGCTACGCCGTCGTAAGGGGCGCTCAGCTTGGAAGATGTCACGGTCAGGAAAAACTGCTTCGCGGCCGTCTGCTGTCCGATAAAGCCGCTCGCGGCAGCGGCATCCTCGGTGTGAATTTCATAGCCCAGATCGCCCAGAACCTTGTCGAGCCCGGTCGCCGCGGCCGTTTGCATCGGCGTTCGCCCGGTGAGGAATGTGGCGCGGCTGGGCGCCGCGGCGGGCGTGCACACGAAGTGGTTGAGGAAGTGCGTGCCGGTCTGCGATAACCGGTCGATATTCGGCGTCCGGATCTCCTTGTTGCCGTAGCAGCCCAGCGCCCAGGCGGGCAGGTAGTCCACCAGGAACAGCAGCAGGTTTGGCCTTGCGGGCGGCTTCTTGCCGGCGAAGGCGGGCAGCGCCAGGCTACCGAAAAAGAAATGACGGCGGGATATGGGCATGCTTGAACTATCAGTATAAGCCGGGCCCGGTAGCGCATGCTTTAGCGTACGCGCCAACGCGGGGCAGACGCTTTCGTCTGTCAACCCGGCGAACTCACCCAAAATCGGCTGGCAGGCGAAAGCGCCTGCCCCACAAGAGTGTTAGCGGCACCAGTTGTTGCGTACGGTATTCGCGTTGGCCGGAATATCCGGGGCCCGTTCCACGCAATGGGCGCGCATTTTCCACCCGGTAATCCAATTGTCTTCCACCACGTTGCCGCGCGCTGGAGCCGGCCGCTCGGCGCCGCGTCCCAGATAGATGCCGGCTTCGAGAATCTCGGGGTCGGCCGCCGCGTAGTTGCAGCCATAGTGGGTAAGGTTATCGTTGCAGTGCGCGGTGTTCATGTTCCACAGGCGATTCCGCGCAATCACATTGCCCGTGCCGATGACGAAGATTCCTCCGAAGACCGGGCTATCGAGCGTGTTCTCGACGATGCGGATGTTCTGCGTTCGCATATCCGGATTGGTATCGTTCATGACGATGCTGTAATTGCCCAGCGGGTAAGTTTCCGGCGCCGCGCGGTTCACGCAAAGGTTGCCGCGGATCTCGCTGTCGTGCAGCCCGTCCAGGTCCATGCACTTGCCGTTAATTTCGCTGAAGCGGTTGCGCAGGTAAGCGGTGTTATCCACGTTGCCGGCCGTGTCAATGCCCACGGGGATAGCATCGCCCTCCGCATCCACCGCATCCAAGGGAAAGCCGATGCGCGTGCCTTGGTTGTCTTCCACGCGCATAGTGGTGGCGTGGCCCACCTGCAGCGCATCGCGGCCGACGGTGTCGAAGAGGTTGCGGGCGAAGACGCCGCGCGCGTTCCTTGGCGACGTGTAGAGCGAGTGCGTCCACAAGCCATTGCCGCGGATGTTGCGAAACGCGCAATTGGCCACCAGGAAATCGGTGGTTCCCTCTTCCAGCAGAATGCCGCCGGTAGCGTTGTTGGAGCTTGTGCCTTTGCGCGAGCCGCTCGCCTCCACCGTCACGCGCTCAATGGAGATGTTGCGCGAGCGGCTCACCAGTATGGCGAAGCCGGCCATCTCATAGAAGCGAAGACTCTCAATGGCAATGTCGGCGTGAGCGTCGACGAGGATTCCATTTCGCCCCGTAAAGTCGGCGAACGAGCGGTCGTAGGGAGGCAGACCGGAACGAACTTCGAGCTGCTCCCGATTACCCAGGATTGTGAAATTGCGCAGCCGGACTCTGTCGCCGAGAATCACAATGGCGGCGCGCCCGGTGAAGCCCTGCGCCATGCGGATCGCGCTGCCGCGTACCGAGCCGCGCACTTCGGTATCGGCATCCACCGTGAGCGGTTCGCGGATATCCATGATGCCTTCGGGGAGTGGGATAACGCGATACCGCGGCGCGGGGCCACAGCCGGCCAGCATTATTGCAAGCGCCACTGCGAGCGCCGCTGCCAGAACCACGCAAGCGGCGAAACCTGCGCAGCGCGATCTCAAGCTGCGGCGCACTCCTAAACGACGGCGCAATCTCAAGCAACCTCGATGGGAAATGGCCCGAATTCGCGCTTTCCAATGGAGACGCGGACCAGGTGGCGGCCGCGCCCGATCTCCGCGGGCAAGGGGAAGTTGAACTCGTAGCGCTGGAACAGTTGGTCGACGCAGAAAGTCTCGATGCCGCCGGCCTCGTGGCCATCCACCGTCGCGCGAAAGTCTCCAGGACGGTCGATTTCCACCATCACCGCTTTCACCATGCCGCTGGCAACTAAGCTTCCGGAAAGCAGATTGACGCCATCGCTGATGGAGACCACGCGCGGCACGGGCGGGCCGGCGGGAATCATCCGCATCCAGGCAGGCGTGCACAGCGGACTGCCGCTGGAGAATACCTCGATGGGCACAAGGCCCGTCCGCAGCCCCGCGGGTAGCGCGGCGTTCACCTGGGTTACGCCGTCATGCGCGGGCTCGCCGATGTAGGTAGGGCGGCAGGAGCGCCCATCGGCGCCGATGGCAATGGCGTTGAGATCGCAGTCGGCTGGCACATTCTCAATCCATAGAGACAGCGAGGCCATGGGTCCGGCAACCGGCGCCGCAGCTTCGCCGGTGATGGCGTTGGTGATGTGGCGGATGCGCGGCGCGCCGGCGCCGAGCGGCGCAACTTCGCCGCGCTTGCGGCACGTGATCCACATATACTGCGTCCAGATTTGCTCCAGCGCCAGCAGCAGGAAGCCTTGGTCGCGCGCGAATTGCGCAATCTCGCCGGGCGCCACGCGGACGCCGCTCCAGGTATCGTAGGCGCGCGCGTGCGCCGGCAAGCCGTTCAACTGGCAGCGCAGCACGCCGCCGGGCGCGAGCACGCGGTGAGCCTCCCGCAAATACCGGAACACCACCTCGCGGCTGGGGACGTGCTGGAAGACGGCGTAAGAGTAGACGAAGTCGAAGTAGTTATCGGGAAAGAGCTCGAGGTCGGAGCCGGAGCCTTGATACACGTGCGCGTTAGGCGTGTGGCGCAGCCGTTCGCGGGCCAGGCGCACCATCTCGTCGGAGACGTCGACGCCGTGGATCTCGGCGAAGTGACGGCTCATAGGACGCATCAGACGTCCGGGGCCGCAGCCGATCTCGAGCGCGGCCGACTTGCGGCGAAGGCGCGGGAGTTGCGATTCCAGGTCGCGGACGACATCGGCGGCGGTGGAGAAAAACTCCTCTTCCCCCTGCTCGCGGCGGCCGAAGGCGACATAGTAGTTGGCGTCTTCGCCGGCGCGCGCATTCCAATCGGCGCGCATTCGCGCGAGCGTTTCGGGATTGTCCATCCTGCAAGCTATTCTAGCGATTCTGTTCGGCCGCGAAACACTTTTTCGACGCAGAGACGCGGAGACGCGGAGTCAACGCAGAGAAGACATTGAATGTTTTCTCCCTCCG
>JBEKNN010000348.1:0-8496 GCA_049522755.1 Bryobacteraceae bacterium | reverse complement strand
CCCGCCCAACAGCGAGCCATGCAGTTGCTGCAGTCGATCACCGTGTAGCCATACGCTCGACACCGAGAAATTGCTCAACTCCCTGATCTATCGAGAAATCTCGTTCAACCCGACCAAGAACTCCCGACTAACCCTCAAAGGAGAGGTCGTGCTGTCAGCATGAAGTGCCGGCGGCGGAAATTTCCCTGGTGGCCCGAATAGTCACAAAGGTGTCGATTGCACCGGCCCATCCGTCATAACCCCAAATATCGCCATTCGGCGGGGAAAGGGGTACGGATGACACAGAATAACAACTTCACCCAAGCGCGCCGCGCCGGTGTCAATTCCATCGGTAAGCCGGACTGGATCGGCCGATTTGGGCGAAAACTACAGGGGTATTCCGGATCCCACAGCGCTCATTCTTTGAGCCGGGGGCCTCGACCGCCGTACAGTTCCGTGCCCATCAGTCGCAGTGTTGCGGCCTTCTTCGTCGCGTTCGCGCTGTCTGTGGGATCTGTGGCTCATGCCGCCGACGACTCGTCCAAGCACTTCGAAATCAAGGCCAAACCCCTGGCCGATGCACTGATGGAGTTCGGCGTGCAGTCGGGCCTGACCGTGGTTGCCCCGACGACGCTCACCACTGGAAAGAGGGGGGCAGCCGTTCGCGGTGACCTCGCTCCGACGGACGCGCTTGGGCGGCTTCTCAAAGGCTCCGGTCTTACCTTCGCGCGTGCCGCCGACGGCGCGATTACCATTCAGGCGATGGTGAGTAACGGACCAGTCCAGGCGAGTACTGGAGAATCCGGTTTAGATGAGGAATTGACAAACAAGAACGATCTCGACGAAATTACGGTAACGGGTACGCACATCCGCGGCACCACGAACTCGCCGTCTCCGGTCCTGGTTTTCACTCGCGATGACATCGATGCTGCCGGCGCGAACACGATTCAGCAGTTCCTGCAGTCGTTGCCGCAGAATTTAGGCTCAGTGTCCCAAAATACAATCGGCCTCGTTGCGGGCAAGGCCACTAACATCGACAACGCAAGCGCGCCGAACTTGCGGGGACTAGGCGCTGGCGCCACGCTCGTGTTGATCAATGGTCACCGCGTGGCGCCCGGCAATATCGACGGAAGCTTTATCGATATCTCCATGATCCCGCTGACCGCGGTCGAGCGCATAGAAATAGTCACGGACGGTGCGTCCGCCATCTACGGCTCCGACGCCGTCGGCGGCGTCGTCAACATCATCTTGCGTACCAAGTTCGACGGCGCGGAAACTCGCGTGCAATACGGATCGGTCACCGACGGATCGTCGCACAATGTGACAGTGGGCCAAACCGTGGGTACCGATTGGACGGGCGGATCAGGTGTGCTCAGTTACCAGTATTTCGACCAAACGCCGTTGTCGGCGGCAAGCCGTGATTATCTGCACCCAGTAGCACTTCCGTTCGATCTGCTTCCAGTACAAGTGCAACAGTCTGTGTTCGCCAACGCGGATCAGGAGGTCGCTCCCGGGTTCAATATACACGGCGACGCGATCTACTCGCACCGAGGGACGAATAACCCGGCCAGCTACGATGTTGATTCGACCTATAACACGCAGGCGGACCCCGCGGAAATCGACTTCTACAGCATGTCGCTTGGTTCCACATTAAAGCTGCCTCGTCAGAGCGAGCTGACGGTGGCGGCGACCTATTCGGAGAGCGACACGGCCCAGCAAGTGTATGAGACCGGTGAGTCGTTATCTCCGTTTCAAGTGGAGAAGACGAAAGCCGCCATTATTTCTGTGGACGCCAATTTGGACGGAGTCCTTGTTTCACTTCCTGCGGGACCCGTCCGATACGCCGTCGGCGCCCAGTATCGCAAGGAGTCTTTCGGCAATACCTACATACTTCCCGTCACCGACAATACGTTCTATCCGAGCCGTAACGTGGACGCCGGATATGTCGAGCTGCATATTCCGGTCATTGGTCAGACAACGAGCAGCCGCGGCGATCCGGCGCTCGAATTGACCTTGGCCGACCGAGCCGAACGTTACAGCGACTTCGGATCCACCAACAATCCCCAATTGGGCTTGATCGGGAAGGCATCGTCGAGCGTGACCATTCGCGGCACCTACGGCACGTCGTTCGTGGCTCCCTTGCTCAGCCAGCTGAATCCTGTTCCGTCTCAGGTTGTGCCCGTGCCAGGCACTCTGTTTAACCCTGTGCCCGGCGAGACGAATCCGAATACATTGTTGGTGTTCGGCGGAAATCCCGACCTAACGCCCGAGAAAGCCAGGGTCTGGACGGTCGGGATCGATTTCAAGCCGCCGGAAGTCGAAGGCCTTACCGCAAAACTGACCTACTACGACATTGTGTTCACGAACGAAATCGTCAATGCAAGCGAAAGCTTGAGTGAACTCAACGCCTTCGTCGATGAGGCCATTCTGGGTCCCAATGTTGTGCGGCGAAATCCGCCGAACTCGCTGGTCCAACAATTGATTTCTGAACCGACGTACGAGAATCCGCTCAACGTCAACCCGTCCACGATCGGCGCTATTTACGACGACGAAAGCTTGAATCTGTCTTCGGTCAAAACGAGAGGATTGGATTTCGGTTTTGGATACAAGAGAACGATGTTAGGTACCGGCATCGACACGGGCATCGACGGCACCTATATCTTCGCCTTCGACAATCGATTTTCGAGCGGCGCGCCTGTCGTATCGCTTTTGAATACACCGTACAACCCCGTCAACCTGAGGCTCCGCGCGCGGGCGTTGGCGACGCGCGGACCGCTGAGTGGCGGCGTATACATCAATTTCACCAACGACTATTCGGACAATAACGTCATCCCCTATGGGCATGTGTCGTCGTGGACTACGGCGGACGCCGTTGCAAGCTACGCATTCGGCTCCTCGGGCGGCTCTCCCAACGGCCTTACGGTCGCACTCAGCGTAATTAATTTGACGAACCGGGCACCTCCCTATGTGTCCGCTTCAGACGTATATGGAGTTACCTATGACGGGACGAATGCGAACGCCCTGGGCCGATTTATTTCTCTTCGGCTTCAGAAGCACTGGTGATGGTTATGCTTCATCAGTACTTGCCTTTGCGCCGCTGGCGCGCCGGGTTTGGGGTCAATTTCGACGGCACGAACGCCAATGCACTCGGCAGGTTCTTCTTCCTGCAGGTGTCGACGAAATGGTAACCAGCGATCGAGTTACCGTGGCCATTCGGCGGTTCTGCAGCAGTCTCTTGCTTGTAGCTCTGATGGTTGTTGGGATCAAGCACGTCGCACCGTCTCAAGCCAATGATTTCTCAACTCCTCCCTCTGCCCTTTTGCCGCTTTCACTGCAAGCGGCGGCCAACGTCCTCGAAGTCCAAGCACCGTCTTCATCTCCGGACGGCCGTTGGGTCGTCTATACGATCGCGGATCCGAGCCGGACAGAGCGTCCGGCATACGAGCAGGAGCTATTCACGTCAACAGGTAAGCCTCTCCAAGCCGGCGGTCTGTCCTTGCGCGTCGTCAATCTTGCTACCGGCCGCACATACGAAATAACCGGAAAGCAGGGCTCGACATGGTCGCCCGCCTGGTCGCCCGACAGCCGCTACCTGGCCTTTTTTTCGGATCGGAGCGGTACGGCAACATTGTGGTTATGGGATACGGCTACACAACGGCAACGGCAACTCTCCACAGCAATCGTACATTCCTACATCAGGGAACTGCCGGTCTGGAGTCCGGACTCAAAGACGGTCCTTTATAAGCTCATTCCTTCGGACATGACCCTTTTGGAAGTCCTGAAACTTAACCCTTATTACCCCAGAGCACGCACCGAGCCCGCGAGTGCCGAGCACGCGAACGTATCGGTGTATCAGTTTGCGCCATCCATGCCGGCCGCTTCGTCAGAAAGCACCAAGAAGTCCTCAACGTCCGAAATGATCGACAGACTGGTTCTGTCCGATCTTGCATTGGCAGATGTTGCGACCGGGAAATTGCACCGCATTGCGAAGCACGTGCACCCATGGCCATGGTACGCATTCTCCCCCGATGGCACAAAAATCGCATACACACAATTGATGGCCGACGTGCCTAACTCAACGAGGAATGTGTCCGATCTCGATGTCATTTGGCTTGATTCTGGCGAACAAAAGGCGCTCGTCGAGCACATCGTGACGAACTTTACGGGCGGGGGCGCATCATGGTCCCCCGATAGCAGTCGAATCGCGTACATCGTGGCGAATATTGGAGGAAGCGAGCGGAGTAGCACGCTCTGGGGACTTTCCGTCGGAACGGGCGCGATTCGCAAGGTCTCCGGTCCCTTTGATTTCTCAAATAGCAGCTACAGCAGCTTAGATCGGCTTGAGAGGCTTGCCCCGCTTTGGGATGCCAACGGCGTGTACTTTTACAGCATCAATGATGTCAAAGGGACACTCCTGAAAGTTGCGGCCGATGGCACAGGAACCGCCGACATCGCGATTCCTGGCAATTGGTTGCTGGCCACCTTGGCGGCAGCGGACGGACGGCGCTATTGGTCACCCGACGGCGGGCGTTCAATGCTCCTGCAACTTCGGAACACCACAACGCATTCGATCACTTTCTGCCGCTTCGATCTCGGGACAAATCAGTGCAGTGCAATGTTGGATGACCGGAAAAACATCACGTTGGGTTTGGGGCCTGCAAACGCGCAGCCGGAAGCGCTGCTCCCCTACGTGGCGAGCGATGCCGGCAATCCGAAGAATGTTTGGGTGACGGACGGCGGCTTTACATTTGTCCGTCAGGTTTCCAACGCGAATCCTGCGATCGCCGCAGCGAAGCTAGGCAAGCTGAAGACAGTCGAGTGGAATTCATTGGCGGGAGAACACTTGAGCGGCGGCCTGCTGCTGCCGGCAAACTACGAAGAAGGTAAGCGGTACCCTCTGGTTGTCGCTGTATACGGCGGAGCGCGCGGCGCTACTGACACAAACGTGTTTGGTCTCTACGGAGGGGGCGGGGGAGAGTTCAACATGCAGGTCCTTGCGTCGCGCGGGTTCGCCGTGCTCTACCCGGAAATTCCAATCCACAGGGAGCGGCACAGCCCCATGCAGGACGTCTATGAAGCGGTGATTCCGGGCATCGACAGAGTCATTGAGCTGGGTATTGCGGATTCAGGCAAGGTCGCCGTAATGGGGCAAAGCTTCGGCGGCTACAATACGATTGGGCTTATCACGCAGACAAATCGCTTTGCGGCGGCGATAGCATTGTCTCCGGGGTGGTCTAACCTCTTCGAGGGCTACGCGACGTTCAAGGATGGCGTCAGCATGGGCCAGGGTATTATCGAAGAAACACAAATTAATATGGGGTGTCACCCGTGGGAATGCCGCGAGCGATATCTCGAGAACTCGCCGTTTTTTTTCCTTGATAGAGTTACGACGCCGTTGCTCATGGAACGTGGAACAGATGACGACATATCCGTGCAAAACGGTGAGATTTTTGTAGGTTTACGCCGACTAGGAAAGGAAGTGACATCGCTCGAGTATGCCCACGAAGGACATACTCTTGAAACGCCGGCCAACATTGTCGATTTCTGGGAGCGAACGCTGGAATTCCTTGACACACATCTCGGTGTTAGCTCAAGCAAGTGAATTTCCTGAGGGCTGCGCGAACGGGCCGCGTGGGTCTTGTTCCTGAGTTCCTGCGCAAATTCCCCCAGCCACCGATCCAGCCCATACGCCTCGATGTCCTGGTACCGCTCTCCGATAGGCTGCTGGGTTCGGCGTCCCAAGTTCAACTCGGGCGGCAGAGCGGAAAGTGTCGATCGACTGATCCCGAAGTCATAACCCGGTTGAATGGAATACAGCGGAACGGGAGAGTGCGATGCTGACGATTGTGGGCTGGATTCGAGGTCGGTCCACACGGCAGCGCAGGCGATGACGAGCACCGCTTGGGCGGCCCCGCCGCGCAACCTCTTGATGCAAAAAGACTAACCTTTGCCCCGGCTTATTGAGAAGTTACGCTCTCATCGCTCTCATTCCATAACTATCTGATTTCATGGTATTTATATAGGACCTGTGCGCGTTCATTGTGTTAAAATGACACCGCGGCAGAACGAATTTTCTGTTCCGTGAAGCCCATATCTTGAAGTGGGCTGGTTGATGTCCTACTGTGGGTGTGCACAGTCGCGAGGAGGAACAAATGATGCTCAACGAAAAGCACTGGTAGCTGTTCAAGCGAGTTGCGATGTGATTCGCTTGAATTCGCTATCGGACCACCATGGCTTGAAATCCTCATCCTCCGCGGCTGCCTGCCCGTTTCGAGGATTGTAGCGCACGGATTCTTCCAGATCTTTCAATCCCTCTTGCCTCAGCGCCCCGTCCTGGTTCGCCGACCAGAGTAAGCAGCGATAGCAAGCCCGATTGTAAAGAACGTCGGCATAGTCCAAATCCTTCTCGTCCGCCTTATTTTTTGCATAGATGAAGGCTGTATGCACGCTGATGGCCTCGTTCAACTCCCCGAGCTTTCTCAAGATCCGCCCGGCAACGATGGTCGCCATACGCTCCTTCGGTTTCGTACTCAGCAGCTCGCGCAGCTCCATTAGGCTCGCGTTCATTTCCGTTGGCGTGGCTTTAGAATCACGGTTCAGCAAAACTAGCGCCCGCGCAACGGCGTCGCGGACGATCGACCGGTTTTCCGTGTCGCGCAATTCCTTGCGTTCCTCCTCAACCTTTTCCTGCAACTCCTGAACCTGTCGCTCCAACCGTTGGGTGACCATCGGCAGAAATCGTCTCGCCCCAAATCCGGCCACCACGGATAAAGTCAACAGCCACAGCCGGCTCTGCGTCGAATCTTCGTGCGGAAACCAAGTTGTCGACGCAAACACGAAAATGATGGCGGCAGCGCCGCATATTCCCAACACGCACTGAATCAGCAGCGCCAAGAAAAAGTTCCCGCCCGAAATTTCTTCGTCGATCAGATGGAACGAGCCTTTCTTGAGTCGCAGTCGCGCCAGTAGTTCCGCCACCCCACCGAACGCCCCGCCGGCAGCAGTGAACGCGAGAATCAACGGCAGAGACCACTGCGAAAGATTGTCCGCGACGCCACGTGTGGCTGTTGATACTACGCCTGGATCCATTATTAACTCCTTGACTCGCATTTTCGCAGATCTCGTGAGACTCGTGTGAACGAGTCTACGCTGCGATAACGCTCTGAATTCATTGCTCCCTCGAAATGCTCGATGGCACATGGGGCTAGCAGTCGCTAAGTTGAATAACCTAAGCCGATAGGTTAGTATATCCTATGAGCCGTGTGTTCATATCGGAAGGGACAGGAGCTGGGATCTACGTCTTCTCGGACGACCACTGCCCGGCACAAGTCCACGCTCGCCACCGCGGCGAAGGTTGGATCGCCCGCCTGAGATACTCCTATATCGACAGTACGGTAGAACTCATGAGTATCGCGGGGAAGGATCGAGCTTCTCTCGAAATCCGCTCTGGGCGCGAAGCAGATTGTCGAGGCCGAGTACGATCCGGCGAACGGGCAGATTCACGTGATTTTTCAGGACGGCACCACAGAACAGGTGAAATTATGACGACGAACATACAACGGATCAGCGATGCCGAGTACGCCTCGGCGCTTGCCGCCGGCCGCACCGAAACAGAGATCGAAATTCGGGCGCAAGGTGTTCGCTACGTCCCCGAGCGGGATGCCATCGAGATCGTCACGAACCGCAATGCTGGCTTCTTGATTCCACGACAGTGGATAGGTGCATTGCAGGACGTGCCTACCGCAGAGTTGGGTAAGCTCGAAGTGTGGCCGGATGGGGCAGCGATTGAACTCGAAGACCGAGATATTCACATCAGCGTGCATGGGCTGCTGACGGCAATCCTGCCGGCGATGCTGCCCTCACGATCCGTTGCAGCGATCTTTGCCAGCCGCGGCGGCCAAGCGACCTCCCGCGCGAAGCGCAAAAGCTCGCGAGCCAACGGTCGTAAGGGCGGTCGGCCTCGAAAAAAAAATTCGTCCACTGAGGTGGTCTGATTTTGGTGCTGGTTTGACGATCGTTAGATGCATAGCGGCGAACAACCGGCGGCCTAACGTGCCACCTTTCGCTGCGCAACCTGGGAGTCGAGCAGATGAGTCAAGGGAACCGAGGGCACTGCTTTGAGGCTCGATAAGGAAAAAGTCGTTTGGACATGCGCCACACCGCGCAATCGAGTAAGACGCCGCTTCAAGAAACTCTCGTACGCCTCCAAATCGGTCGAAATCACTCGCAGTAGGTAATCGGTCGAACCCGCCATCAAATGCACCTCTGTGACTTCGGGAAGGGCCACGATTGCCTTTTCGAACGCCTCGATGATTTCCTCGGACTGCTTGGTCAAGGTGACCGTCACGAAGGCAGTCATCTTGAGTCCCACCGCTTTAAGGTTGAGGAGCGGCGCATAGCCCAGAATCACCCGATCCGCCTCGAGCTTCTCCAGCCGGCGGGTCACGGCCGAGGCGGAGAGTCCAATCTCCTTGCCGATTTCCGCCATGCTCGCTCGCCCATCGCCCTGCAGGGCCA
>JBEKNN010000347.1:0-8509 GCA_049522755.1 Bryobacteraceae bacterium | reverse complement strand
ACGTTGCTCAGGCGACAAATAGCTGAACATTGCTGACTGCTGATGATCGAGGCCACGCATAAAACAATTCTATACGATTATGTTTTGGCAGCCAAGCCCCAACTTACTTTTTCCGCAGCCTGCTAGGGAACTGTTCGGCTGGTAAATTTGACAGGTCCATTCCCGGGATGTCCGGGCCTGTGACCCTCAAGGCTTGGCGCTTGGCGCCTGACCTCTCAACCTTTTTACCACAGTGCGGCTCTCGGCGGGTCTGTTTTCGCTTAACGTGCCCAGGCGGCCAGTCGATTCGCGAAATGGGTCGTCTCGGTTCTGGCGCGAATCTTGGGCTTGCGATCGCGTCGTATCCTAAACGTACAGGCATTCACGCTCTATTTGCGGCGCAGAGCCCGCCCTAAATCAATTGCTCTAATGAACCCACCATCCGAGTCTGCGTGGAGCATCTTCCCATCCGGCACCAGTTCGCTCGCCTTGAGGTAGTCTCCGGGTCTGCGGGTGACAACGATGATTTGAAAAGATCGAGCCTTCTCGGTAAGTAGCATACGGAACCAGTCCATGCGGCTGTCGTCGCTCTGAACTAACTGGTCGTCCAGAACGATTACAGTCTGCAAATATTCCGCCAGGGACAGCCGGTACAACGTGGACAACTGCTCACGGGTACCGACGGAAATCAACTCCGGCGACCGTACTGCGCCAGATGCCAAAACCCCTTCCGTGCCCAACTGGGGACTGAGTTGTACGGTCCACAACACCAATGACCTCGTCCCTGAACATGGTGCTGTTTGGGGCAGGTCATTGTGTCCCTCGAAACGGTCGGCGTCATTTGTTTCCCGAGTCTATTATTGGCGATCGCCTCCAGTTGTGCGGCGCGGCCCAAGCAAATGCTCGGATCGTTGATTCCGCTCAACCGCCCGCCTCTATTGAGTTCCCATCGCTGAGACCCGGATCGAGCCACACACGTTCCGGTAGAGATCCGGATCCCAATTAATTGGGGTGAGGCGTGCATAAGCGCGAAGTCGAACGCAGATGGACGCGATGTAGTATTTGGGATCGAGCGACCACACCCGTACATGACCGCTGGATCTCAGGGCCACGGCCTTACCATCAGCGCCAAAAGCCGCTTCCGTGGCCCCCTCAAGTGCCAAGGTGAGCACCACCACTTGAGCGCCGGAATCAAAGATCTCGGCGTTTGGCCCGATGCTTCTTAACGCCCAACCAGAGGAGTTACTTGGCCGGGACGTAAGGATCATCTTCCCAAGATCCTCAAATTCCTTGAGCGGACCGAGCGATCGGTCAATCGGAGGTTGGATGCCCTCCGGCGGGATGGGAGCCCAGCGGTTTTCGAAGGGCTGTAGCGCCTCTTGGTCAGCGCCATCGCGAGGCAAATCCCGCAACAGCCGGGCGTCGGAGATTTTCGAGATTGTCAGTCCGCCATCATCGTCCCCCGTAAAGACCTCGTCCGCCGGGCCGAACGCAATGGAGTGCGCAGGCGTAAGATAACCGCTCAATCGCCACTCGTCTCCCACGTGTCCCGATGTCCGGAACAGGTACGAAATCTCTTCTGATCCCACGGCCATCCGCGCGCCGCGGTCATCGAACACCACCGGCAGCGAACCCCATCCGAGCGGTTTTGCATGACTGGGGTCGTAGATCGGGTTGACGAGGCGCTGCATCAGAGAACCAATGAAGCGGAAAAGATTGAGTCCATTGGTCGGTTGGGCGGAGGGTCAACCAACCGCCGCACAACTCGAACCTCGGTTTGTGACCAACCATGCCTCCTCCTGAACCGAGAGATCCTGGGCGGCTGGATTGACCACTCCAACAAATACTCTGGGGCGGAACGCTGCAAGACCGTTGGCCGGAACTCGCTGCTGCCGGTTCTGTAAGTCCCTGCTTCTGTACAACGAATTCGTAGCCGAAGGTCAATCTCGGCTCAATCGCCATCTCGAAGACATCGTACCGCACTAAGCGATGGAAATCTCGGAGGAAATCCCTTCGCCGAATGCTCGAATCGACGAGCGTTGACCGAGATTCGGTGAGCTTTCCGGCTGGATGGTGATGTAGTAGCGTGCTGACAGATCGGCAAGCCGATAGCGCGGCATCATTCGAATCGCCGGCCGACTTGCGTTGGCGAACCCCGTAAGTACAGACCGTACGCACCCCGAAACCGTTCATCTAGCTGAGGTGCGCTTGCGATTCTCGCATTACTCCAATAGCCCCACACCCTTCGCCGTCCCGGCGGGCGTCCGCGCCTAACCTTCAAGGTCCGTCACTCCACGTCGTCGGAACCCGCCGGCCCCTTCGGGCACATGGTGAAGTGCGCGCGCATATTGCGCCCGGTAAACTGAGCGCCGCAACCCCAACCGCATTTCATCAGCGGTCTCGGTGAGCGCCCGCGCTTGGCTTGCGAGCACCTCTCCCGCCGGTACACCTGGGCAGAGGCTGCCGGCCGCTTCGGGCATATTGCGAAGTGCGCGCGCATCTGGCTCGCCGTGAGCCAGACGCCGCAGCGCCAGCCGCACAGCATTCGCGGCCCGCGGCGGGTGTCCGCACCTGGCTTCGAGTTTCCCTCGTCGGCCCAGGTGATCGGAGCCTACCCCGAGCTACATCCCCGCAATCGCCACGGCATGATAGCCCGTCATGACAACGTGCCAAGACCCAGTGAACTCCTTCGATGGATACCAAAGAAAATAAGCTCTGACTGCACCCTGCATGACAACAGCGTGACAAAATGTAGGCATAGACTCATGCCTACCTGAACATTCACGAAATCAATGGTAGCCGCCGCCATCCTCGGCTTTGAAGAACAAAAGCGCCAGATTGATGTCGAGATAGCCGAACTCCGCGCGATGGTTTCAGAGACGGAGCCGGCGTCATCCAAGTCCCCTACAGCACCGGCAAAGCGCGCAAAGCGGAAGATGAGTGCCGCCTCCAGAAAAGCGATGGCCTTGGCTCAGCAGAAGAGATGGGCTGCGAAGAAGGCGCAATCTGAGCCTGAAGCGACCGCAGCTACGAAACCTAAACGGAAGCTGAGCGCGGCAGGTAAGAAACGCATCATCGCGGCTTCAAAACGATACTGGGCAGAGAAGCGGGCTGCTGCCAAGAAATCGTCGTAGTCCTCCGGATTTGTTAATCAGCGATCAATCGGTGACGGCCGGATGGGTGCGGCCGATTTAGCGTGCGCGGCTCCTTCCGAATCTGCTCGCCTGGTCTCGACCCTCCGCGCCAGCCGCAGAGCATTCGCCGCCCCGGTGGATATCCACGCTTAGCTACTACCTCGTTGGTCCACGTCGTCGGAGGCTGCCGTCCGCTTCGGGCATATGGTGAAGCGCGTCCGCATCTGGCGCGCCGTGAGTCGGGCGCCGCAACGCCAGCCGCACAGCATCCGCCGCCCCGGTGGGCACCCGCGCTTAACTTCGAGTACCTCCCTCGGCGGTCCCGGTGCTCGGAGGCTGCTGACCGGTTCGGGCATATTGTGATCACACGGGGCACAAGGCCTTCTCGGTCTCATGTAACTGGTTCTGGGTGAAGTGGGGCTATCGGAAAAGCACGGCAGCCTCAGGGGCACAAACGAACGTTTGTGCAGCGAGATTACCGGCTGGATGCAATGGTGCGATAAGTCATTTAAGTTCTTCAGGTTGCCGAAGAGGCGCCGGACCTTGACCGACGATATACAGGACGCACGGTTTGTCCTTGGCGCCGTCGTAATGCAGTTGCCGGGCAAAATGATGTACCCATGAACCGGCGGGGACAGGATAGGTCTTGTCCGGATTGTATTCCGGGCCGGACCCTACCCACCAAATACCCGAAACCACGTAGACGTACCGGTCATAGTCGTGGAAATGCGGGCGGGTCATTCTGTGCGGATACCACTTCAGGAGAACGGCGTAGAAGCCAGGCTTCGAGGGGTCGCCGAATAGCTGGATCTGGTCATAGCTTTCAGGACCGGGTTCCTTAAATTTGAAAACCTTGGGCAATTTAAAGTTCATTACCTTAGGATCAGGAAACTTCGGCTCGTCCGCGTTAACGACGCCGAATTGGAGACCGACAGCCAACGCGAGGGCCAAAGAGGATAAACGAACTAGCCGTGGAAAACTCATATTAGTCCTCATAATAATTGAACTCTGGCCAGCGTGCCGGCCGCTTCGGGCATATGGTGAAGTGCCCGCTCGCCGTGAGCCGCAACCCCAACCGCATTTTATCCGCGGCCCTCGTGGGGTGTCCACGCTCCACTATTAGTTCCTCCCCGGCTGTCCACGTGCTCGGAGACTGCCAGCCGCTTCGGGCTACTACGAGGTGCGCGCCCTTCAGGTGAACGGTAAGCTCGGCTCGCCGTGAGCGGGGCTCCGCAAGGTCCATCCGTACAGGATTCGGGCCCAGGTGGGCGTCCACGTCGATCCGCAATTTACCTTCAGGCCACTCCCCTCCCTTGGCGGCCCGCGCGCCCGGAGGCTGCTTGCCGTTTGGGCGCATCGTGTCCCTGATAAGCCCACTTCATGGCATAAACGGTTTCCGGGTGACCATCCGTCCCGGGTCATTCCGCCAGGCACGGATCTTTGAGCCAACCGAGTTAGCGGCTCGTGTTATGCTGAGCGGACACCGGGAGCCAAAATGGAAATCCCGGCTAAGTGAAGGGAGACACCGATCCATGAAAACGCTAATTGCCTATCTGTTTTCCTCGGCCTGCATCTTCGCGCAAACGAGAGTGTCGCCAGAAAAGGAAGCGGCGCTAAAAGCCGATATGGCCGGGCATATCGATAGCATGAAGAAGCAGGCGCAAGTGATGGTGGACAGCGTCTTTAGTTTCGCGGAACTCGGCTTTCAGGAGTTCGAGACATCCAAGTACTTGTCGGGAATCCTTGAGAAAGAAGGCTTCAAAGTAGAGCGGAACGTCGCCGGAATACCGACGGCGTTTTTAGCCAGTTGGGGCGAAGGCAAGCCGGTGATCGCTCTCGGTTCCGATATCGACGATATTCCCCAGGCCTCGCAGAAGCCTGGAGTCGCATATCGCGAACCGCTGGTGGAAGGCGCGCCGGGGCATGGAGAAGGTCACAATTCCGGAATGCCGTTACAAATCATCGCCGCTCTTGCAGCCAAACGGGTTATGGAGCGCGAGCACCTTCCGGGCACGCTGAAGGTGTGGCCGGGTGTCGCCGAGGAGTTAGTGGGGACCAAGGCCTACTATGTACGCGCGGGTATGTTCAAGGATGTGGATGTCTGCTTGTTCGCCCACGTCGGCGCCAATCTAGGCGTAGGGTGGGGACCCAACGGAGGCAACGGGCTGGTGTCAGTTGAATATCTGTTCAAGGGGGAAAGCGCACATGCCGCGGGCGCGCCGTGGCGGGGGAAGAGCGCGCTTGACGCGGCGGAGTTGATGAGCGTCGGGTACGAGTTCCGGCGGGAGCACTTGCGATTGGCGACACGCGTCCACTATGTGATAACCAATGGCGGCGACCAACCGAACGTCGTGCCGCCAAACGCCGGAATCTGGTTCTATTTCCGCGAGGCCGACTACGATCACATCATGAATCTGTGGCAGATCGGCGACAGGATGGCGCAGGGCGCCACGCTCATGACTGACACGACTTATACGTCGCGACTGCTGGGCAGCGCATGGCCAGGCCATTTTAACCGGGCGATCGCGGAAGACATGTACGAGAACATCAAAAAGGTTGGTTTGCCGCAGTGGTCGGACGATGACCAGGCGCTGGCGAAGGCTTTTCAGACGCTGATGAAAGTTCCCCCGCGCGGCCTGCCGACGCGAATCGCCCCGCTGCGGGCGCCGCGGCCCGAACCGGAAGCCGACTCCCCCGAGGCTAACATAGGACCAACCGGCGGGGCGTCGGACGATATCGGCGACATCTCATGGAATGTCCCGACCGTCGTGCTGGGTTATCCATCGAACTTTCAAGGGGGGCCCGGACACAACTGGGCCAACGCAATCTCCATGGCGACGCCGGTCGCCCACAAAGGCGTAATCGCCGGAGCGAAGGTCCAGGCTATGACGATTCTGGATATCGTGCTGCATCCGGAACTAGTCCAGCACGCGTGGGACTATTTCAATAACGTGCAGACGAAAGACGTAAAGTACAAGAGCTTCCTGCGGCCCGGCGACAAGCCCCCGCTTTGGCTCAATCAGAAAATCATGGAACAGTATCGTTCGGCTATGAAGCCGTTCTACTACGATCCATTGAGATACGACACCTACCTGGAGCAGCTTGGAGTTAAATACCCAACTCTTCAGCCAGCACCGGGCAAAAAGTGAGGCGGATGTCTCAGTCGAAGAAGCTACGATCCGTCGGACAAAGATGTGGATGGCTCCCCTCCTATGGTGAAGTGCGCGCGCATATTGCGCCCAGTGAGGTAGGCGCCGCAACCCCAACCGCATGTCATCCGCGGCCCCGCCGGCCGTCCACGCTTAACCTTCAAGGTCCCCCGTCGTCGCTCCACGTCGGCGGAGGCCGCCGGCCGCTTCGCGCATATTGTGAAGTGCGCGCCCATATTGCGCCCAGTGAGCTGGGCGCCGCAACCCCAACCGCATCCCTCGAAAGCTGAGTTTGTACCCGAAGCCCGCATTTCTCTCGCGCTGGCGTGCTCCAGGATCAATCGCCGGAGGCATCCGAGGGGTATGGGTGCGGGCGATTTGGCGTGCGCGGCCGTCTGCGGGAGCCCGAGTGGAGTCCGCGCTTACCCTTCGAGTTCCTCGCTCCATCGGTCCGTGCTCGGAGGCCGCCGGCCGCTTCGCACACGTGGTGAAGCGCGCGCGCATCTGGTAGCCAGAGAACTGGCGCCGCAAAGCCCGAAGCCCGCATTTCCCTCGCGCTGGTGCGCCCCAGGATCAATCGCCGCAGCCCTGCGAGGGGTATGGGTGCGGGCGATTTGGCGTGCGCGGCCGTCTGCGGCGCGCCTGGTTCCGACGCGGACCCGTTATCGGGCATGCAGCGCGCTCCTTTGCCCCAATGCGGTACGCCCCGCAGCCTTCAAGCCCTCGGCCTCACGGGGCAGTCGGTGAAATGAGCCCGCATCTGGCTGCAACTCAGGACTTGAGACAGACTCCCTTTGGATACCGCCAACGGCTGACACCTACAATTTAGGGCCGTCCTGGCCACTCCGAAAGGTGCTCGTCGAGAAGCGCCGCTATTGCCTCCTTACGTTGCGGTGTCACCGGTAACCAACCGTGCCTTGCGCCGAGGAAACGGGTCATGACTTGTAGGCGCAGTATGGCAATGCCAGGATCGTTGGATTCCACGCATAGGATTGTATCTTGTGCCAACGCAAAACGTGACCGTGGGCGAGGAGCCCTTTTGCCCGCATTTCCACCTTGCCCCATATCCAGAAGCGGTAAGCGACAAACGGGACTCCGGCCACCGGCACATACCACATCCATAACTCACCCGACGTGAAAGCGAGAAACGTAACAAACACCAGGTACGCCGCCGCTACCGTGTTGAAGAGAAAAATGTACCGGGGTGTCGGGCGGGTAGCTTCGACAAGCAACGGGCCAGCCCAACGGCCGCGAAATGGCCAACGGAATAGCAGGCGAAGATAATAGACCCCACCAACAGGGCCAGATATCGCCCCGATTGATAACCATTGAAAAGCAGATAGAGCCACGCTGCCAAAACCATCCCACCGAAGGCTGCAAGAATGGTGGCGCGGAACCGCAGCCGGGATGCGAGTTCGCCGCCAAAATTGGCTTTGAAACCGTATTGGCCCACGATGGAGATCACCAGAAACATACCGGCGATAATGGCGGCAACAGGGCTTATCCTGATCAGGCCAGTTGCGATCCCGGCCGTCACGACAACAGACGCCGCGACCCTCCACCGGTGGCGCTTTAAGAACTTTCCCGCACGATAAGACCAGGACCTCCCCTGGGCTAAGACCGGCAGGCCATCGAGGCGCCTCAGGAGATCCTCGCGGAACGCGACGGCCGAAGCGTAGCGGGCAGCGGGCTCTTTCCGCAGGGCCTTTAGTAAGATGTTGTCGAGATCGCCGGCAAGGCTGCGCCGCAGTTCCACCGGCGTGGTCTCGCGCATACGGCTGACGGTTTGTGGCGTGATTGTAGCGGCTCTCCCTTTCTCTGTCGACCATTCTTCGGTTGTGGCGACCACGACGCTCGGCCGCGTGGGTTCCTCCTCGCAGATCACGCGCATGACCTCATGAATCAGCCGCGAACGCATCCTGTAAGGTCGATGGCCTGTGAGAAGCTCATACAGAATCACACCCAGCGAATACAAGTCGGTGGCGATTCCCACGTTGTCGCCCGTGACTTGTTCCGGGCTCGCGTACTCAGGCGTCATGAGCCGGATCCCACTGCGGGTCATGTAGGCCGTGGCCCCTTCTGCTCCGGTCCGCAGCACCTTGGCAATGCCGAAGTCGAGGAGCTTTACGACACCATCGGAGTTGACCAGAATGTTTGAAGGCTTCAGGTCGCGGTGGATAACGCCATGCTGGTGGGCGTATTCTACGGCCGCGCATACGGTGCTGAACAGCTTGATGCGCTCCACAA
>JBEKNN010000346.1:0-8585 GCA_049522755.1 Bryobacteraceae bacterium | reverse complement strand
CGCAGATGGATGGCGCGATTGTGGTGGTGGCGGCTACCGACGGCCCCATGCCCCAGACCCGCGAGCACATTCTGCTGGCGCGGCAGGTGGGCGTGCCGTACATCGTGGTGGCCATGAACAAGGTCGATATGGTGGACGACGCCGAGCTGCTCGATCTGGTGGAGCTGGAAGTCCGCGAGCTGCTGACGTTCTACGAATTCCCGGGGAACGATCTACCAGTGGTGCGGGTATCGGCGCTGGGCGCGCTGAACGGCGAGCCGCAGTGGGAAAAGACGGTCGACGATCTGATGGATGCGGTGGACAACTACATCCCGATGCCGGCGCGCATCATCGACAAGCCGTTCATCATGCCCATTGAAGACATCTTCTCGATTCAGGGGCGCGGCACGGTGGTGACGGGCCGGATTGAGCGCGGCATCTGCAAGGTGGGCGAGGAAATGGAGATCGTGGGATTCCGCGATACCCGCAAGACGGTGGTGACCGGCATCGAAATGTTCAAGAAGCTTTTGGACGAAGGGCGGGCCGGAGACAACGTGGGCTTGCTGCTGCGCGGGGTGGAAAAGGACGAAGTGGAGCGCGGGCAGGTGATTTCGAAGCCGGGGACCATCACGCCGCACACCAAGTTCAAGGCGGAAGTGTACGTATTGAGCAAGGAAGAAGGAGGGCGGCACACGCCGTTCTTCAAGGGATACCGGCCGCAGTTTTACTTCCGGACGACGGACGTGACGGGGGTGGCGCAGTTGCCGGAAGGCACGGAGATGGTGATGCCGGGGGACAACGTGAGCCTGGAAGTGGAGCTGATCACGCCGGTGGCCATGGACAAGGGGTTGCGGTTCGCGATTCGTGAAGGCGGCCGCACGGTGGGCGCCGGCACGGTCAGCGAGATTGTGAAATAGGAGCGAAATAAATGCCACGCGAAATCATTACGTTCCAATGCACCGAGTGCAAGAACCGGAACTATTCGTCGACCAAGAACAAGAAGACCACGACGGAGCGCATCGAACTCAGTAAGTTCTGCCGTCATTGCCGCAAGCATCAGGCTCACAAGGAAATCAAGTAGAATGAATGGATGCCCCCCGGACCGCCCGGGGGTTGTGACTCAGAAGTATGACCCAGGAGTATGACCCAGGGGCGTAGGTTTAACGGCAGACCAGCGGTCTCCAAAACCGCGAGTGGGGGTTCGAATCCCTCCGCCCCTGCCAGCCGCCCCGCGCAATAGTTTGGGATTTCGTCTGGGGCGCCGTTTGGGCCGGCAGGAGAATATGGCAGAGGAAAAGAAAAACTTCATCGAGTCCACGAAGGACTATTACAACAGTCTCAGAGTGGAGATGCGCAAAGTCACCTGGCCTAGCCGGAAGCAGGTGGAGAGCACGACGGCGGTGGTAATTATTTCCGTGTTTGCCTTCGCGGGCTACTTCGAGGTAGTGGATACGATATTGTCTCGAGGCGTTAAGGGCATTTTGAATTTTTTCACCAAGTAGATTATGGAAGCCCAGAAAAACGTCCATCCAGAAGAAGCACCCGAAGCCGGCGAGCCCGAACAGGACGCCGGCGAATCGCTCGATCTGCTGGAACACAACCAGCCGGAAGAAGCTGCCATTGCCGCGGACGATGAGCCGCCTGCGGCTGAGCCGCCGCATGTGTCTGCGCCTGTGCCCGAGCCTGCGGCGGAGCATGCTGAACCTCCGGCTGAAGAACCCCCGGCGGCAGGCGGGTACGACGAAACGTCGCCGAAGAAGTGGTTCATCATCCACACTTATTCCGGGTTTGAAAACAAGGTGGCCGAGTCGCTGAAGACGCGCGCCGACGCCTTCGGATTCGCCGACAAGATCGGCCAGGTCCTGATCCCCACCGAGGAAGTGGTGGAGTTGCGCAACGGCAAGAAGGTCACCAGCAAGCGCCTGGTTTATCCTGGCTACGTACTGGTGGAAATGGAAATGAACGACCAGTTGTGGCACGAGGTGAAGAACACGCCGCGAGTCACCGGCTTTGTCGGCGGCGGCAACGCGCCGGTGCCATTGAGCGCCGACGAGGTCAACCAGATTTTGTATCGCCAGCAGTCCTCGGCAGAGCGCCCGCGCCCCAAGATGACGTTCGAAAAGAACGATTCGGTGCGCATTGTAGACGGCCCCTTCGCCAATTTCTCCGGCAAGGTGGACGAAGTCAATCCCGAACGCGGCACCCTGCGTGTGATGGTGACGATTTTCGGCCGCGCGACGCCGGTCGAATTGGAATTCTTGCAAGTGGAAAAGGCTTAAGGAACACGTATGGCAAAGAAGATTACCGCTCAGGTGAAGTTGCAGATCCCGGCTGGAAAGGCCACGCCCGCGCCGCCGGTCGGAACCGCGCTTGGTCCGCAGGGCGTCAACATCATGGATTTTTGCAAGGCGTTCAACGCCAAGACATCCGGCAAGGATCAAGAGGGCTTAATCATCCCGGTAGTGATTACGATTTTCTCCGACCGGTCTTTCACCTTCATTACGAAGACGCCGCCGGTACCCATTTTGATCAAGCGCGCGGTCAATCTGGCCAAGGGATCGGCCGAGCCGCACAAGATTAAGGTGGGCAAGATCACGGAGAAGCAGATCGAAGAGATCGCCAAGATCAAGATGCCCGACCTGAACTGCTTCGATATCGAAGCCGCCATGAATTCGGTGCGCGGCACAGCGCGAAGCATGGGTGTGGACGTGGTTTAGCTTCGACGCTCGGGGCGCCCCGACAACGATGGATTTTGTACTGCCGAATGTGCGGATGTGGCGGAATTGGCAGACGCGCTAGATTCAGGTTCTAGTTCTCGCAAGGGAGTGGAGGTTCAAGTCCTCTCATCCGCACCAAAGATTCTAAAGCAGTTAATGCGGTTGGCCAGATAATGGCCAACCCTTTGTTTTTGGTGAGTGTAGTGGTTTTTGTAGTGGTTTCGGTGAGGCGGCCGAACTCCGCCGAGCCTTTCTTGCATACAGTTTTATGGGCGACGGGACACTACAATAGATCCGGTCCCGCGGGCTATGATGTGGGATCTGACCCGGTGGGGGGCGCAAGTGGTTGATTTAGGCAAGCTGCCCGCACTACTGCTGCGGCATGGTCTGAGTCCGGGAGGGATGGAGTTATGAGGCTCGCGGTTCCTTATCCTGCCGACCTGCTGCGTGTGGCGCGAAAAGTAGTCTGGTACGACAAGCCCAAGCAAACGCTGGCGGATCTGAAAACATTTCTATCACACTTGATGGTTTATGGCTCCTCAACCGATGTAGCCGTAGCCGAGCGGTACGTTCCAGGCGAAGAGTTCCGAAGAGTGCTTGAAAATGCTCCCGCGGGAGTGTTTACGCAAGAGGTTTGGCAGAAATGGCATGAACGGTTCGGAATACCGGTACCACCTTTGCCCCGGCGCCAGTTTCCTGATGGCTCGTTCGGTCCGGAGCCCGGTCGTTTCTTTGGCAGGTAACTTGGTGGTAAAGAATAGCTAAGCTAGAGCACCTTGCGCGTTCTATTGGCCGCGCAACGGATCTGCCGGATATCAAAGGGGTCGTCGTTCCCCGCCTGCGCGACGTTGGTCACCGGTGGTGTTCCAGTAGCCACGCTCGCGCGAGATGCGGCGCTCTGGGCCGCCGCGAAGACTTAAGCTCGAAGGCGAGCAAGGCCGGAATCACCGAGCCGACCAGTCTGTTGTTCGTGGAGGCACGCATCCTTAACGTTCATTCTCAGCGATGATCTCCAGCACCCGGTCAAGATATCTGCCGACCTGTTTCGAATCGACGTTAGTGCGCAGTTGCTGTGGAATTCTGCGAAACCAATCGTCTCTTGTCTTGGGCCTATTCTCAATAAACTCTTCGAGCAAGTCTTTCTGCAGCAGGCCTTTTTCAGCGGAGGAGTCCGGGAAGGCTGGGTTGATTTCCTCTTCGCGCATCGTAACCAAGCGCTGCCGCAGAGCTTCGGTTCTGCTGACCTTCTGCTTTTCTATTTGGTAGTCAGGATCACGTTCCAGAATGTCGTAGATGTGCCGTAAGAGTCGTCGTATCTCGCTCTCTCTGCTCTTGAACCAGTCAGTTGACCATACCCGGTGAATCTTCCAGCCCAGGTTTTCGAGAATTTCCTGCCGAAGGCGGTCGCGGTCGCGGGCAGACCGGCCCGAATGATAGCTCGCACCGTCGCATTCAATGCCGAGCAGGTATGTGCCGGCCCTAGCTGGATGCTTCACGCCGAGATCAATGAAAAAGCCCGCGACGCCCACCTGTGCAACAACGTCATAACCATTTTCCTTTAGAACGGCTCCCACGGAACGTTCAAAGTCGTTCGTGGGCTGGTCCATGCCATCATCTGCCTGTTGGAGGATGCCGGTGCGGGCAAAGATCAGGTATTGCTTTAGAGCGCGGACACCCCACGGGCTATTGGCGGTTGTCTGGATGCGTTCAGGATCGAGCGAACTGAAGACCACGGTCCGCTTCTTGGAACGGGTAAAGAGAACGTTGAGGCGGCGGTGACCGTTCGGGCCGTTGATCGGACCGAAACGCTGGTATTGATTTCCTCGCACATCGGCCCCGTAGGTTGTCGAGATAAAGATAACGTCCCTCTCATCGCCCTGGACATTCTCAAGATTCTTGACGAATAACGATTCTTGTCCGCCCGTCATTGTCTCCTGGTATGCAATGGCGGCCGGGTCGTCTCGAAGTTGCCGGTCGAGCAATTCTTCGACGAGCTCTCGCTGTTCAAAGTTAAGCGTGATCACGCCAAGGGATTCATCGGGATGCTGCCGCATATGTTCCAGGACGGCTTCGACGACGACCGCGGCCTCGCGTGGATTCCTGCCGTTTTCGAAGACTCCGTCTGGGACAAAATGGTGCTTTACGCCGAGGGAGGGATCATCATGATATGCGGACGGGAAGATGATGAGGTCCCGCTGATAAAACTCGTTGTTCGAAAATGCGATTAGGCTGTGATGACGCGATCGATAATGCCAGCGCAGTCGCCGGACCGGCTGGAATAGCGTGCTGGCAACGTCGAGGATGCTCTCCCCTTCCTCGACGGCCGCGCGGGAGTCCTCTGCGTTGTCATCCTCGGGATCGAGAGGCGCGCGCTGGAAGAAGCTTGTGGGCGGAAGTTGCTTCGGATCGCCGACGATCACAACCTGGCCGCCGCGCGCAAGTGCGCCGATTGCATCTTCCGGCTTGAGTTGAGAGGCTTCATCCATCACCACGAGATCGAATTTGAGCTGGCCGGGCGCGAGGTACTGGGCCACGGACATTGGCCCCATCATAAAGCACGGCTTGAGCGCCACCAGAGCATTCGCCGAACGCCGTATCAGTTGGCGAATGGGGATGTGCCGCTTTTGTTTGTTGATCTCATTGATGACAAGCGCCATCTCTGTCCAGGTGCGCACCGGGCCGCTCTGGTTTCCGTAGGGGATTTGGCGCTGATCAATTAGTGCGGCCACCCGTTCGCTATATAGCCGGATGGCTTCCCTGTCGGCGTCCGCAAACTGGTGTTGCAATTGTTCCTGTGTGACGCCGGTCACCTGCGAAAGCTCGGCGTGCTCCGTGAAGACGCTGCGTGCCAGCGTGTTGTAGAATGCGAAGTGAAACGCGGGTCTGAGATCGTGCGGTTGCAGTATGCGGGTCTCCGCTAGCGCTGTGAGCTTATCCAGACCGCTTTCCCTGCTCTTGATTTGGACGCGAAGGAAATGGTTCCACCGGGGCAGTTCTTCGCGGCTTGAAGTCGCGTATTCTGCGAGCGCTTGCAAGCTACCCAACGGGTTGTCAGTGACGCTGTTCCAAAATGCCGAGCCCGAGAGTGTTGCCAGTTCTCCCGCCAGCGCCTGAAGTCTCCCTCGGCAATGCTGAGCACCAGCGAGCCACATGCGTAGATCCGTCAGGCGGCTCCCGTATTCCGGGCAAAGAAGCCACTCCACCGCCTTTAGCGGCAGGCTCCCCGAAGCGATGGATTCAGCAAACTGAATGGTGTTCCTGATGGCTCCAATCTCCGTATTGACGCCGCGATACGCGGCCCCGAGGAGCGCAGGCACGCCGGCGGCACTCTGAACGACGGAAATAGCGTCGCGACACTGTCCGGCTGCCGCCAGAATATTCCGAACATCCCGCAGCACGATCTGGTCATCGACGCCGGCGCGCTCGACCGCCCGAAGAACATCGGCGAGTTCTCGCCCAAGCTTTAGGCACGCTAAGATCTCGTCGAACGATCCAGAGACCATGAGCAAGCGCTGACTGGGTACTGCGCGCGTGAACTCGGCAACACGCGACACAATTTGTTCAAGCGCTTCGCGATGTTCCTCAGTTGGGCTGAGATTGGCCTTGATCGACTTCAGGCGCTCGGCTCTCGCCGTAAACGCCAATCGGCGGAACGGCTCCGAGTGAGCTTGGTGCTCAGGCAGGGCCACAAAGACCTGCTCGTACCAGAGCAGAACCGCTTGCAAGTCGTCCCACGGACTGGGCACACCCCTAAAGTGAGTCCCGAGCATCTCGCGGTAGCCGGCGTGGTTGTCAAACTGCGTGCGCTTCTGCGTATACTCCGCGACGGTCCTGAGCGCCCTACACATGCGTACGCGCGTGGCTTTCTTGCCGTCAAGAGCGATACGGCGATAAACTTTGACGGCTTGGCGGTAGTCGCGGCCAAACAACCGTTTCCACATTGAAGCTCCGTCGAGGACGGCGGCGCATTCGAGTAACTGAGACGGGGTGTGCATCCCGGCGCCTGATGTCAGATTGAATTCTCTGCCAAGCGACGATTCCGCGTCTTGGAGAATCGCAGCCTCCTGCCGCGCCGTTTGCAGCATCGGCCCGGTTCGCTCGTGTTCGAATGCGGGCAGGCGGAGATGAAGCCGGTCAAAGGGCGCGGTCTGGATGATGCAGACCGTCTCCAGCAGAAACGCAGCGCTCGACAGCGTGACAGGTGCGTCGCACCCGATAACAGTAAGCAGCACACGGAAAGAGGAGTGCGCTTCTCCAAGGAGCTTCGCAGTGCCGGCGCTCGCGGTCAAGAGTTCTCTAACCTGGGTGTTGGAGTATCCTTCAAGGCCCCACCGGCGCAAGCATTCGAGGGCACCAGAGAGTTCATCAGCGGTCTGCGCGTCCAGAAGAAAGTTAACGTTGCGGACGAATGGCGAGATCTTGTCAAAGCCGCTGCGGAAGGACTCGACATGCCCGATGAAATCCGTAAGTGTCTGACGATTTTCCGCCGACTGGCACGGCATCATCAATTCCTCGATGAGCGCACCCCCGAACTGCGGGAGCAGTGCAAGTGCATATGAGGCGTGCTCAAGGCCACGGAAAGTGCGGGTCAGCGTGATTCCAGCAGTGTCGTGGAGATGTTGGCACCACTCATTGGCCTGTCGTACTGTCGCGAGGAAATCGCCGAGAGAATCGAAAAGTCGATCTTCGTCTTCGAATTGAAGCGGTTTGGTAATCCAAGCCCAGGGATGCTGGTCTATCGAAGTGCATGGGGAAAGAACTGCCGCCAGGTGCTGAGCGTAGACGGACAGAAACTGCTCCGCCTGAGTAAACTGCGTCCGCGTGTACTGCACGACGACCGGCAAAACCACTTGGCCTAGCCCGACTTTCGCAAATCTGGGGTGGTAGAGGGCAGGCGGAAGGCTTCCAAAGGCCCGTCAAATAAGGGGCCCGCGTCAATACCGGGTTTGTCTCTTGCTAGATGAAAGAATGTACTTAACGACCATTATAGTTCCCAGTTATACGAGATGGGCCTTGGAGCCTATTGCCCGCCGAACAAAGTGGCTTTTTCTCTGGTCGGCGATTGAGCTTGCGGCCGACTCTTCGCAGTCGAAATACTGCAATTATTGGGTCAAACTGCGTGTCGCCCCGTAATAAGGAGCCGTGCCAGTTGTCTTCATTCGTTCATCTAGTGTTGAATCGCGTTTGGACCAATGGTTACGGCCCTGTCAAGGAGAAAATGGGCCCGAGTTTGCGAAAGTCGGGCTAGACGGCCCCGATGGGTGGAAATATCTTGACCACACCGGTCACGTGCCCAGAGAATCTCAAATACGGTCGCTTTGAACGGCTCGATGGTCTTGTTGACCAGAGATGCATATTGGGTGAGAAGCCGCTTCTTCTCCTCTACTACGGAAAGATGGCGATCGAGGTCACGAGGATCTTTAAAGGTCCCGCGCAACGTGTAGCGCCGCGCCAAGTCGTTGAGCATGGCGCCTTTCTTCGCCTTATGGCTATGAACCTCCAGGCAGAATATGCCGAGGCCGGCGTCATCTAAGCGCCGGCGGACAACAGCAAGGGCGGCGAGCTTCTCGGCAACGAAGAGCACGGTCCTGCCCCGAGCAAGAGCTGCCGCGATCAAGTTCGTGATGGTTTGGGATTTTCCCGTTCCCGGGGGACCCTCAATAACCAGGTTCTGGCCGCGAAGCGCATGCACAAGTGCGCTGTGCTGAGAGCTGTCGGCATCTCGGATGAGGTGCGGGACATCTTTCACTAACTCGGGAGCGCCAAGCCGCAGAGTTCAATGAGATGATGCCAGTCTCGACCGTTACGAGCCAGGCGCGAAGCCTCAATGCAAAGCACGGCGCCAACCTGTCCCGTGCAGACTTCCGCGACCAGATGCTGGAACCCAGG
>JBEKNN010000345.1:0-8600 GCA_049522755.1 Bryobacteraceae bacterium | reverse complement strand
TCGTATCTCAGCGCCACCACCGGATCGAGGCGCGCCGCTTTATTCGCCGGCCAGATGCCGAAGAACAGGCCAACGCCCACCGACATTACGATTCCCATCGCTGCGGCCCAGGCGGGCACCTCGGCGGGCAGCGATGGAAAAACCATCCGGCTAATCATCGCGATCACCCAGCCGAAGGCGATTCCGGCGATGCCGCCCAGACCCGTGAGCGCGGCCGCTTCCAGCAGAAACTGAATCAGAATATCGACGCGGCGTGCGCCCAGCGCTTTGCGAATGCCGATCTCGTAGGTCCGCTCAGTCACCGATACCAGCATGATGTTCATCACGCCGATGCCGCCCACCAGCAATCCGATGGAGCTCAGCACCACCATCACCAGGAACGTCATCGCCGTGATCTGGTGGAAGTCCGCCACCATCTGCTCGGCGGTGGAAAGCGCAAAGTCGTCGGGTTTGCTGTAGGGCACGCGGCGGTCGATGCGCAGCACGGTGCGCACTTCGTCCAAGGCTTCCGGCAGCTTGCCTTCCATAGCAGTCACCACGATGGCGTTTTCGCGCGCGTTGGGGTACATGCGCTGCATGGTCCAATACGGCAGCAGGACGCGGTTGTCGGTGTCGCCGAAGAACGACGCAGCGGGGCGGAGCATGGTGCCGATCACTTCGTACTCGTGGCCGTCCACCTGAATCGCCTTGCCGATCGGGTCGACGTTGGCGAAGAGGCCCTTTTCCAGATCGGCCCCGATCACCACCACGGGGACGCGGCGGCGGCTCTCTTCGTCGGTGAAAAACCGGCCCAGGTGCAGGTCCACCTGGCCGCCGCGGGCGTAGGCCTCTTCCACGCCGAAAAGGTTGACGTCGTACATGTCGTTGCCCTTATAGTGGGCGTTGACGGTATTAGTGTTGGGGAAGAGCATCGACGACACGTCTTCGACGGATTTGCAGCGCTCGCGGATGTCGGCGGCGTTCTGGTAGGTGAGGTCTTTGCGCGTCCGCTCCTCGGGGCTCAAATTGCCCTCGTGGGGGCCGACGGGGAACTTGAAGACGATGATGGAATTCGGGCCGAAGCTGCGCAGCACGGAGGTGATAGAGGTATCGAATCCGGTCAGGATCGCGCCCACGCCGATGATGGTTCCGGTTCCGATAATCACGCCCAGCACCGTGAGGAACGCGCGCATCTTGTGCGAGCGGATGGTCTGCAGCGCCAGTGAAATGCCGTTGTAGAAGGGAAGCCAGATCATATCAAAGTGGGGCAGGCGGTGTGGGGCAGGCGCTTCCGCCTGCCAACCCGTAGTCGAAAGCCAGCCAGATCATCGTTCCACCCGCAGCGCTTCGATAGGGTCGAGCTTCGACGCCTGTCGCGCCGGATAGATTCCGAAGAACAGGCCCACCACCGAGGAAAGGCCCACGCCCAGCAGGACCGAGCTCCACGGCAGCGCCATGGGCACGGAGGTGAAGCTGCGGACCAGCACCGCGATGGTCCACGCGACGCAGACGCCCGCCAGGCCGCCCACGCCGGCCAGCACCGCCGATTCCACCAGGTATTGATTGAGAATGTCGCCGCGGCGCGCGCCCAGCGATTTGCGGATGCCGATTTCGTGCGTGCGCTCCGTAACCACCGCCAGCATGATGTTCATGATCACGATTCCGCCCACGATCATGAACACCGAAACGATGCCCACCGCCATGCCGGCGATCGTGGCGGTAAGCCGCTCCCACAAGCTCACGATGGTTTCGGAGGCGAAGATGCTGAAGTTATCGTCCTGCCCGGGAAGCAAATGGCGGTAGGAGCGCAGCAGCACGCGCGTTTCGTCCTGCGCTTCCATGAGGCGCTGCTGGTCGATGGCTTTGGCGATCAGGCGGATTCCGTTGCGCGATCCATACGTCTTGAAATACGCCTCGATGGGGATCATGACGAAGTTATCCTGCGATTGCCCGAACACGCTGCCCAGCGCCTTGGCGGCGCCGATGACTTCATACTGATTGCCTTCAATGGCGATGGTCTTGCCGATCGGGTCGCGGTCTGCGAAGAAGCGCGTGCGGATGTCGTTGCCGATGAAAGCCACGGGGGCGTGGCGGCGGACCTCCTCGTAGGTGATGCCGCGGCCGAGATCCACCTGAATATTGTTGATGGTGGGAATATTGTCGGTGACGCCCTCGATATCCACGCCCTCGGTGGATTTGCCCTTGTATGCCACGCGCGCCTGGCGCGAGGCCATCATGCCGAGGTCTTTGACCAGCGCGGCCTTGCTCTTGACGAATTCGAATTCATCCGGCCGGATCTGCGGATTGCGCTTCTGCATCTCGTAGAACTTCTTGGGATCCCAGGGACCGAACCAAGCCATGCGCACGATGCGGAAGCCGTCGGAACCCATGTCCGAGACCTTCTCGGCGATGTAGACGTTCATGCCGTGAATCAGGGCGGTGACGGCGATCAGCGTGGTGGTAGCCAGGATGATGCCGAGCAGCGTCAGAAAGCTGCGCAATTTGTTCTTGCGCAGGGAATCGAGCGCGATGCGCGTCGCTTCCCAAAAGGACGCGCTGAGCCGAAACTTTCGGGAAACTGCCATCTCTCTGAGCAGACGTACATTACCCGCCACTTGTTCCGGGGAATTCGTAACATCTGGCGCGAGGCGCAGGCGAGACAGAGCCGCGACCGGCCGTCCCTCCGATGACTGTAGTAGAAGCTCAGGAGTTATCGTCCGGGAAACTGGTGGAGTCCGCAAGATCCCGTCGGCATTGGGAGGAGCAGGCAAGCGGGGCGGCGCCCGCGTGATCGACTATCATCACGACGAGTGGATACCAGTGTTCTTGCGGTCCGCGCATGAAGAGATATGACTACGAAAAAAACGTCCAAGCCGTCCGTGAAGAAGACGACCCACGAGCGAAAGCGACAGACAGTTGGCGAAAGCATTATCCAGGGACTGAAGGAGGCGATCGCATGGACCGAGGGCACGGATAATAGAGCGCATGTGACGTTGGTGGACGTGACAAAGGCGACGTGCGGAAAGTACGGTTGAAGATGAGACTCAGCCAGGCACAATTCGCTACCAAGTTCGGCTTCCCGCCGGCCACCCTGCGGAACTGGGAGCAAGGCCGGTCGCGCCCCGACACGCCCACTCGCGTGCTGCTGGCCGTGATCGCAAAACACCCCGAGGCCGTTGAGGACGTATTGCAAAAAGTCGGCTAAGGGCGACGGATGCTCGGGTTGGCGCAACCCTCCGCCGGCGTGAGGGGCGGGGTCGGCCAACTGGGTGCTCCGCCGATCATCTTGCTACCTATGACGAACAATAAGATTCTTTCGGCCAATTTCAGACACTGCCAAGCAGAACTACGATTTAATAAAACCTTCATGTACAAGCCTCTTGCATGGACCCACTAAGTCGTGGTAGTTTACTGAAACGTAGTTATTTCACTTAGGAAAGGAGGCAGTTCTTTGCAAATCGACTTTTCGATGAATCAATGGCGGGGACTCCTGCTTTCCCATCCCCACTCGCGCGGCTAACTCCTCAACCAGTCACTTACTAACTGTCCCTATGCGGATCTATGTCCGCGGGACATGTATTTCTGCGTGCAACCAAGATGAAACTACAAAAAGATACCCTATTGACGCCTGCGCAGAAGCGCGCCATGGAAGGGATAATTGGCGGGCTTCCGGCGGGGGATGTATTCGTGTTACGATCCGCGCCGGGGATGGGGCGGACCACCGTGCTGCAGCGTGTGCACGACCTGGCGGGCGGCGCGCTGCTAGGGGTGCGGGAGTTTATGCGATCGCTCGCGGCGCGCGAGCCGGCGGCCATCGAGGAGGCGTTCCTCGATATGGTGGAACAGGCGCTGGCGGCTCACCAACTGGTGATTGTCGACGATCTGCATTTGGTGGCGAATACCGCGAACAACTACAAGTACCCGCGCGCTCATCTGCTGGATGCGGCGCTGACGGGGATCATGGGCGAAGCGGCGGCGTGGCGCCAGAAGCTGGTCTTCGGCGTGGAGGATGAGGCGCCATGGCCGGTGAGGCGGCGCGCTTACGCGTGGGAGATCGCCGCGTTTGGCGTGGAGGATTTCGAGTGCATCTGCCGGTCGTTGCTGCCCGCGGAGGTTGCGGACCGGCTCGATTATGCGCAGATCCATCGTTTCGCGCCCGCGCTCTCGGCGCAGCGGTTGAAGAACGCCTGTAACTGGATGGCGCGGGAGAGAGGCACTGAGACCGCGGGCTTCATCGAATACCTGCGGTCTCACGATGTCGCCAGCAATGTGGAGATTGGAGTGGACGGGAACGATTTGAAGGGCGTCGACGAAGTGATTCGCGAGCTGGAAGCGAAGATCGCGCTGCCGTTTGAGAACGGTCCGTTGAGTGCGGAGCTGCGGCTGAAGCCCAAGCGCGGCGTGCTGCTGGCGGGGCCGCCGGGAACGGGGAAGACCACCATCGGGCGCGCGCTGGCGCACCGGTTGAGGAGCAAGTTCTTTCTCATCGACGGCACTATGGTTGCCGGCTCGGGCGATTTCTACGAGGACGTGGGGAAGGTGTTCGAGTCGGCCAAGCGGAACGCGCCCTCGGTGGTGTTCATCGACGATGCCGATGTGATCTTCGAAGGCCCGCGTCGACATACCAGCGTTACTTCGAGACAAGTCCTAAGACGATCTGCCATCATAGGAGCCGTGCGGACTTACTTTCACGTCGACATGGACGCCTTCTTCGTGTCGGTGGAAGAGCTGTACGACCCGTCGTTGAAAGGTAAACCCGTAGTCGTCGGCGGACGCCCCAATGAGCGTGGCGTGGTCTCGGCCGCATCGTATGCAGCGCGCAAATTCGGCGTGCATTCCGCCATGCCGCTGCGTACCGCATACAAGCTGTGCCCGCAAGCCATCTTCGTGGAGGGCCACCCGACGCGCTACCGCGAGTATTCGGGCAAAGTGTACGAAGTGCTGCAAGCCTTCTCGCCGCTGGTGGAGATGGCGTCGGTGGACGAAGCGTATCTCGATGTCACCGGCTCCGAGCGCCTCTACGGCCCTCCGTTGAAGGCCGCTCACCTTCTGCACCAGCGCATGAAGGCGGCCACCAATCTCAACTGCTCCATCGGCATCGCCGCTTCGCGCCTGGTGGCGAAGATCTCATCGGACCAGGCCAAACCCAACGGCGTCTTGTGGGTGATTCCGGGCCGCGAGTCGGCCTTTCTCGCGCCGCTTGACGTGCGCAAGGTGCCCGGCGTCGGCAAAGTCACCGAGAAGAACCTGCATGCCTTTGGCATCCGCAAAGTGGGCGACCTGGCCCGCCTCGACGACGCCTTCCTCGAAGAGAAGTTCGGCAAGTGGGGCCTGGCGCTCGCCGGAAAATCGCGGGGCCTCGACGCCGGCGGCTGGTACGACACCGAAATCGGCGAAGATACCGGCCCGAAATCCATCAGCCACGAGCACACCTTTTCCGAAGACACCGCCGACCGCGCCCAACTCGAATCCACTCTCGCCAAGCTCTCGGAAATGGTGGGACGCCGCCTCCGCGAGCACTCGCTGCTGGCGCGCACGCTGCAATTGAAACTGCGCTACTCGGATTTCTCAACCATCACCCGCGCGCATTCCATCCCGCGCGGGACGCAGCTCGATACCGAAATCTATCGGGAGATTCGCGGGTTGTTCGACGCGAACTGGAAGCCAGCCGCGCCGGTGCGGCTGCTCGGCATACATGCCTCCTCGTGGGCCGACGGCGAAGAGCAGATGGACCTGTTAGGCGAAGACCGCCACGAGCGTTGGCGCAAGACGCTGGCCGTAGCCGACCGCATGCGCGATAAGTACGGCGACGCCGCCGTGGGCTTAGCGGCGGGGATGCGCGGCGCATTCCGCGAACGCACGCACGAGAATCCGGCGGGCCTGCCGGGGAAGAAGAAGTAGCCGCAAGCCACCGTGGGGCGCGCGCTCGTGCGCGGTTCGCAAGCCGAGTGCGTCAACCGACGGTGATTGCTACGTACACGCCGGGATGGACGGGATCGCAGAGGAAGTACCCTCCGTTCATGTAGTCAACGTAAACAGCATCGGTGTAGAGCCATGCCACAGGCCACGGGTTAGCCATAGCGAACCAATATCCACCGTATTGAAAACGTCGCGATCCGCCGGTGAAATCCGCACGGCTCACGTGGAACGTGTGGCCGCGGCCAAAGCTGGCGCGAAAGCGATCGTCGGGAATGCGCCCATGGCCCGGCTCTGTCTGTACTCGGTCGGCCGACTGCGCCGGCTTGGCTCTAGACGGTTGCTGCGCGTGCTGCTGCGCCTGCGCCGGTCTGGCCTTTTGCTGCGCGTGTTGCTGGGCCTGCGCCGGTCTGGCCGGCTGTTGCGCGTGTTGCGCCTGCGCCGGTTTAGCCTGTTGCTGCGCGCGTTGTTGTGGCTGCGCCGGTTTAGCCTGTTGCTGGGCGCGTTGCGGCTGCGCAGGTTTGGCCTGCTGCTGCGCGTGTGGCTGCGCCGCTCTGGTCTGGGGCTGCGCGTGTTGCTGCGGCTGCGCCGGTCTAGCCTCTTGCGGCTTCTGCTCCGCCGGCTTCCCTTGCTCGCGTCCCTGCGCATAAGCAGGAGCAATAGCTACGGGGAGCAACAGCAGACTTGCGATTCTTATAACGTTAATCAGTTTCATTAGTGTTGCCTCGATCTCAAGCTGAGTAATGCAACCCGAAGTCCGCGCCGGCTCCTGTTCGCCCAAGCCCACCAAGGAGGACTGGCGTGCGCCAAGCAGACGGATAGGCGCCGGTGGCAGTAAGTCCTCATCGTCAAACACAATCGTCCGCATTTGGTCATGTGACCACATATAGTCGATGGCCGGAACGGAGCCGCATCGCCGTCAGCGGCTCCCCGCATCGACCGGCGCACGGGAAACCGTAATCGGTAAATCTCGCGCAACCATCCTTGGGAACGCGCATCCATCTTGGGTAGTGGTATCTTGCAGTCAACCTCTCTGAGAGGCCTTCGCTCATGGCAAAGGCAAAAGCGGCGCCAAAACCTCGCAAGACTTTCGCGAAAGGCGCCAGCGCCGGCCTGCCAGCAAATGCCGCCGGCGAAACCCAAAGCGCACACCCGGCGCTCTCATTCCCCGTTGTGGCGATCGGCGCTTCGGCCGGAGGTCTGGCGGCGTTCACGGCGCTGCTGAAAGCGCTGCCGGCCAACTCGGGGATGGCGTTCGTGCTCATCCAGCACCAGGAGCCCCAGCATGAAAGCGCGCTTACCGCCCTGCTATCGAAGACGACTAACATGCCCGTCGTCGAAGTGTCCCACGGCATTGCCGTGAAGCCGAACCACGTCTACGTCATTCCTCCCAACAAGAAGATGACCATCCGTGAGCGCACCCTGCGGCTGGCGCCTCGCTCGAACATCCTGCTGCTGCAACGGCCCATTGACGAGTTCTCGAAAGCTTTGGCGGAGGAACAGGGAAGTGCGGCCATCGGCGTGGTCCTGTCCGGAACGGGTTCGGACGGCACGTATGGGTTGAAAGCCATCAAGGCCGCCGGAGGCGTCACCTTCGCTCAAGATCCGGAGACGGCTGAATGGCCCGCCATGCCGATGAGTGCGATCACGGCCGGGTCTGTCGATTTCGTCCTGTCGCTCAAGCGCATTGCCGCCGAGTTGACGCGCCTCGGCCGTCACCCCTACCTGACTGAGGCGTGGGAAGCGCCCGAAGGCAGCGAGCTGGATAAGATCTGCCTGATCCTTCGCTCCGCTATAGGCGTTGATTTCCGCCTGTATAAGCCGGCCACTGTCCGCCGCCGCATTGCGCGGCGCATGGCTCTGCAGAAGATCGCCTCGCTGAGTAAGTATGTTCAGATCCTGAAGCAGAGCCCCCAAGAGGCGAATGCGCTGGCCGGCGACATTTTCATTCACGTGACCAGCTTCTTTCGCGATCCGGAGTGCTTCCAGGCTTTGCGCAAGAGGGTCATGGCAAAGGTGTGCGTGAAGAGACCCGCCGAAGAGGCCCTTCGCATCTGGGTGGCGGGATGCTCCACCGGCGAGGAGGTCTACTCCATTGCCATGTTGCTGCTCGAAGAACTGGGTGAACAGGCCGATCGCACCAGCATACAGATCTTCGGGACCGACATTCAGGAGGATGCCGTGGAGCGGGCCCGAGCCGGAATCTACACCGAGGCGGCTGTAGCCGGAGTCTCTCCCGCGCGTCTGAAACGCTTCTTTGTAGAAGCCGGCCATACCTATCGGATCCAGAAGTTCGTGCGCGACCTATGCGTCTTCGCGCGGCACGATCTGGCTAAGGATCCGCCTTTCTCCAGGCTCGATCTCATCAGTTGCCGCAACGTCCTGATCTACATGGGAACGGAGCTGCAAAAGAGGATTTTGTCGGTCTTCCAGTATGCGCTCAAACCCGGAGGCTTTCTCTTCCTGGGAAACTCGGAATCCATCAGCGACTACTCCGATGCCTTCACAGCGGCGGATTATAAGCATCGCATCTTCCTCCGCAAACCGGCGGCGTCCGCCTTTCGCGAATTCCAGTCAACCGCGGACCGCCTCCCTGAGCCCGACGCCGCCCTGGTGAGGACATCGCCGCCCAGCGTGGGCGTCGATTTCCGCAAGGAAGCGGAAACCATCCTGCTCGATCACTACACGCCGCCCGCGCTGATCGT
>JBEKNN010000344.1:0-8613 GCA_049522755.1 Bryobacteraceae bacterium | reverse complement strand
TGGCGGATTCGAGCCCGATACGGCGGAGGCGATTGTTGCCGAGGGAACTCTCGACGCGGTTGCCTTCGGGCGTCATTTCATTTCCAACCCGGACCTACCGCGGCGCATTCGGGAAGGACTGCCCCTGGCAGAGTATGACCGCAACACTTTCTACACTTTCGACAGGCGTGGCTACACAGACTACGCCGCTTTCACGAACAAATAAGGAGCATTTATGAACAAAAACGCGAACATTCTTCTGGTCCACGGCGCGTGGGCTGACGGCACATGCTGGAGCAAGGTCCTTCTTCTCCTGAAGGCGAAGGGCTTCAACGCCACTGCGGCGCAAATCCCGCTGACTTCGCTGGCAGATGATATTGCAGTCACCCAGCGGCTGCTATCGGCTCAGAAAGGGCCGACCATTCTCGTAGGTCACTCCTATGGCGGCGCCGTGGTCACTGGGGCGGCGACTGGATTGCCCCAGGTGAAAGGACTCGTCTATATCACGGCTTTCGGGCTGGACGCCGGTGAGAGTTTGGCGTCCCTGAGTAAACAGGGACCGCCGTCGCCCGGCTCGGCGGCGATCGAGGCGGATGACAAAGGCTATCTCTGGATCAATCGCGAGAAGTTTCACGGCGCCTTTGCGGCAGACGCCACGGATGACGAGGCGTATGTGATGGCGGCCGTCCAGAGACCGCTCAGCATGGCCAGCTTCACTGGCGAGGAAACGACCCCCGCCTGGAAGACGATCCCCTCCTGGTATCTGGTCTGCACCGACGATCATATGATTCCTCCGCCCGCTCAGGAGTTCATGGCGAAGAGAATGGGCGCAACGGTGCGCTCGGTACATTCAAGCCACGCTCCGTTCCAGTCAAATCCGCAAGCAGTGGCGGATATCATTGCTCTCGCCGCGGAATCGGTGGTAGCGCTGCCCGCCGAAATGGCCGCCGGATAGGATCAGGACGTCATGAGCAACAAGCCACGAGTGTTGGTCATGGGAGCGACGGGGCAGGTAGGAGGCTCCGTCGCTTCGCTCCTCGCAAGAGAGCCGCAATTGGAGGTCGTTGCGCCGCGTGCAATCCGGCGAAGGCTAGCCATCTCGGAGTGCCTGTCGTGCTTTTGGATCTCGACAAGATCGAGACTTTCGCGCCGGCACTCCAGGGTATCGATCGGCTCTTTATGGCCACCGGGTATACCGTCGACATGCTTCGCCAAAGCAAGGATCTGGTGAACATGGCCAAAAGGGCCGGAGTCAAACAGATCGTGCATCTGGGAGCTTGCGGAGATAACGACACGCGGGTCGCTCATTATGGCTGGCATCAATTCATCGAGCCCTACATCGAATGGTCCGGCGTACTGTTTACCATCTTCGACCCGAGATATTCATGCAGAATCTGCTTGGGTATGAGTTACGTTCGGCAGGGAGTCATCCGGCACTACGTGGGCGATGCACGGCTGAGCTGGGTGGATTGCGGAGCGCTTTTTCAGATTCAGATTGAAGGCGGCAAGGCGCACGGCTCGGGTCTCCGGATCGAACTCACCGGATTTGAGGGAGACCTGATCGTTCAGAACGATCGGGCCTTCGCAACGAAACGATCGAACGTTCTGGAAGGAGCAACCCGCAAGCACCCCGAATGGGCGGCGCTGCCCATCCCCGAAAGCTATTCGCAGATTCCGGATTCGACGCTCGATATGAGCGTGCAGGATCTCGCCCACCTGTATGCGGCTTTCGCACTCGACGGGCGTGAAGGGAAGAAAAGCGCACCCGATTTCGCCGGCGCGGTGAGGCTGCATCGACTCATCGACGCAATCTACTGTTCGTCAGCTACTGGTAAATCCATCGACGTGAGGCATCCACAATGAACACCGAGACTAATAAACGGATCGTGCTTGAGGCCTTCGACACGCTCTTCAACAAGCGCGACTACGCAGCGGCCGAGCGTTTCTGGACGCCCGCCTACATACAGCACAGCGCCTACATCGCCCCCGGCCGCGATGGCCTCTTCGATCTCATCAAGTCTCTTCCAGCGAGCTTGCGATACCAGTCCCAGTTCGTCCTCGCGGAGGCGGATTACGTCATCCTGCACGGGCGCTTTTCAGGCCATGGCCTGCGGCGGAACTGGATCGTAGCGGACGTCGTACGGCTGGAGAACGGCCTGCTGGCGGAGCACTGGGACGTGATCCAGGACGAGGCCACGCAGTCGGAGTCGAAGAGCGGCCGACCCATGTTCGGTTCCACCTTTGCCACGGACGTGGAGTTGGGAACCAAGTGAACACCATGCTCCTGTTGCAGCCGATTCTGCTTGGGGATCTGGAACTACGCAACAGAGTGGTCATGGCTCCGCTCACGCGCACCCGAGCCACTCTGGCGGGCGCTATACCGAACGAACTGATGCGCGAGTATTACGCGCAGCGCGCCACCGCGGGCCTGATCATTACCGAAGGCACATTCGTCAGCGATCAGGCACGAGGCTGGTTCGGCGCACCCGGCGTGTACACCGAAGCCCAAAGAAAAGGCTGGCAGAGCATCACCGATGCCGTTCATGGCGCCGGCGGACGAATCGTCGTCCAACTCTGGCATCAGGGATCGGTTTCTAGCCCTGCGTTGGTGGGAAATGGACGGGCGCCGTTGGGGCCGTCGGCGGTAAATCCTGAGCAGATCGTACACACCGGGTACACCCAGACCGAAATGTCGGGGGTGCCGGCGGAGATGACTCTCGACGACGTCCGGCAGGCAATCGAGGATTTCCGGCACGCCGCCAAAGTGGCCCTTGATGCCGGGTTCGACGGAGTGCAAATTCAGGGTGGCTTCGTTTATCTTTTCCAGCAGTTCCTCCAGGAAAACCTGAACAGGCGGACAGACAGGTATGGCGGCTCCATCGAAAACCGTGCGCGGCTACTCTTCGAAGTTCTCGAAGCCATACTCGAGGTTTGGCCGAGTCAACGGGTAGGAGTGAAGGCCGGACCAATGATGCCCGAACGGGGCGGCTTCTGTTCCCTGCCCTCCACGCTCGCGACAGCCGAGTACGTGTATCGCCAGCTGAACGACTACACCCTCTCCTACGTGATGCTCATGCGCCAGATGGCAGACCTGAACGGCACACCCTTGGAGAGTCTTCGGGACGACGGCGTGGTGCACCATTTCCGCGAACTATACACGGGCTCCCTTATGCTCAATGCCGGCATCACGCCCTCGCACGGTGAACAACTCCTGCAGCAAGGGCTCGGCCAGATGATCGCATTCGGCCGCGAGTACATCGCCAATCCGGATCTCGTCGACCGCATCCGGCAAGCTCTCCCGCTGAACTCGCAACGCCCCGAAAGCTATTACGGAGCGACCGCGGAAGGGTATACCGATTACCCCACATTGACGCAACTGCGGCCGGAGGTGATCCATGCTTGAGTACGACCCAGTTGGGACGGTCGCCTTTTATCGGGAGCGCCATCGGGTGGAGTCCGCCACTACCCAGCGGGTGCTCACCGCGCTACCGCCCGGCAACCTTTCGTATACGCCGCACCCAATGTCGTCCACCGCGGGAGATACAGCATGGACGATCGTCCGAGGACTCCGCGTCAGCCGGGATCTTCTTCGATCGAAGACGGCGGTAGTGGCTTCTGAAAGTTACCCAGATCACGAGACATTGCTGGCGGAGTTCCACACTGTCTCGCGATCAGTCGCGGAACTGCTGATGGAGATTGAACAGGCGAACTGGTCTGATGAGCGCACCGTAACATCAAAAGGATCCATCATTCTCCGCCAACCCCTGGGGCAGATTCTGTGGTTGTTTCACTTCGATGCCATCCACCATCGAGGCCAGCTCTCCACTTTTCTGCGGCCGCTGGGCGTTAAGGTACCTTCGATCTACGGGCCCTCCGGCGATCAACCCAGCCTACCTCTTTAATCGCATTTTGAACTGCTCTGCATCAGAAAGGAACGCTATGAAATTGACTGGCAATACGGTATTCATCACCGGCGGCGGCTCTGGCATCGGAAGAGCCCTCGCCGAAGAATTCCATCGGAACGGCAATCGCGTCATCGTGGGTGGGCGGCGAAAAGAGCGCCTCAGGCAGACCATCGAGGCGAATCCCGGTATGGACGCGATTGAAGTGGATGTGTCGAGCCGGGAAAGCGTTCGGTCTGCTGCCGAGTCCTTGATCTCCGGATATCCAAAGCTCAACGTTTTGATCAATGGCGCCGGCATCATGAACCTCGACGCCGCCGCCGGTGAAATTGACGACGCACTGATCGTCTCCACCATCGACACCAATCTGGTAGGCACAATCCGGCTGACAGGTGCGCTGATGGAACACCTCAAGAAGCAGGAATCATCGACCGTGATGGTTGTCTCTTCCGTTCTCGGATTCGTTCCGATGGCGATGACCGCCGTGTATTCGGCAACCAAGGCGGCTCTGCACTCGTATGCGCAGTCGCTTCGATTCAAGCTCAGGGATTCGCCGGTTCGGGTGCTCGAGGTGATACCGCCTTGGGTTCGGACGGAACTTCTGAATAGTACGGAAGAGCCGCGGGCCATGCCGCTCGACGAATTCATCAGCGGAACCATGCTCGCCCTGGCATCGGATGCGGACGAAATCATGGTGCCCAGGGCCGAATTCCTGCGAGGCCAGGCTGGCGCGAACGAAGCGGCATTTGTGCGCTCCTTCAACGAAGAACTGGAAAGTGTTGCGGTCTGATTCGAGAACAACGGAGAACACTACTATGAACGATCTTCTGCAAACTGCCATAACGGCACACGGTGGACTGAAACGCTGGAACGAGATCAACACAATCAAAGTGGCGGCATCCATTACCGGCGCCATCTGGTTTGTGAAGAGTAAAGGCGACGCTCTCAAGAACGTTGTCATGACGGTCGGCACCAAAGTCGAACACCTGGTCACGGACTTTCCCGGCCAGGATAAGCGTTCGATCTTCGAACCTAACCGCATTGTCATGGAGAAGGTGGATGGGACGCTCATCGAATCCCGCCGCAATCCTGAAGAGTCCTTCCAGGGGCAGCAGCGAGAAACGCCGTGGGACGACGTCCACGTCGCATACTTTTGCGGCGAGGCCCTATGGACATATCTCAACACGCCGTTTTTGTACGCACACGAGGGATTCCAGACCGAAGAGATCTCTTCCATTCAAGTGGACGGCGAAACCTGGCGGCGCTTGAAAGTAACGTTCCCGGAGTCTGTGAAGAGCCACACGCACGAACAGATATCCTGCTTCGGCCCCGACGGCCTTCTGCGCCGGCACGACTACACCGTGGACATTCTAGGCGGCGCCACGGGACTCAACTACGCATCAGAATACCGCGATGTCGATGGAATCATCATACCGACGAAACGGCGCATTTACGCGTACGAAGGCGATTACCAACTTGTGAAAGAGCCTCTCCTGGTGGCAATCGACATGAGGGAGGTAACCATCCAATGACGACGAGCACGGCCTCTCTGCTTACGCCGCTCAGGCTGGGCAGTATCGAGTTACGAAATCGGATCGTGATGGCGCCGCTCACGCGTATGCGCGCAGGACCGGGTCATATCCCGACTGCACTGAACGGCGAATATTATGGGCAACGCGCCTCGGCTGGACTCATCATCAGCGAGGGAACGGCAATCAGCGCTCAAGCCCAAGGCTATCCCGCGGCGCCTGGAATCTACACTGCGGAGCAAGTTGCCGCGTGGCGGCGGGTAACGGACGCCGTTCATTTCCGCGGCGGCCGGATGGTGATGCAAATCGCACACAACGGGCGCAACTCGCACTCATCCTTTATGCCCGACGGAGGTCCGCCCGTAGCCCCCTCAGCCATTCCGCCGAACCTTCCCGGCTTTACGGACGACTTTCGGCAAGTGCCGATCGAAACACCCCGCGCTCTCGGCACGGAAGAAGTCAATGCGATCGTCAAAGATTTCCGTAGCGCATCGATCAACGCCATGGAAGCCGGCTTCGACGGGGTGGAAATCCAGGGCGCAAACAGCCATCTTGTCGATCAGTTTCTCGAAGATGGCTCAAACTTGAGAACCGATGAGTATGGTGGGAGCATCGAGAATCGATCGCGTTTTCTGCTGGAAATCGTTGACGATGTCGCCGCGGCCATCGGTCCGAACTGTCTCGGAGTGCGGCTTTCGCCATTCGGGCATTACGGCGGAATCCAAGATAGCCAGGCGCTGGAATTATTCACTTACGCGATCAGATCGCTCGGCCAGCGGCGGATCGCGTATCTCCACTTGATTGAGGGCCGCGGATCGGAAATCGGATTGGCCGACGAGCTCCACACCGATGCCCGGAACAACGCGGAGCTGTTTCATTCGATGTTCCAGGGCCCGCTGATTTCTGCGGCTGCCTATACGCCTGCCTCCGGAGCCGAGACGATCGAGAAGGGACACGCCGATGCCATTGCCTTTGGACGCTCCTTCATCGCAAACCCCGACCTGGTGGAGCGGATCGCCGGCGGGTATCCTTTGACCCCCTATGACCGCTCCACGTTTTATGGCGGCGGCGCGCGCGGGTACACCGATTACGATACGTGGCACGCAGGGCAAGCAGTCGCGGCCCTGTAAAGGAGAGCGCAATGACACAAAGCAAAACTGGCAGCAGGCGGGGTCCCATGGCCGACGCGCTGGTCGGAGTCTGGACGCTTCGAAAATATTACGATGTCACAGAAGGTCTGCCTCTTCACCATCCATTCGGCGACAATCCCGAGGGCCTACTCATTTACACGGCCGACGGCTTCGTTTCCGCCGTGTTGATGGCGCGGGACAGGCCAAACCTCAGCGGCAACGGTTTCACAGATGGCACGCCGGATCAATACAGGGCAGCCGGCGCGGGCTTTATCGGATACTCGGGCAGGTACGACACGGATGAAGATCGGTCGATCGTGACGCATCGTCCCCATGTCGCGTTTGCTCCGAACATGGTGGGAAGTATTCAGCAACGCGCCGTGGAACTGGAGGGGGATGTTTTGGTGCTCACTGCGGAGCACGATCCATCGGCTGGGACGCCGGCCCTCACGAGCCGTCTGGAGTGGACTCGTGTGAGAACGGTCGAGAGGGAGGCGCGTAATGACGGAGACTGAAGTTCTCAGAATTCATACGGACTGCTTCTATGAAGCCCTGAAGCGACAGGACTTCGCGGCGCTCGAAAGTCTCTATTCCGATAGATACATGCTCGTTCGGCCTGACGGATCGAGCCTGAACAAGCAGCAAGTGCTGAAAGACCTTCGCGAGCAGGGACTGGTTTTCCAGTCAATCGACCTTGAAGGTGCGCTTGTCCGGCTGTTCGGGTCGGTGGCGATTGTGACTGGCGAAAGCCGGACCGTTTCGACCCGGGGCGGCAGTACAACTCGCGCGCATTTTCGGCTCGCCGCTGTCTATTCGCAGGAGGAGGCTGGCATTCAACTCGTACACTTTCAAAGCACCGTTCTGCCTGACTGAATCTCCGGCGACACCTTGTTGCTCCAATATCGACGTCCTTCAAGATTGGGGTCTCTGCTGGCGCTACTCGCGGGACCCTCAATGACTGGGCGAGTTTACATATGCCTCCGTTACCGGAACTGGCCGCCGTCAGGCGAAATCCCTGGCGGGATGCACCTGCGCCACAGTTAATCGGGCAGTCATCGAGTACGCTGGCGGAGGTTTGCTTCATCGAAGGACATCTCACGCTTCGACGTCAAGAGATTTCGGGCCAAGGGGGCAACCGCCTGGGCAACCGCCCCCCCGAGGTGATTACCCACTTGCCTGCGAATCCCCGGCGGCGACACTGCGCTTCTCGATCCGTGGTGGTCGTAGCCGGTCGACAGCGCGTGCGCGCCCCATCGCCAGGCTCGCAGATGGTGACTGACTGTGGTCAGGTTGCAGAGTGTGCCCATGAAGCCGACCTTTAAGCCCGATTGACGGGAATGCGTGCTGCTTGTGCGCCGTCCGGTCCTGTTAACGGCGGCGGGGGAGGGAGCCATTTTGGCGGTCCAGCGGGGACCGCGCCGCTAAAGCTGAGTAGCGGTGAGTGGACACCAGCCGGAGGAACTGGTTTCAAAGGAAACGATGGGGACCGGCCGGCGGAAGGTCACAACCGCGCCGCCGCTGGCGGGGAAAAGTGAACGGCTGAGAGACGAGGCCCCCACGCGCATCCGATCTTTGCGATAGAGTTGTTGATCGCTTATTGATGCGAAGATTCTGCTGCGCCCCGGAGGGGAGTGCCTTCCCCTCCGGGACAGAGCTTCTGGGAGCAATGACCTCCCTTGGGCCCTCCCGAGAGTCCTACAAGCCATCCCAAAAATCAAGCGGGCGGCCGGCGCCAACGGCAGACGCGCCGGCCGCGGCCGCGACGGTGCCTGCTCAAAGGATGTGAGCGACGGTTTCATCCGCGACTGGCGCGGCAGCGCTATTGCAGCGAACAGTGTCGAGAGGCGGCGCGGGCCTGGTCGCGGTGGAAGGCGCAGGAGATCTATCGGGCCACGGCGGTAGGAAAACAGAAACGTAATGGGCAAAGCCGGCGCTACCGGCAGCGTGTCAAGAATCGAAAACCACCAACAGGCGAACCCGTTCCGGACGCCCCGAGGGTAATCACTAAGAAGTTTTTTCGACGCCTGTTGTGACCGGCCTGGCTGCTACGTGGGGTTCATGCGCCAGCGGCGC
>JBEKNN010000343.1:0-8635 GCA_049522755.1 Bryobacteraceae bacterium | reverse complement strand
GCAATCGCGACCACCTTCGGACCTAACACGCTGGAGAGCTTCAGAGTGTGGACAGACGAAAATCCGGAGAGTGTTGGTCCAGTACGATGACGCGCAGGAGAGCTCTAACTCTGTCGCATGTCACCGCGCGCCAAGTCACGGTCTATAGATATTCCGAGCCGGCGGAAACAGCCGAGGGGCAGTGACGGCGGCCGGCGCGCTGCCCGTTATCCACGTAACGCTTTCCCGCGGCTTTACTGGAACAACTGCGGTGTGAACTCATTCAGGTAGTTGCGCCAGTTGATCCAGGTGTGTGCGCCGGAGCTCTCCTTGAAAACCGCGGTGAAACCATGCTTCTGGAGCAGCTCCACCGAACTTCTGGAGTTGGCGATGAGCCCGTCATCGACGCCGGTGCTGAACCAGATGAGCTTGGTTCCCTTTTTGAGGCTGGCGTTGTCGAGCATGGCCAGATGCTGTTGCTCCCACATCGCTCCGGGCGCCGGCGCGGGAGTGGCGGGGGCTGCCGCTCCACCGCGGCCCCTTCCGCCGCCTCCCAGGCTCGCTCCGGAACTGAAAACGCCGATGTAAGCGAACTCGTCCAGATGCAGGAATGAGATATTGAGGGTTTGACTTCCGCCCATGGAGAGTCCGGCGATGGCGCGGTGGGGCCGGTCGGCGAGAACGCGATAGTTCTTCTCGACGTAGGGCATGATATCGGTCACGAAATCGTCGGTGAACTCGTCGCGCGGCGGCGTCTGGGAAGCGCCGCCCGCCACCGGACCAGCGGGCGCCGGACCCCTGCCTCCACCGGCGGTAGTGTGGCCGGCGGGCATGGCGACTATCATCGGCTTGATCTTTTTGGCGGCGATCAGGTTGTCCATGATGAAGCCGGCGCGGCCGACGGATGTCCACGAGTCATCACAGTCGCCGGCGCCGTGCAGAAGGTAAAATACCGGAAACTTGTCCTTGCCCAGTTCATACCCTGGAGGCGTGTAGATGTGCATGCGGCGGGTCCGCTTGAGCGAGGTCGAGTAATAGTAAACGGATGCGACGGCGCCGTGGGGGACATCATTGGTATCCATGAACCCGGCGCCCGGCACGTACACCAGGCTCCAGGTATTGGCATTGGATTCGCTGGTGGACGGGTTGCGTGGGTCGATCACGTTGACGCCGTTGACGGAAAAGTTATACCGGTAAGCGCCTGGCTCGATCGGGCCGATGGTAACTTCCCAGACGCCGTTCTCCCCCTTAGTCATCTGCGGCAGACCTTGGCCGCCCGCGGGAAGGCCTGCGGTCATATCACCGCCCTGGAGTCTCACAGTCTCCGCCTGCGGCGCGAGGATGCGAAACACAATCCGCCGGTCGGGCAGGACTTCCGGCGAAACCACCATCGGGCCTTGCGGTCCCCGGCCACCCCGAGCCGCAGCGCCCGGCTGCGCGGGCGGCGGCGTACCACTGTCTTGCGCGACTGCGCGTGCACCGGCGAACGATGCCATCAGAATCGCGGCGGCTACGATTTCAGCGTGCGGCAAACTGCGCGTTGCCATAAATACTCCTTTTCACCAAGAAGCTCTCCGGGGTTCCATCGGGGAATCCCGCACAAGCAAGGTGTACTCCAGTTTGCGGTCCGACGCAAGGGGTAGTCGCTGGAGTGTCAGCATTTTGTCATCTTTGACTTCCGGTTAGGCGGAACTTAGGCATCACAAAGCTGTATGCGGTGTAACGCATTTCGCTCCAGGCCAATTCAGGCAGCGGATGGCCCGGGAACAGCGGTATGGGTACGGGCGTGAACTTCACGCGCAAGCGGATGGTTTTGCGTCCTTGCGTCAAGGCGAGAGGAAGCAGAAATTCGTCGTCGCGGAAACGGCGGTTCGAGGTCTGAACGACGTGCTGAGTGGCGCCGAGTTCCTGACTCGGGCTGGAGAAGACGCACGTGTTGGAGCCGGCAAGATACCAGACGCCGGCAGGCTTCCAGACGGGCCGGCCGGGTTCGGCGCCGGCGACGAAGACCTCCGCGCGCTGGTTGGGAAACGAGTAATCGAGCTTACGGCGCAGCATGACGCCGAAGTTGCGAGGGTCGATTTGCAGGGTGAACTCCGAGGTGGTTTTTGTGGTGCGTCCGCGATCGGTCTCGGCGGGATAGATCTCATGGCCCTGCAGCGTGTCCGGCCCCCATTCGTAGCGCGAGGCGATTTCATAAGACGCCGAGGCATCCGGCGATACATAACGATGCCGGCGCTCGCTGTCCCGGTCGCCAACGATCAGTTCGTCAGTGCGAATGAGTGAGGGCGCGGGCAGGCCGTACCAGTAAGTGACAGTCTCGTAGTGCTGAGTGGATTCGTTAACGCCGCCATGCTCTAACTGGATGCGCGCATTCTTGCCGAAGGGCATCAGATCGGCCAGAAGGAAGCGATAAGCCGATTCGATTTTGTCCTCTTCACTGACCGCGGTCTGTGCGCTCTTCGCGCCCGTAGGATGACCCGCGAAGGGGAGAGTCATGTTCTCGCCACCCCAGTAATCCCCGCCGCCGCCCCACTCTTCGGTGCCGGTGCCTTGCGCTTGAGGCGTGCGGCTATCATCGAAGAAAAAGCGGGGATCGCCCTCCAGAGTATTGAGCAGGGCTTCGTGGGAAAAGATGAAGGACGTGCCGACGAACTGACCGGACCAGTCGCCGCCTCCTTCGGTCCGGGTGGTGTCGAGCAGCACGAGATCCTTACCGGGCTCGGGCGCCGGATGATCGCGATAGGTGGCGTGAAAATAGCCAACGAAGTTTGCCGGGTCGCGATAGGGCGCAGAACGAACTTTCCACTCGACGTCCGCGATGGCTACATCGGCGCCGGTGAGCTCGACGCGCGCCGAGCGGAAAAAGGGCATGGGGAAGTAACAGCTTAGATAGACGCGATCCGGGCCGTAACGAACTACCATCGGGAAAGACTTCACGAGATACTCGCGGTTGTCGCGGTTGTAGAGAATGCCCGCGCCATAGAATAGCGAAATCGGAGCGTCAATGGAGGCTGAGCGGCGGCCGTCCCAGGTGACGCGCAGCCGGGCCTTGGAGAAAGCCAGCGCCTGGGCGCGCGGGACCGAGAACTCGAGGGCGCGCACCATCGACGGACCGTGCGCATCGGTCCAAACGGAAATCATCCGGTTGGCAGGCAGTTGAAGTTGCCCGGACTGCTCGCGAACGCCGCCCGTTCCGGCCGGCGCCAGATCGCTGCCGGTACGGCTAAGAAGGTCGAGGACATCGGCGTCCGGCGGCGTGTTACCGTCCCAAGAGGTAATGGCGCGCGACAGCTTCGCGCCATCGACGAACTGATGATAGATGTAGTAACCCGTGCCGTAAAATGTACGGGAATAAGCCATTCGAAACGATTGGGAAAATCCGATAGGAACCCAACTGAGGTCGGCGCCTTTGGTATCCGCCCACGTCCACGCCAGCGGCTTGGGGAATAATCGTTCGGGAAGAAACACGGAGCCATTCGCCGGGTGCAGCGGATCCGCGGTGCTGGTTTCCTGGAGGATGTGGTCTTTGTGATCCACCTCATAGTGCCACGGGCTACCGTGCCAGTGATTGTAGCGGACAAAGTACAGGACGCCGGGAGACTGCACGTCCAGTGTGACGTTGAAGTCATCAGCCTCTTGATATAGGAAGTGGGAGGCGTCGGCGCGCTCATTGCCGCCGCTGCGGTCGTAAGTGCTGCGCATGTAGGCGCGGACGCCGATGCGCTGATAGGGCCAGCGCTCCCACAAGCGATAGGCGTCGGGACCAACGGGGATCGCCGGCGGCTGGGCGGTGGCGCACGCGGCAACGCAACAGAGCCAAACGATCGATCTCATTTGGAAAACAGTCTACACCTGCAAGTCATTGCTATTCTGCCGCGCAGGCCATGGGCCCGCGCCACTCCTACGCGTTAAGTGCTCTGCGTTCGCGCGGATTGGCTTTCATTCCAGTGCACCATGGGAAGACCGGCGACCGGCGCCCGAAAGTACGGGATCCGGCTGCCCTTGAGCGATCCGATGTAGACCGTCTGCAAGTCCGGGCCGCCGAAAGTAACGCTTGCCATCCAAGGCGCGATGCCTTGTCCGGTGGCGAACAGAACGTCTTGCGTGACCTGGCCTTTGAGGAAGGCGCGCTCGAGAGCGTCCACCTTCTCCGGATCGCCTTCATCCATGAGGATCCTCAAATCGCCCTCCGGCGTCAGCACAAATAGTTTATCCGAATACACCAGGGTGCCCCACAGGTTTCCGTAGCTGTCAAAAGCAATACCATCCGGCCAGGCGCCCTTGCCCAGGCTGCTAGGGCCGAAAACCTCGCGTTCCTTTGGATTGCCATTTTGGTCCATCCGCAGCCGCGTGATGCATCCGCCCGTAGTCTCCACAACGTACAAGAATTCTTCCCGGGCGTCGAAGCGGATTTCGTTGGTGAAGTGAAAGCCGTCGGCCACGATGCGGAAGGCGCCACCCTCGTAGCGCGCCAGATAGCCGTCCGGCAGATCCGTCCGCAAGGCGTGCATCCAGTTCTTGATTTTGGTCGAGATGGTTACCCAGATCCGGTCGCGAGAATCGCGGAGAACGAAATTGACTTTGCCGACGGGCTCCCCTTCGATGCTGTCTGCCAGAACCCGTGAGCCGCCGTCTCGCGACATGATTTCCAGGCAATCCGTGCCGAAGTTCGAGATGAGGAAGTCCCCATTGCTGGCGAAGGCCAAGCCGTTCGGCAGCGTGCCTTCCAGGTAACGCGTGGCTTCAGTCGCGGCCTGCTGGAAATATTGCGAGCGATTTTGCGCGATGATCCGCTGCGAGCCGTCGGGGGCAATCCGGACTACGCCTCCTCGCGCATCGGCGGACCATAGCGTACCGTCCGGCTCAGCCAGGATACATTCCGGGCGCTGCAAATCATGCCCGGTATATCGAATGGATGCTCGGTCGATTTCAAAATCGAGTATAGGATTTGGCTTCATGATTTGTCTTCGCTGCCCGACGCGCGAACTCACGATTCTCGCTGCTGGCTCAGCAGGTCGGTGATCTGTTGCGCCACGGCGGAAACCTGCTCGCCAAATTCGCTATAGCGATCCTTGGGGAAGCGCTGTAAAGGAACCGAAACGCCGATGGACCCGATGATGACTCCGCCCTCGGCGCGAATGGGCGCGGCTATACAGCGAACCCCTTCCAGATACTCGCCGTCGTCGGTGGCGAAACCCTGCGTTCTTATCTGCGCGCAGGCTTTGGTCAACTGAACAAGGGTGCCGATGGTTTGCTTCGTATAAATCTGGAGTTTCTCGGACCCGAAAATCGCCTTCAAATCGGCACTGTCACAATCCGCGAGCAGCGCTTTGCCATGCGCCGTGCAGTATAGAGGAATTAATTCCCCGGTTTGACCCGCTACCGCAATCACGTGATTGGTGACGGCATGGTCGATAAAAAGAGCCTGTTTGCCTTCGCGAATCGCCAGATGGGCGGTCTCCTGGGTCTGACTCGCCAGCGATTTGAGATGCTCGCGAGAGACCCGGATGAGCATGGTGCCCCAGTCGTACTGATGCGAGAGACGCCAGACGGAGGGGCCCAGCATGTACAATTTTCTGCCCGTGAGGTAAGCCAGAAAGCCGCGCCGCCGGAGAGTATTGGCGAGGCGGAACACGCTGCTGCGATCGATTCCCAGCAGATTCGTCAACTCTCCGAGAGATACAGGATCTGCCGAGCGAGCGACCGCTTCCAGGATCACCAAGCCCCGGTCCAGGCTTTGGATGGATGGCGTCTCTTGCTTTCTCGGAGTTTTTTTCTTCATCGGATTCCTCCAATTATAGCGGTCGAGCCGGGCGACCAGCCTTGGCGAGAAATGACGAGGCCCGGGTTGCGTTTCGGCAAACGAGATTTCAAACAAGACTCCGCATTGACTTCCATTCGCGCGCTTGTTAACATCGTCCAATTACGATGCAATTTCCATTGCACAATGCACAATGTACGACGTGCTCCGGGAGGCATCTCCACGACGGTGAATACGACGATGAACACGACAGTGAACACGACAGTGAACACGACGGGTGATCAATGTGCTGAAATGAATGGCGAAAGGCAATTCAGGCGGATAAAAAACGGCGGCTGACGCGGATACGGGACCGCTGTTTCAGACGTCGAGCGCCGGTTCCGCGAAGGCTCCGGACGCGAGACGCGACAGTGAAGAAATTAGGACCAAATGGAAAAAAAGACGAAAATCGCTATCGCCCATAGCGATGCGGATCTCGGCAAACCTGGGGAGTACACCCGGCCGCAATTGGACCTGGTGAAACAGATGATTCGCGAGATCGCCGATAACACAATGGGTGGAATGAACCAGATCGTCACCCGCGGCGACAAGGTCCTGATCAAGATCAACACCGTAATTCCAATCGTGCCGAACGCCGGCTTCACCACCGACCCGCGGATGCTAGAGGCATTGATCGAACTGGTTCAGGAACAAAACCCGTCCCGCATCCAGATCGGCGAGCGTTGCGCGATGGGCGCAGACACGCGTACGGCCATGGACCTGTGTGGAATCACGGAAGTGGCTGAAAGGACCGGCGTCGAACTGTGCCCGTTCGAGCACGTCGCGTTCGACATGTACAAGATTGACCGGCCAATCAGCTTTAACGAGTTTCCCGTTCCCCGGCCGGTACGCGAAGCGGATGTCTACATCGGGCTGCCGAAAATGAAGGTCCATGTCCATACCACTTTCACGGGAGCGATGAAGCTGCAGTTCGGCAATCTGCCGGACTACGACTGGATGGTCCGATGCCATCGCGACGATATCTATCAGAAGATCGTAAACCTGACCCGCGCCGCCAACCCCAAATGGTTCGTGATGGATTCCCTATACGCCTGTCAAGGTAATGGCCCGTTCAGCCCCTATAGCGAGGACCTGATCAAGGACTTCAATACGATTTGCGGCGGACCAGACCCGGTCGCGGTCGACACGATTTGCGAGGCGCTGATGGATTGGGACTATCCAGGCACCAACGTGCCGTCGACGGTACTCGGGGCAGCCGAAGGCCTCGGTACCAACAAGATGGACGAGATTGAGATCATTGGGCCGCCCATCGCGCAGGTGAAGCGGCGGTTCAAGCGTCAGAATACGGTGCTTCAGGGGCAATACCCCAACGTGAACCTGATCATGGGATCGACTTGCGAAGCCGGCTGCCGCGCGATTGTGCGCATCCAGTTGGATCAACTGCAGGCCGATGGAACGCTTGCGAAGCTGAAACGGCCGCTCTACGTCTTCACGGGTCTACAGTTCGAGGAGAGGATTACGGAGGTTGACGGCGATGTGCTTATTGTCGGAGATTGCGCCAAAGGGATGAAAGAGAAGTTCCCGGATGCGCAGTATTGGGGGAGTTGCACGGAGTACCCGAATTGCACTCCCATCTGGGCGAATCGTCCGGATGTCGGAATTGCGCACTACGTACGGGAGTTGCAAAAGGTCAGGGAGGCCGTTATTTGAGCTCATGGAGAACCAGTCAGCCACCCTGCAGCGCCCCGGAGCGGTACGCCGCGAGCTGATCGAAAATCCCGACTATCTTCTGCGTCAGGGCATTCTGAAACTGCTGGCAATAAAGGATTCCGACGTCCGCATTTTGACAGTGGAACAATGCCGCGATGCGGTCGACAAAGGCCTGCATGCGGGAGGCGCCTTCTCCGCCGTCATTCCGCTGGTCACGTTATTTTACGGTGGTTTTATTACTCCCGACATAGAAGATCCAACGCGGATCGGCGGGGATATGTTCGTGCTGAGCAAAGGGCACGCCATCGCCGCCCTGGCGTCTATTTATGCCGAGCTGGGTTACTTCGATGGGAAGGTCCTCAAGAACTCGCGGTCCTACGAGAGCATTTTGAACGGCCACCCGGGACCCATTCTGCCGGGCATTCATCTCGCCACTGGTCCGATGGGTCAAGGGTTCGCCGTGGCGCAGGGGTTCGCTATCGCGGGGCGGTTCGGCAATCGATTCGATTCTTACGCCATCCTGGGTGACGGCGAGTTGCAGGAAGGGCCCATTTGGGAAGCTGTGATGTACTCCGGGTCGAAACATTTGGACAATCTTTGCATCCTGGTGGATCACAACCACGGCCAACTGGATATTTCGAGCCGCATGGTCTTCCCGATGCCGGAGCTGGAAGGGGTATTCCGATCGTTCGGGTGGCAGGTCCACAGCGTCGACGCCACGCAGTACGACGGCGTCTACACCGCTTTAGAACAGTTCCGCTACGGCGCGCGCAATGGCAAGCCGAGCGCCATTATTTGTCATACGACCAAGGGGCACGGAGCGTTTTCCGATTTCATGAACCGTCACAAGGTCACCATTGGGGACAGTCTGATCGAGCAGGAAATCGAATTGCAATCCGGGTTGCGCGCGGCGCGAGTCGACGAGTTTACCCGATTTTACGATCGCCTTGAGGAGAACCCCGAGCATCTGCGCGTTCAGAACGCGCTGCTCCAGCTGGCCCGGGGAATGCACCTCGATACCCAACGGGATTCGTCCGGGGCCTGGCCGCTCCACGCGGTTATCGGACCGGTGGTGACGACGCGTGTTCCGCCGCGCGACAAACGGATACGATATGACGCCGGTCTTCTGCCGCGCATCGACCCGAGCAAGGAGTACAGCGCGGGCGATATCGTGACCGGCGC
>JBEKNN010000342.1:0-8684 GCA_049522755.1 Bryobacteraceae bacterium | reverse complement strand
GCATAGTGATGGTGGTTCCAAGAGGTTTGAGGAACAGCGAGCCTCCGGAAACGTAGCGGACCGCGAACGATGAGCCGTAGCTAATCTAGTAATAGAACCGGCTGCGGGGAGCGAGCGGAGATCGGGCGAATTCGGAAGGCGGACCGGACGGCAGCGACGCCCGTTGAACGCTTTGATCCCGAGGGAGCGAAAACTCCCGGAGGGGAGTGGAGGCGGGGAGAGCGGCCGGATGAGTCTGCGGGCGGAAGTGCAACGGGCCTGAAGCGTGGAAGCGGCGGGAATTGGGGCAAACCAGTTCCGGCAGCGGAGCCGATTGGCCGAACGGGCATGGATACCGGTAGGCGAGACAGCGAAGTAGCAGGCCAGGACCTTTGACCCCGGAATGGAGTCCGCGAAAGCGGGAGCCGTTGCGGGCGAGGAAAAGGCCGTTACGAGCGGACGGTCCAGTTTCGGAATGATCAGCTGCGGCGCGCCTGAAAGCGTTGAAGCGGTAACCGCCAAACCGGTTGCCGTCGAGCAGACAGGCAAAGCGCACAGCACTCCGGAACGCGATGCTCAGTACGGTTGCATGCCCGTGGTGAGCAAGGCTGGGAATCGGGTCACTTGGAACCGTTTTCTTTTTGTGCGCTCGTCGCTACGTCAATCCCGCGGCGGCTCCCTGCCTCTATCTCTAGCCCGTAAGCCTCTAGCCCGTAAGCCTCTAGCCCTGAAGTCGCGGAGTATCAAGTCGGGATGCCGGGCTGCTTGACTTCACATAATCGCGGACCTCAGGATAAATGGCGTCCAAACCGGGCTGATTTTCGGCCCGCACGTCCACGATCAGCCTGCCGGTAGCCGGCGATTCCAGGGCCGTCACCAGCAGATCCGCTCGTTCATAGGATCTGCGCCAGTCATTGCTGAACCATATTGGCGGCAGTCCATGACGCCGCAGCAGTTCATCAAGGCCTGGCAATCGGGGAGTCCCATCCGGCCCGATACCTTCTACCTGGCGGTGATAAGTCAGGCGATGATTACAAAAGGTGGACAACGCGGCGTCGCCGAGAAGCTGAGGCAGGCTTCCCGCAATGCGCCGGATTCGAGTCCGCGCGAATGCCTCGAAGTTCTGCGAGGGAGGCGGCGGGAAGGATACCACCCGGCGAATCGTTTCGCCGTCCTCGGCAAGCCTGGTTTCCCAAAGGTAGTAGTCGTAGCAGGCATCGCCGCTGCAGCGCCCGATCATCAGGTAGTCCGGCGGATCCTGCAGCACAGCTTGTTCGTGATATCGGATCTGAGCTTCAATCTGGAATTGGCCGTTGCCGATCTCGAGCCATCCCATGCTATGCCCCATCCGCTCCAGGAACCGGCGATACACTGCCGGCAGCGCGCGGCAAACCGCGGCCTCCAGCCGTGCGACCTCATCCGCGGCAGCGCCCCTGATTTGCGACGGAAACTTCGGATCCCGCCCGGCGATAAATTCAATGATCCGGTCAATGGATTCCATGGATTCAACCATGTGATTTCACTTCGCAGAATTGGAAGCCGATGTTCTTCATACAGGTGTTGCAGGATGCAACCAGTTCGCCGTGCGGGTTCGGTCCTCCACCGTACCACGCTTCCGCCATGGATACGATCTTGAGTCCCATTGCCCGCGCCGCCTGAATCATCTTTGGCGCGGAGCACACTCCGTGCGGCGTGTCAAAGTGATCCTTGTTCAAGGCTTCCAGTGAAACTATGTCGCCGCCCGCGCCGACCAGGAATCCGTCTTCGGGAATCGACCGCACCCAGTGCGAGGCCGTCGAGTTCTCAAGCTCATCGTCGAGTTTGGAAGCTTCCACGACCTTTTTCTTCGCTTCTTCCAACTGCCGCTTGAGATCTTCCTGTTCTTTGCCGGCCTCCTCTTGCTTGGCGCGCACGTATTCGTCGGCGCGTGCCCGCTCCGATTCAGGTTCCAGTTCCTTAGGCGGCTTCAGTTTTTCGTCCTGCAGTTTCTTCTGCTCGGCGAGACGCTTCGCGTATGCCTCCAGTTGCTGCTTGTCCTGCTTGGCCTTTTGCAGCCGCTTGGCCTCGACAGTCGCGTTCATCTTCTCTTCCGCTTTCGCAGCGACTATTTCCTCGTTCTCAATTTTCTGAGCGTTGAGCTCCAGCGCGGATTGCAGGGCCTCCTTGTCGATCGGCGCCTCCGTCGGCTCGGCTTCGGCCTTCGTGACTTCCGTGTCTCCTTTCTTTCCCTTTGCCGCAGGTTTTTTCTTGGGTGGATTCAGCTTTAGATTGATTTCTTTTTTTTCCCGCTCAAGTTCGGCGAGGCGCGCCCTCGCAGCTTCGAGTTCGGTGAATTCGGGCGTTTTCTCCAGAGCCTCATTGGCTTTGTCTATAACTATCTGGGCGCCCGCCTGCTGGACCTTGTTGTCCTTCAGCTTGCCCGCGGGGTCGATCTGCAGGTTGATCAGGAAGTACTTCCTTTCCGCGATGCGGCTATTCGCTCCGAGCGTCCCCGAATAGCCATAAAGTAAAACTGTTTTGCCGTCCCCGTCCTTGCAAACCAGTACCCCGAGCATTTTCCCGGCTGTCTTGCCGTTTTCGTCGACTTCATTTCTCATGCTTTCCAACGCCGTGCCTAGGCCTTGGTCGATTTTTTCCCCGGCGCTGCGGGCCTCCTTTGCGCCTTTTGCGAGTTCTTCTAATTCCTTGACTTTGGCGAAAATGAGATCTTTCGCATCGGGGCTCCGGACCAGGCCCTTCTCCTCGCTGGCTGATCCGCATTTGTGGCATTTCGCCTTGTGGGCTGCCTTGTCTACTTCAGCCTGAAGATCTTCCACAAACTTCTTCAACTGGTCGCGGGCCTCGCATTTTATTACGTCTTCTAACGGTCCTTCGGGAAACTGCTTCAGTTTGGCGCGAAGGACCAGCAGATCTTGCTCGATGAGCCGCGGCGTGCTGGCCGTGCGATCTGTTTCGAAGCCGCCGAGGAAATCCAATTCCTCTCTCTCGCGGAAGTCGGCTACTCGCTTCTTTTCCGCATTTTCTTGCAGCGGCTTGGTCAATACTGGCAGTGGGCCCCGCGGAACCAGATCCTGAAACCCTTTGTACTCTTTGATTAGCTTGTCGAGCGCTGCCTTGAGCTCCGCCGCTTTCTCAGCAAGGTTGCTCACATCGTTGCGATGATTCTCGGCCTCTTCCGCAATCTCGATTTGAAGTTGCTCGGCGGAAACGTCCTCTCGGCCTTCCAGTTTCTTGAGCAGCACGTTCAAGCCCGCCATGTTGGCGCGCGCATCTCTGTCCTTTTTCCGTTCGTTCTCGAGGGCGCTTTTGAGGTGTTCCGGCAGATTCTTCGCGGTGACGGGCGGTTCTTGCGGCAGGCTTCCCAGCACGGCGAGCGCTTCGTTTCTGCCTCTGGCATCGAACTCCGCGTCCCTGCGTTCTTTCTCCTTCGCGTCGAAGCCGTTCTGACCTTCGGCAATCTGCTTCCGCAGAAGGGCGGTGGGTTCAAAGCCTACCCTAGCGGCCATCATGACCGCCCTGGGTCTCAAAACCGAAGTCGTACCACGCCTCGGGATCATACCGCTCGGTGACTGCCTGCCAGTCTTCGCCCGATACATCGGTCAACAGGCGGTCCGCCCGCTCTTCCTCTCTGCTTCCCTCGAGGATCGCCCGAATTGGCGGGTACAGGTCGAAGTCCGGCGAAAAGCGCAGCATCAACATGACGAATGTCGCCATGGATCGCTGCCCCTGGAATCCGTGCGACCGGGCCCGGCGGACGCCGCTCTTCACGCGCCAGAGCAGTTCCTTGTCGTCAAGGGATTTCACCCATATGTTCAGATTGTCGCGGGCAAACGCGCACAATCGCTTTGGAAATTCCACTTCCGGAATCGATTCAAGCGCCTTCATTTGCTCTCGCCGGATGGTTAACATGCGCGGATATTATCACACCGGCCGATATAAAACGAAACGTCTTGTTGAGAACATAAAAGCGGCTCAGTAGCGGAATCTGTGGCGGCTACTTGGGGAAACGGCACTCCCGGTGAAGAATCCGAAAGCGGGCTCTGCCGACGCCGGCCTCGGTGAATACGAAGCCATTCCGTCCCTGAACTGGCGTCTGAAAGCATCTGCTTGAGGATCGCCCCGAAACCATCACCACCCCAACAAAATCACCCACCGCATGCGCCGCGTCGAAAGCCGAGCCTTTTCCGGCGCTGGCTACTCACGATCACAGGACTTTGACTTTATTTTTGGGCCTTTCTAAAGCACTTAGGCCCCTTCGCTTCCTGCAGCCCCGAAAACGCCTGCTAGGCTCAGGTCGAGGCATTACGCCAGCGGCTAAACCAACCGCAGCGAACCGCATGAATTCGCAAAAATCTCCCGGACCGCTCACCCCCAGCGAAAAGCCGCGCATGCTACATCACATGGCCAGCGCTCCCCCACAATCCAAAGTCGGGCCCGCCGCCACGCCCAGCCTTGCAACCCAAACAATCCAAAGCCAGATCCACGTCCTCAGCTTCGTTTCGCCAAAACCCGCAAACCCAACCTCTGCCGGCCCCCCGTTCACCGGTCCAGTCGCCCGCCCCACCCCCGCAAACCGAACAATCCAAAGCCACTTCCACGTCCTCGGCTTCGTTTCGTCAAAACCCGCAAACCCAACCTCTGCCAGCCCCCCCGTTCACCGGTCCGCTCGCCCGCCCCACACCCGCAAACCGAACAATCCAAAGCCGCTTCCACATCCTCGGCTTCGTTTCGCCAAAACCGCGGACCCAACCTCTGCCAGCCCCCTGTTCACCGGTCCGCTCGCCCGCCCCACGCCCGCAAACCGAACAATCCAAAGCCGCTTCCACCTCATCGGCTTCGTTTCGCCAAAACCGCAAACCCAACCTCTGCCAGCCCCCCTGTTCACCGGTCCAGTCGCCCGCCCCACCCCCGCAAACCGAACAATCCAAAGCCACTTCCACGTCCTCGGCTTCGTTTCGCCAAAACCCGCAAACCCAACCTCTGCCAGCCCCCCTGTTCACCGGTCCAGTCGCCCGCCCCACCCCGCAAACCGAACAATCCAAAGCCGCTTCCGCGTCCTCGGCTTCGTTTCGCCAAAATCCGCAGACCCAATCTCTGCCAGCCCCCTGTTCACCGGTCCGCTCGCCCGCCCCACCCCGCAAACCGAACAATCCAAAGTCACTTCCACGTCCTCAGCTTCGTTTCGCCAAAACCCGCAAGCCACACCCGCCCTCCCACAATCCAGGCGGAGAACTCACCGTCGCCACGGATCCCGCTTTCGACGCGATTTTCCAGCCACACCCGACCCAGGTCCGCGATCCATGCAACTTTCATTGGCTGCTAATATTCCGCGTAAGCGAAACCGTGCCGCACCGCGCTACAATCCAAAGTCTATGCGCATCCCGCGGGGAATCCTGGCGACGCTCGCGGGCGGGCTTCTGGCAATTTCCGCGCTGTCCGCTCAAAAAAAGAAGGACAAAGAGGAAATCACGCAGGTTCTGCGGCTGCCGGAAGAGCTTCCAAGCGTTGTTACTGGCGATACCCGCCGCCTCGTCTTTCATACCACGCCGCTTTCGGCCAAAGGTCTGCTCTCCCCGCAGGTCCGCGACGCTCTCAAGGCGCTGCAGCGCGAGGCCGGCGGCGAAACCGTGATCAAGATTCGCGCCTTCGTGGCCGGTTCCGCCGATCTGCGGCGCGTCCGCGACCTGGTCAGCGAGTTTTACACTGCGCACAAAGAGCCGCTGCCGGCCATTACCCTGGTCCAGGCGGGCGGCTTGCCGCTCGACGGCGCGCAGGTGGTGCTTGAGGCCATCGCCGCCTCAAAGAAGGACGCGAACCCTTACGGTCTGGCCTTCATTTCGCCCACCGTCTCCACCGCCGAGGACCCTCTGGGACCGGTGCCCCCACTGACCGAGAAGACGCTTGCCGGACTGCGGCAATCCCTGCAATCCGCGTCGCTCGCGCCGCCCGACGCGCTGCGCGTCACCTGCTTTTTCAGTTCGCTGCAGAATCTGGACGAAAGCCGCCGCATGGTGCAGACCGAGTATCCGCGCGCCGCGCTGAATTTTGTGCAGTTGAATCGCGCGCCGCGCCAGTCGCTGTCCGCATGTGAAGCCGTGGCCCGTCTGCGCGCTGCGCCTCCGTCGCCGCTGAGCTTTCTGAATTCGGGCGGCGCCAATCCCGGCGCCGACTCGCATGGCGGCCAGCCGGGCGGCGGGGAATCGCAAGTAGCACTGGTGAATGCGCCGCAACTGGTCTTCACCGGCGGGCAGGATTCCTTCGGCTATCAGGAATCCGACGCGCGCCTCGCCTTCGAGCGGCTCAAGAAGTCGCTGGAACAGGCCGGCGCAGCTCCCCGGAACGTCGCCTATGCCGATTACTACCCGCTTTCGCCCGGTTTGGGCGCCCAAGTGCGCACGGTCCGTGGGGAGTTCTTCGACCATCCGGCGGCAACCATGTTAATCTTCGAGGGTCTGCCCTCCATGGACGCCGGATTCGCCGTCGATGTGGTAGCTGTAAAATAAGGGAAAGTTGTGATTTCCATGCTCGAATCGACCAAGCTCGCATTGACAAGGCTCGAATTGAGAAAGCCTCGCCGCTTATTGATCGCGTGCTTATGCGCCCTCGCGCTCGGCGTCCCCGCTGTTACCCAGCAGACGGCTACGCAGCAGACGGCGCCCCAGCAGTCGCCGCCGCCCCAGCAGCAGCAGACGGCGGCGCCCAAGAAAGTCGACCCGCTGGCCAGCGGGCAGCCCGCGCAGCCGCAGCTGGAGCAGGGCGATGCCAGGTTCACCGCTCAGGCGAACGACGTCATTGTCCCGGTGACCGTCACCGATGAACATGGCAAATACGTGTCCAACCTGGAAGCTAAGGATTTCCGCATTCTCGACGAGGGGCGTCCGCAGAAGATCAAGTTCTTCAGCCACGATCCGAAGCAGCCCGTGGTGATCGGATTTCTGGTGGACACCAGCAGCGCCATGCGCATCCACTGGAAGACTTTTCAGGAGGCCATCCTGGAGCTGGTCTGGGCCATGCTTCCCGGCGATCCGCGCTATACCGGTTATCTGATCACGTATGGGAATGCGGCTGAGCTGGCGGTCAATACCACCCAGGAGTCGGATCCCATCGCCGCCAAATTGCGCCAGGCCAAGCCCTCGGGAACTTCGGCTCTTTACGACGCAATTTACCGGGCGTGCACCGACCGCAAGCTGGTGCCCGGCGAGCCCTACGAGCCGCGGCGCGTCATCGTGGTGATCGGCGACGGCCACGACACCGTCAGCAAGCAGAGTCTCGATCAGGTGATTGAGCTGGCGCAGCGCAACCTGGTTACTATCTATGCCATGAGTACCGAGAACTTCGGCTTCGATAACGAGAGTAAAGACGACCTGGTGAGAATGGCAGTCGAAACCGGCGGCCGCGTCGAGTATCCGCTCAGCAATCTATATCAGGACGTGGACGGCTACCTCTCGCACCCCTCCGACGACGGCAATTACGCGCTCACCGTGGGCAGCGGCAGCTATTCTTCCCAGATCGCGAGCGGCATTCTCAAAGCCGTGGTTGGAATCGAAGGCGACGTCCAGATGCAGTACGTGATACGCTACGCGCCCGATGTCGACATTACGCGGCCCAGGGAGTACCGCAGAATTACGGTGGATATTCCCGAGTTGCCCAACGTCAAAATTCGGGCCAAGCCGGGCTATTACCCCTTTCCGGCTCGCGGCGGTTTCGTCACGAACCAGTAGTAGTGGCGAACGCTCGGTAGCATATGCTTGGCCAACTTATCTCACCAACTTGGAACCGCGGGTTCGGGCGCTTTGTCCCTGTCCCTCGTGGCGCACGCACTAATGCGTGCAGCGTTCACACTCGTGTGAACGCTTTCTGCTTCGTAGGCCGTGAGAAATGGCGGTTAGCTTGCGATGTTGTTTCAGTATGCCGGCCAGCGTAGTCTCCATCTCCGGTCGCCGTCCGGGCGCGTATGTGCTGCTCGAAGCCGCGCTGCCCGAACGTCCCATACGCAATATTGGCGTGCTGCTGCTCGACCCGGCGACCGGCCGCGGCTGGCTCAAGATGCGCGAAGGCTACCACGACATTGCCGCCGAGGAAGACGCGGAAGTATTCGCCGCGCTCGAAGAAGATGTTCGCGCGCAGATAGCCGAGCGCGGCGCCGAAGCCTTTCTGCAATCGCTCGAAGACTCGCTCTCGAGCGCGCTGCGCATCACCGATCGGCAAAACGTCGAGGTGGATTCCTTTACGCGCGTGCTATCCCAGCTCTACAGCGATCACGTGGAGACGGTGGACGTCCATCGCTTCCGCACCCACGTGCCGCTCTATACGCTGCGCGCGGCCGCGGGGCGCCTGGGGGAAGAGATGCCCGTGGAGGCCGAGGATTGGATACCGGCGCCCGAGGGCATGAAGCTCACGTCCGATCTGTTCGCGGCGCACGTAGTAGGCCGGTCGATGGAGCCGCGCATTCCCGACGGCAGCGTGAATCTGTTTCGTTATAACCCGGTGGGCTCTCGGCAGGGCAAGATCATGCTTGTGGAACGCTACGGCGCCACCGGCGACACGGCGCGTTACACCGTGAAGCGCTACACCAGCGAGAAGCGCGAGAAGGACGGCCAATGGGAGCACACGCGCATTCGGCTGGAGCCGCTGAATCCCGAGTTTGAGCCTTGGGACGTAGAACCGGAGGGATTCGCCGTAATAGCCGAATGGCTCCGCGTAAT
>JBEKNN010000341.1:0-8685 GCA_049522755.1 Bryobacteraceae bacterium | reverse complement strand
AATCGCCGTCCATTCTTTGTGGGTCAACTGCCGAGTGTACCCAAAAACGCCATCTCACTGAATCATCGATATTTGAAGGTTTTCACCAATTCCTGCGGAGAGCCGTTTTTTCGAAGCGTCAGGATCTGTTGGTAGAACTCCAGGTCCTTCGCCAAGGTCACGGCTTCCAATTATGCCCGTCCCGAGTTCGTGCATTTCGCATATCAGCCGGCAAACCTGGCTGCACAGCACGAAGTCCGGGAGGTCAATCTCAGGCCGAGGCCCTTCGTCGGAGTCTATCGCGGAAGGAAAGGTGGAGTCAATCGATTCCGCCGTCCATGTTCTCGTCGCCAGCGATCAGGAGGGTGACCGTGGCGGCGGTCTCGCTGCCGGAGACCACGGTCGCGTGATCCAGCTGGCGCACGTCGTGACTGTCGCCGGATCCGGTGACGGATGTCATCGCGTCCCAGGTGATGGACGGGAACTTGGCCGTGTCGAGGCGGATCGCGCCGTCGAGCGTCTGGTCGCACTCGACGTCGAACTCCAGCTTCAGGCCGGAGAGATCGGTCTTCGGCGGGTGCTTCAGCCGGAGGTGGTTGAAGTAGTCGTAAGCGTTCCACCAGCTCAACACCGCGAAGTCCTCTGCAGCCTGGAGGACTCCCGAGATGGAGACGCCTGTCTCCGTGGCGTCGTGGATCGTGGCGGTCGCGGCAAGGGAAGACCCAAATCTGGATCGCCGTCTCGGCCTACGTGTGGTCGCCATCGTCCCCAAGCGCCTGGACCTGGAGGCGAACCTCTACCAAATTCTACAGATTTTGAGCCTGACGCTTTTTGAGAAAACGCCCATTTTACAGGCACTCCAAGCGTCGGACGCCCAAGAAGAATTGATCGATACTGGCACCCAATTGATTCCATTCGACTTTTAGCCGGACACGAGTGTTTTTGAATAAAAAGGCTAAAAAGGCGGGATAGTGCCACTCCTTCATGTTGCTGCCGGTTTTTTTGTCCCGTAACCCCCGTCAATTGCGCTTATTCAGTTGAGAGCAACTTTATAGCCCCGTGGAAACAGGAAATGACAAATGCAACTTATATTCGGAACACTTTCGATCCAAGGCCTCAATTCTCTGCTGTTGCCGCAGGGGTCGCTGCTGCTGATGGCCGGGTTTCCTGATCCGCAACAGGCTGCGCGCGCGGCCACTAACTTTATCGTCAATATCAAGGGTATCGCCGACGGAACGCCAGTCGCAGTGACCGGAACGCCGACCTCCATCGGAAATCAGCCCGCCATTGTTATGTCAGACATCAACTCTTCCGGCGGTCTCGAGGTGCATGCGCCCGAGGACAAGAATCCTCCCCGACCCTGACAGCTAGGAATCAAGCCATGAAACAAATACGAAGCCTTCTTGGAATCGTCGCGATGGCCGCCGCGACGGTCGGTTGCCAACATACTCAGTTCCACCAGCTTGCGGGTACACCCAACTGGACTCCCGATCCTCCCCACGCTCAGGCGCTCGCGACTGAAGAGAACAGTGGCAACGGCATTGAAGTGGGCAAACCCAAAATCTATGACGACGCATCACTTCGCATGATGCTCGACGGCATTCGCGCCAAACTTGCCGGCATGAGCGGCCTCGACCAGGCTTCGCTAATCGCAAGCCTGGGCAACATCAGCGGTGCGACTATCAGTCAAACGCAAATAGGCTTTCAAGCCTCGGGTCCGGGGCTACCTACCGTGGCTACGACCAATACCGGCGGAACCAACTCGACCACCACGAACAGTAACTTGCCGACGGGTAACACGACCGTTCCCGACTCGGTTAACGTCGCCACCCAACCCACGGCCCAGAGCGTCGTGACTTCCAGCCCGCCTCCCACTGCCGCTCCGACCACACCTGCGGGGCTCGCATTCACACCGCCTGCCGCCGTTGCGCCTTCGTCGCTTGATCTCCTCAATCAACAGATGCAATTGAGCTATGAAATGGCAAGCTTGGAGTTGCTGCTGGAGGGCGCCTTGTCTGATAGGTACATTGCCGGCCAAAGGTTTGTTAAGCCGCGCGTCACTTTGGGTTTCCCAATTTCGTTGCGCGCGCCAGCGCCGGCGCGAGATGCCGTAGCGGTCGTGGAGGTCGAAATCGAATCCATGCCGCAGACGCTATCGGATGAAGCCCCCACCCTCACGGCGCTCCTGCCGCGGGAGAAGACGTACAACGTTGCGGCAATGACCGACCGGACCACTTCGATCGGGGCCGGCGCCGTAATTGGAATGATCGGTCTCTCGGGATCGTTTACACATGGCAGCAAAGCTCTCTATTTGGTTCAAGACCAGGACACTATAGCGCTCCAGCGCCCTCCCGATCCCTCACACCCCCGACTTGCATCCTTTTTATGGGAATTTCACCCGGTGCTAGGCGAACATTATGTTCGGAACGGACTGAAGCAAACGTTCGTGCAAGTTGCACTTCCAACGCTAGGGTCGGTCGGTTGCTTTGGAACGATCAAGGTTCGGACGTATTGGCGGCATTTCGACCAGAAAACGGGGACCAGCGGATCGGTCATTGCCGAATCCGTTCTCGCGTCGAACGCAAATTTCCCGATACCCAGCTTCGACCTTACTCCGAGCGTCGGCACCATCAACTATCAAGATCTTGGTGACGGAACTGTCATGGTCTCGATAAAGGCGGAATCAGCCGCGTACCTCGCGGGAACCTACGTGCGACTTGGTCCGACGCGCTACGACGTTGGCAAGAATTTGACAATCGAAGATACGTTCATCAAGTTTGTTGCGCCAATTGCCGCCCTTGCCCGGTGGAAGCCGTACATTGTTGCGAGAGACGGCGCGCAAGCGGATATCGCGTTATATCCGACGCCGTTGCCGGTGTTGGGCGCTTGCCAGAGCCCTCAGGCGGCACGGCCGCCGGCTCCGACTCCCACCCCCCCGCTCGTCGGAAGACCAGTGGGTTGCGAACGTTTGGAGATTACATCGTTAGCCGCGACCCCTCTCAGCGAAACAGACAGCAGGGTTCGTGTTGCCATTTCGACGTCTATTCTGGAAAGGTTTCAAAGTCAACTTCTGCTAGAGATCGGCGGCAAGGTTTACGGTCTTCGAGACGTGCCCGTGAAGCGCGAATCCGGGCCGGTTATCACTGCGGTTGTACCCACCGCGTCTCTCGTTTCCAATCCGGATATACGCGTCTTCCGGCCCTTCTGGAACGACGCCCAAATCGGCAACCAATTTGTCGGCTGCGGGTACGATGTCAAGCGCATTACCGAGTTCGATCAGGATTCTGCCACTGAACACCTAGTGTTGGTCTCGGTCGCAGCCAATGGCGATGCGGTCTATGTCTTGTACGGGAATGGCCTTGACAATGCGAGAATTCTTGTACCCACCTCCGGCGCGACGCTCGCTCCCGTGGACAGCGTGGCCCCGACGCGGCTTCGCTTGCTGACCATGACCAAGGGCGCCCTCGATACGACGAAGAAAATCGTCCTCCAGAAGAGTGACGGTGAACGCCCATTAGTGATCGACGTTCCCGACACGAAGGCGATGCCTCCCAAGGTGACCGTCGATTCCCCCGTTATCCAGAATACCGACGAATTGAACCTTTCCGCCGAGCACGCTGGCGACATCGCGTCTGTGACGATGGGTAAGACAACCCTGAAATGGAAATCGGTGGACGATTCGAGCATTCGCCTTCTCAACCTTAAGGCCGACGGCGTTACAAACGAGCAAAAGAGTCAGACCCTCACTGTGCAGTACAAGAACGGCGTAAAGGTCACGGTCAATTTTGAAGTAGTCGTTGCGCGCATCGGCGTGAAGCAGAACTGAGCTTCAGGGAAAAGTGTCCGAAGCACAGGTCGAAGGAGGGTCAGTTTCGGGTCTTGGGACTCTGCGGAGGGGCAAAGCTGGCTCTTTCCATGGCTCGTGCAAGCCCCTAGCACTGAAAACTCAACTGGAGATTGACTTCAGAGCACGCTCGGGCGTACAGTCCCGTTCGGGCGAAAACTGAAAATGGAAATTCTGGCTTGATGCTTATAGCTGTAAAATCCGGATGCGCATCGCCGAGTTCAATAACGGAAGGAGGACGACATGCCGAGGATTGCAAAGCCCGTAAACGATGCTGCCAGGAAACTTGCAGACGAGGAGTTCTATCGCATACACCCTGACCGCAAATCGAAGCCGCTCACGTCGTCTCGCCACGACGCTCATCTGGTTGACCAATGGGTCGAACTGTACAAACGTCATGGAGGGAAGGTCCAGCTGCGCGTGCCCGTGGTCGCGGGAGCGGGAAAAACTACGCTTGCAGCATGCATGAAGTCGGATAAGAAGCCCCTTGAGGTCTATGTGTATCTCGTTGAAATGACGGGTGGAGATCCATTTGGACATGTCGGCTTGATTCTGCAGCAGAAAGACGGGACGTACATGCGATACAGCCAAGCGGCAGCTAACCCTAACCTTCATGGCTTCGACCGATGGCAATATTTGCCCATTGTGTCGCAACAGGAGGCTGTGGTTCGGCAACACCGTGGTAAGAGTGTCAAGGCGCTATCGGTTGGTGGAAGGGTAATTCGAATACCCACTGAATACCCGGACCAAGTTCAAAGAGCAGTTGATGGTTACATCGCCGATAAATCCCACTACAACATCATTACCAATGACTGCGCTGAATTCGTAAGTCATGTTCTGAACCAAGCAAAAGATATTAGCGTCGTCGGTGCACCGCTTCCAAAAGTCTATTTTCACCATCTTGAGAACCTCTATCCAGATTGCGTCGTCAAGTCGTAGTATCGAAGTACTTGATCAGTCGCCTCGAATGTACCAGGGTCCGCTTTCTCGACGTGCCGGCGGACGCTCGGGGAGGGTGGATCTTGATCCGAGATCGTCAGGCTCGACGGAACGCGGCAAGGCTTATCCGACGCGGACTTCGAGGAGTTATCGCGAACTTTCCGATAGAAAGAACCACGAATCTGGCCGCGCGATGGCTACCGATATTTACCGCTTTCATTCCACTCCCGCTGAGCCTGAGGTACCCGTTGACGACCAGAGTGGTAGCGATGATCCTTAACACAGCCTTCCTTGACGGCGAACGGAACCCATCACCAAGAGGGCAACGCCATGAGCCGCGCGGATCTAGTCATCATCGCCGCCTAAGGCTCCCATCTCGACGCGACAGAGGCAGCGAACCACCAAGTAGCGGCAATTGCCGCTACCCCAACGTCGGACCAGTCGGACCCGAAGCACCTTTCGGCCTGCTGAAGCCTCCCACATCGACCCGCGTGAACGAGCTTGGTGTTGCTCCTTCGATGCCAAGGCTATCCGCTTAACATGATTTTTGACGATCGGCCAGTGCGGCGCGGAGAGGGAGACAACGGCGATTTTCCACCTGCTCATGTTTTGCTCAAACTGTACAGTCTTATCGCCGGTCACGAAAACATCGAACCCTGCGGCTTCTGCGGCGCTCAATAATTCGCCGTTCTTGAGCCCGGCCCATCCCATATACTGAACGGTCGAAACATCGAAACCGCCGAGCGCCTTGCGGAGAGCCTTCGGGATGTTCTCATCGAGTAGAACCCTGACCATCAGCGTACGGGCTGCGATTTGTGGCGATCGGCGTAAGCAATCAGGCGGCTGATTTGCTCGCGCGTGATTGAGGGATAGTTATCGGCAATTTCCTCAATGGGGCTGCCTAATTCCGATTCCTCCACGATTTGCTCCGCCGGTATGCGCGTACCCTTTAGGAGCGGAACGCCACCCTGTTTTCCAGCGACAACCTCAACCAAATCACATTCTTTCCAGTCCACAAAACCGTCCCTTTGTCAGACCACTACCGATACCTAATATTCTCCCGCATCTCAACCAGCAATGGAGAATTATGATGCCCGGACGACGCCCAACCTACAGATTACATGCCACCGACGACGGCGGCAACACCAGATAAATCGCCGCCATCTGGGCCACCTCAAAACCCGAAGTGTTCGGCGGCAGATTGGATTTGAAGACACAGGCCATGCCATCAACTTTACAACGGTCCGCGCCGACAGACCGAAGGCCAAACCGCAGCCCTCTACCGCCCAAAAGCTGGCGGCCTGAATGGACCGCATGCTCATAGCGGCGGCGTACTGGATTTGCGCATCCGCAGGTATGGTGGCCAACGGTCAAAGGCTATGAGAAGCGATCCCGGCGCGCGCATGAAATATGAACCGGGCATGGCTTAGTGGGAACACGAAAAAGGATCGGATGAACGCAATGCAGCCACCGCGCCTCTCTGGAAACGCAGGCGAGAAATTTCGGCCAACGTCGGCGCCGCGACGACACAGACTGAGCAGATCCGCACCATCAATTACTCGTCGCGCGGCGCTTCCATCGGCTCCAGCCATGACGCTTTCCACGCCGGTCCGTAGCGCGCGAACAGCGTTGCCGCCGCCAGCAGTAACGACAGCAACACCGAGCCCACCGAGATTGACCGGATCTCGCGGCGTCATGCCGCAGATCAGCGACGGACGCGGCCTGTCCGGCCCACAGCGCGAAGGCCGTATCCATCGCGAGACCGATCGCCAGAAGCAGAACAACTATTATAGAACCGATTCCCGCAGGACCAATCCGCTTACACTCCCTCGGCTGGCACCGAGCGCGATGCGCGCGCCGATCTCGTTCCTTCTGCGCGCCATCATGTACGCAATCACGCCGTACAATCCTAGAATCGCGAGCGAGCCCGCCAGGAAACCGAAAGCGCCAGCCAGCGCGGGCCATCAATGGTCGTGTATCAGCGATTCCTTGAACTACGTGGTAAGCAATGTGAAATCCATGCCCAGTCCGGGACGAATCTCGGCCACGCCTGTTCGGCACTATGGTAAAACCCTCCGAACGGTGCGTCGGGGCGCATTACAAAGGTCGCGCCCGGTCTCCAGGTGGAGGAAGAAGAGCACGGAGTAGGTCACCAATCCGCGCCACGTCAGTACCTCCGCGGTGAAGAAGAAACCGGCTCCCGCTAGCACGGCCATGTGGCTGCGAATGAACTCCTTCCAGGTCGTGGTTCGTTTCCTCTCCAGCGCTGGCGCGATGCCATGGCGGCGCAGGATGTTGTCGACCGTCTGGTCGGTCACCGCGTCAGCCAGGTTGGCCAACGCGCCAACGAGTCGGTCGTAGACCCAGCCGGAATTCACTCGCGCCAGCAGAACCACCAGACTCTCGATCTCCGAGTCGATCGGCCGGGCAGCAGACGCTGTCGGGAGCCGTCGAGAATCTCGGCGACCAGTTTGCGATGCCAGCCAAGGATGGTGTCGGAGTTGGCGATGCTGGCGACTTGCTGCAGCAGTTTCCGGCCAGGCGTTTGCCGATTCCGGCGAGCGTGCTCGCTCTGGACGGGCCAGCCGGAAGCCTAGACGGGCTTTTGCCTAAAGCCCCACTTGGCATCTCCATCGCGCGGAGCAGCCGTGTACAAAACCGTGTACACGAGGCGCTGTTTTCCTGCGATTCCTGAGATCCAGAAGCTTGCAAACTCAACAACTTGCTGAGCTTAAAAGAGGTCTTTTATTCGTGGTTCGAATCCATGCCGGGGAGCCAAAACAAATTAAATCAATGATTTAGCGGCGCATATTGACGCGCTGTACGAGTACTGGTACAGTGTGATCGTGTCGCAGGCAAATCAGACCATCGTTTTGTATAAGCGCCACAACCCAGGCTGCCAGGTTCACAAGACGCGTCTGCCGCACGCGACACGGCGTTTTTGGATGGATTGTAGTTGCCCGATCTGGATCGTAGGACGCACGCCGCGAGGAGACATTGTTCCCAGGCAGAGCACCGGATTCTCCGATCTCAAGCAAGCCGAAGCCGTTCGCGCATCCCTGATTACTCAAGCCAAAGACGAAACCGTTCATGGTCCTACCGTCGCGGAATGTGCGGAGAAGTATCTTGCCTCTCGTCGACACGAACTGAGTGAGAAGACGCTCGGTCAGCACCGGCTGCTGCTCGATCGTCTAATCAAGTTCTGCGAAAGCCGCCATGTGTTGTATATGCGCAACCTTTCGGTCGATCTCCTGGAGACGTTCAAGATCGACGGGCTCCCGGAAGACATGGCCGATACTACAAAGTCGACCGTGGTCGCAAAGCTCCGCTGCTTTTTGCGTACCGCGTATCGCCGGGAGTGGATTACAGAATGGCTTGTAGATAAAGTGACCGCGCATAGGGCAGTGTACGAACAGAAGGAGCCGTATTCGGATGAAGAAGTAAAGCTCATCCTGGACGGAGCGCTGGAACTGCATGGCGGGACACACGGATACGCCAAACTGCCGAAGACGTTTCGGCTGTTATTGGAACTGATGCATGAAACGGGAATGCGCGTGGGAGATGCCATCCGGTATGACGCAGCGGTCCCGTATAAGAGCGACCACCTTTGGATTTACACGTTCGTGCCGCAGAAGAAGAAAAAGATCGATCTGCCAAAGCCACAGGAAACCTACCTAACCGAGCGCCTCAAAGTTGCTATCGATCAGTGCGACTGGCTCTCACCGAAGGGGCCATTCCTATATGGAGCATTCCGCAACGAGGCATACCTGGCCAATGAAGTTTATAGCCGGATGCAAACCATCGGGGAAAAGTGCGGTGAGTTTGTCAACTCGATTTGGCCCACTTCGATGCTCTCATTTGGCCCCCCTAAAAGACCAAAATCCCTGCCGACTGCTTTTCTGTTCTCGGTGGCCGCGGCCGAA
>JBEKNN010000340.1:0-8702 GCA_049522755.1 Bryobacteraceae bacterium | reverse complement strand
GACACCTTCGATGCGGAAACTGCCAGTGTTGCGGATACCTTTCTGGGACTTACTTATGTGAATTGCCTGCTGTGCCACAATGGCGCCGGGCATCTGACTCAGATCAATCTTTGGGGCAGCAATATCACCCGGTATCAGGCGTGGCAGCTCTCGTCGTTCATGTCGCATACGGCGCCGCCCTCGCACACTCCGGTGGTCTCTACCAATACCAACGTTTATTACTGGTCCTTGCAGGACAACACCAAGGGCTTCACCACGGATTATGCGCTGGACACCACCAGCGGCAACCGTCCGCCGCGCGTGGCGCCCGCCGGGTGCAAATCCGGCCAGCCCTGCTGGTACGTGCCGCCGCAGTACATCTTTAATGGCGATTCTGCCCCGTCGGGGACCACCTACCGCGCTGGATTGGCCACCCAAGTCACCGGCGATTTCCAGTTTGCCCGCGCCGCGGTGAACTACCTGTGGGCGGAGTTCTTCGGCATGGGCATCGTGGATCCGCCGGATACGTTCGATCTGGCGCGGCTCGATCCGAACAATCCGCCGCCCGCTCCGTGGACCCTGCAGCCCACCAACGCGGCGCTCTTGAACGCGCTGGCCACGCACTTCATCCAGAACGGATATAACGTCAAAGCGACCATGCGCGAGATTGTCAACTCCGAAACCTACCAGCTATCGAGCCGTTACAACGGGACCTGGCAGGCGAGTTACGAGCCCTATTTCGCGCGCAAGTATGTGCGGCGGCTGTGGGCGGAAGAGCTTTACGACGCGGTGGCGCAATCGAGCGGCTACCAGCCGGCTTACACGGTGGTTGGCTTTTCGGATTCGGGCTATGCGAAGCCGACCTATGCCATGCAGTTGCCGGATACCACCAGCCCTGTGAGCGTGATCGCCAATAGCGGCGACCTTAACAACATGCTCAACTATTTCCTGCGCGGCAATCGCGACGACCAGCCGCGGAAGCAGGATGGATCGATTCTGCAGGCGCTTTCGTTGATGAACAATCCCATCGTCGAAATGCGGACTACGGTTACGGCTTATGGCAGCAACCCGATCTCGCCGCTGATCGCGCAGAACGTGAGCCAGAGCAACGCTAACCTGATTAACACGCTTTACCTGACGATTCTTTCGCGGATGCCTACCACGGCCGAGGTGAACACGGCCACTACTACGCTCACTACCGGAACCCGCAACCAGGGCATTCAAAACCTGATGTGGGCGCTCTATAACAAAGTGGATTTCGTGTTCAATTACTAACGAAGGAGGACGCCATGACGAAGGAACAGGAAAAATTCGATAAGTTTTTCGAGAAGTACGGTTGGGGGCATAAGTCGTTCTTTAACCGGCCTCACTGGACGCGGCGGCGCTTCTTCCAGGTATTAGGCGCGGGGGTTACGGCATCGTACCTGACGCAGCGCTACGGAAAAGCGCAAACATCATCGACACCGGTGACCACCAATTCCGGAATGGTCACCAAGAATACGGCGCAGAACGTGATCTTCATTCTGCTGGCCGGCGCGCCCAGCCACACAGATACCTTCGATCTGAAGGTGCTGCCGGGCACCACGCCCACCAGCTTCAACCCGGAAACGGTGAACGGAGTTCTGTGGCCCACCGGCTTGATGCCGAATCTGGGCAACATGCTGGGCGATTTCGCAATTGTGCGCTCCATGCAGGCGCATGCGCTGGTGCATTCGCTGGCGCAGACCTGGACGCAGATCGGACGCAACCCGGCCGCGGCGCTGGGCAACATCGCGCCCAATATTGGCAGCGTGGTGGCGATCGAAAAGGATCCGCAACGCCTGCCCGGGCAAGTGTTCCCGACGTTCCTGGCTCTCAATTCCGACGGCGCGGCGGGGCAGGGATACTTCCCCGCGATCTACGCTCCGTTCAAGGTGGACCCGAGCAGCTCGGGCATTTTGTACACTACCAATCCGGAAGGCCAGACCAATTTCAACAACCGCTGGAACCTGGTCCATTCGCTGGATGGCGTGCTGCGCACCGATTCGCCCTACGGCCAGCCGATGGACGACTACGAGGATTTTTACCAGTCCGCACAGCAGATGATGTACAACCCAGTGGTGAACACGGCGTTCGGCTTTTCCTCGGCGGATAGCATCCGCTACGGCAGCTCGTCCACCGGCAACGCGATGCTGGTGGCGGTGCAGGCGCTGAAGGCGAACCAGGGATCGCGATTCATTCAGATCACGTCGAACGATGGCTGGGATATGCACCAGAACATTTATACGGCCGCCAATTTGCCCGCCAAGGGGAAGCTGCTCGATACGGCCCTTTCGGCGATGCTGGGCGACCTGACTTCGGCCGGCCTGCTGGCCAGCACGCTGGTGGTGATGGTGGGCGAATTCGGACGCACGGTGGGACCGTTGACCGCAGCCGCGGGCCGCGACCATCTGGCGCAGCAGTTTGTGTTCTTCGCGGGCGGCGGCGTGAAGGGCGGCACGATCATTGGCCAGACCAATGCCACGGGCGGCGACACGGCGGTTTACGGCTGGTCGCAGAACCGCTACGTCTACCCCGAAGACGTGGAAGCGACCATCTACTCGGCGGTGGGCATCGACTGGACTACGGTCCGGCACGACGATCCGCTGGGCCGCGGATTCCAATACGTTCCGACGACCGATCCGGTGCAGTATTTTCCGATCAACGAGCTTTGGGGATCGTAGGAACGATAAGCGCCGGGCTCTCCAGGCAGCCGCCTGAAAGCCGGCTGCAGCCATGATTGGCCCCCCACAAAGGCATCTGCGCCATTTCACCCGTCAAGGGCCGGCGCTGCGCCAGCACGCTCACGGTAGAATAGGTTTCCGATGGCAGCACCCAGTTCCGTTGCGATACTCACGGCTCTGCTCGATAGTCCACGGTTCGGGATCATAGCTGTGGATTCCGCCGGCCGGTTGCAGGTGTGGAGTCGCGGCGCCCAGCGTCTCTTCGGATGGAGCGAGGACGAGGCGCTCGGCCGTCCGGCGGCCGCGGTACTGCAGTTGCAACATCTGCCTGAAGGTAAGTCCGATATCGGACTTGCCACAAAGGATGGCGTTGTAATCGATGTTGAGATTTGGGCAAGCCCGTGGAAGGATGGCGCTGGAAACTCGCAAGGCGCAATCGCGATCGTCGCCGAGGCCGGCCAGCGCAGCACGGTGGAGCGGAAGCTCGCCCGCGTTGAGCAAGAACTGCTTCAGATGACTGCGCAAGAGAAGGAAACGCGCATCGAGATGCGGGCTGAGCGGCGGTTTCGGGATCTGCTGGAAGCGGCTCCCGACGCCATCATTGAAGTGGACCGCGAAGGGCGCATCCTGTTGCTCAATCTGGTCACGGAAAAATTGTTCGGCTATAAACGCGAAGAGTTACTGGGCCAACCGGTCGAAATCCTGGTCCCGGACGCCCTCAGCGGCCGCCACCCGCAGCATCGCGCGCGCTACTGGGATCATCCCGTGACGCGTCCCATGGGGAGCGGGCTGGCGCTGCACGGGCGCCGCAAAGACGGGTCCTCGCTTCCCGTCGAGATCAGCCTGAGCCCGGTTAAGTCGGACGACGGGTTCCGCGTGACCGCCATCATCCGCGACATCAGCGAGCGGAGGCAGGCGGAAGAGCAGTTTCGGGAGATGCAGCAAGCCTACACGCGCGAGCTGGAGTCGCGGAATCGCGAGGTGGAGCGCGCCAACCAGCTCAAAAGCGAATTCCTGGCGAGCATGAGCCACGAGCTGCGTACGCCGCTGCACACGATTATCGGATTCTCCGAGCTTCTCGCGGAGGAACTGGAAGGAGCGCTCAACCAGAAGCAGCATCGCTTTATCGGCCACATTCATCAGGATTCGCGCCATCTGCTGGAGCTTATCAACGATATTCTCGACCTGAGCAAAATCGAAGCCGGGCGCCTGGAATTGCGCCGCGAGACGTTCGAGATTGCGGGCGCGCTGGAGGAAGCGCTTTCCTCGCTCCGGCCACAGAGCATGGCGGAGTCGATCGCGATCGAAAACAGCCTCACGATTCCCGTCCCGATCTTCGCCGACCGGCTCCGCGTCAAGCAGATTTTCTTTAACCTGTTGAGCAACGCGCTGAAATTCACCGCGGCCGGTGGAAGGGTTCAGGTGGAGGGCGCTCTGCGGGACGGGTTCGTCGAGATTTCGGTCAGCGACACCGGCATCGGCATTCCAGCGGAGCAGCACGAGGCGGTGTTCGACAAATTTTATCAGGTCGGCGCCACCACGAAAGGGGTCCGCGAGGGCACGGGGCTCGGGCTGGCGATTACCAAGGCGCTGGTGGAGGAACACGGCGGGCGAATCTGGCTCGAGAGCGAGCCCGGCAAGGGCAGCCGCTTCACTTTTACCCTCGCGGTGGAGCGGCCAGATGAAGACGGTGCTGGTAGCGGACGATAGGCGAGCAGCCGCGAGCTTATCCGCACGGTTCTGGAGAAGATTGGCTACGCGGTGGTCGAAGCCAGCGACGGAATCGAGGCGCTGCGAAACGCCCGTGAATGGAAACCCGATCTGATCATTCTCGATTTGCACATGCCCGGCCTCGATGGCTTCGCAGTGGTCCAGGAAATCAGGCGCGACCGGGAGTTAGCGTCCGTCCCGGTCATGGCGCTTACCGCCAGCGCCATGCAAGGCGATCGTGAACGGGCGCTTTCCGAGGGATTTACCGGTTACATGGTGTAGAAGATGAGCCAAGCCGATCGAACTGCGCACCCTACAAAGCGAAGGGGAGCGGTTGTTGCAATAGGAATATTCGATGCTGCGACGCAGCCACTGGGATGGTGCGCGGCGGAGAGGTTCACCTGCTCGAAGATGGGCTGCGCAGCGATTGCCGCATAATCCGCAGCGCGTTGACGGCAACGCCGGTCGCTACACCGGTCACTACGCCGGCACAAACAGCGAAACGCCTCAATGGGCCCCGGCCGAAGCTTGGACGTTTTCTTGCGTCGCGGATATGTTCCGGGCGAATGCCCATCCCAACTATTCGTCCGGCAATGTGCTGCAGTCCCGGTAAGCGCGCTGCAACCTTCAATTGCCAGGGCGCCTTGAGCGGACCGGGGTGGCCGAAAACGTATTCGAATCCTTTATGCGCCATGACCTGCAAGCCTTGAGTCACTCGCGTGGGAAATTCCCGCCGCCGTTGCACGCACGCCAGCAGCGCTTCCGTAACCCTTCCTTCGCGCAGCGGAAAAGCCAGCAGATTTGCCGCCGCAACCGCATCCTGAATCGCGAGGTTTATGCCAACTCCGCCGGCCGGCGACATGGCATGGGCGGCATCGCCGATGAACAAGAGTCCCGGCCAATGCCAACGCCGCAGACGGTTGATCTGTACCGATAGCAACTTGATCTGCTCCCAGTCACGCAGGGCCTCCACCCGGTCGCCGAGATAAGGAGCGATCTGTCGAAGGCCTTTCCGGAACGCATCCAGCCCGTTGCGCTTGATTTCCTCGAAGGATCCCTTTCGGATAATGAGACCCGATTGGAAATAGTCGCCGCGGTTGATGAGAATCAGCGCCTTGCCATAGTTGAGGTTTCCGAGAACTTGATCCGGATCATCGGCTTTTCGGCTCACGCGGAACCAGAGCACGTCAATCGGAGCGCCAGTCTCCACCACCTCCACTGGCGCGGCCTGTCGCGTGGTGGAGTGACGGCCATCGCAGCCCACCACCAGGTTCGCGCGAATCTGCACGGTTCCGGCGGGTGTACGCGCTTCGACTCCGGTAACCCATCCGCGATCGCGAATGAGATCGACCGCTTCGTATTGCATGCGAAGATCGAAAGCCGGGAAGTTCCTGGCGCGCGCTGAAAGAAAATTCAGGAAATCCCATTGCGGCATCAGTGCAATAAAACGGCAATGCGCGGGTACGTAGCGGACATCCGCGGCTCGAAATGCGAAATCGCCGAATACGCCGCCGACCGACGTCAACTGTTGGTGCGGTATCTTCAGGAAGTCTTCCAGAAGCCCCAGCTCAAACATCAACTCGAGCGTCGATGGGTGCACTGTGTCGCCGCGAAAATCCCGGAAGAAGTCGTTGTGCTTTTCGAGGACAGTGACCGGAACGCCAGCTCGCGCCAACAGGTAGCCGAGCATCATGCCCGCCGGGCCGCCGCCAACAATGCAGCAGGTGGTTTCGAATGTGTCGATCGTCATACGCTACTCAATTATGCCGGAGCCGGCGGCGGTAGAGAGGGCGGGAAACATGTCGCGTTCACAGGAGTGTGAACGCCGCACGCACGAGTGCGTGCGCCACGTGTTTTGGTCCTTTTGACCTGTGCCACACTTACTGTAATCGCCATGGCCAAGTCCGCGACCGTCGTCAGCGCCGCCAATCCGCTGCTCAAAGACGTGCGGCGCGCTATCGCCCGCGGCGGCCTGACGCGACAGGGATGGTGCGTGGCGGAGACCTTTCACCTGCTCGACGAAGCGCTGCGCAGCGGGTGCGAAGTCAAAATGGTGTTAGCGGCCGAATCGGCGCGATCGGCGGCGGAATCGCACGTCCAGCACCTGCCGGGCGTGAAGGTGGCGGTGCTTCCGGACGCCCTGTTTCAGGGCATTTCGGACACCGAAACCAGCCAGGGAGTGATGGCGCTGGTCAATCCCCCGGCGTGGCGCATCGATCAGCTATTTCGCGGCAAAGCGCTGGTGGTGGTGCTCGACGGCCTGCAGGATCCGGGCAATGCCGGAGCGATTTTGCGCGCGGCTGAGGCGTTCGGCGCAACCGGCGCCATCTTCCTCAAGGGCACGGTGAGTCCGTATAATCCAAAGACGCTGCGCGCCTCCGCCGGTTCGCTGTTTCGCGTGCCGTACGTGCACGGCGTGGATGCGGAACTGGCGCGCGCCGCGCTGCGTCAGAACCAGGTGGCGTTGTACGCGGGCGTACCCGCACCGGGCGTACTCGCGTCGGGCGTACTTGCGTCGCACAATGGGACCGTCCGCTGGCTGGCGAATGTGGATCTCACCGGGAAGTGCGGTTTGATCATCGGCAACGAAGCGCGCGGCGTGGGCGCTCAGTTGCGCAGCGCGGCGCTGGATGTTTCCATTCCCACAGTGGGCGTGGAATCGCTGAACGCCGCCATGGCAGCGGGCATAATGCTCTACGAAGCGCGGCGGCAGCGAGCGCAAAGTGGCGAGGGGCCAGGGTGAAAAGCCAGTGAGCCTATTCGATTCCACTCCGCTCCGCGCCCCGGATTTAGGCTCCGCCATGCGTCCGCTGGCCGAGCGCATGCGTCCGGAGCGCCTGGAAGATTACATCGGCCAGGAGCATATTCTGGGGCCGGATAAGCCCCTGCGGCGGCAGATTGAGCGCGACGAGCTGACGTCGATTATTCTCTGGGGCCCGCCGGGCGTGGGCAAGACCACGCTGGCGAAGCTGATTGCGCGCGTGACCCGCTGCGAGTTCATCCCCTTCAGCGCCGTGCTGAGCGGCATCAAGGAAATCAAAGCCGTGATGGCCGACGCGGAAAAGCTGCGCCGCCTGGGCAAGCGCACCATTCTCTTCATCGACGAAATCCATCGCTTCAACAAGGCGCAACAGGACGCGTTTCTTCCCTATGTGGAGCGCGGCGACATCATCCTCATCGGCGCCACCACGGAGAACCCGTCGTTTGAAGTGATCGCGGCGCTGCTATCGCGATCGCGGGTGTACGCGCTGCGCGGGCTGACCGTGCCTGAGATCGTGGGCCTGCTGCAGCGCGCGCTGCCGGCCGTCCATCTGCGCGCCACGGACGAATTGCTCGAGCAGATTGCCATCTACGCCAACGGCGACGCGCGGCAAGCTTACAACACATTGGAAGCCGCCGCGGCCGTGGCCGCTTCGCCTGGCGGCGAGCTCACGGAAGCCGCCGTGCAGGACGCCATGCAGCGCAAAGTGCTGCTCTACGGCAAGGGCGGCGAGGAGCACTTCAATCTGATTTCGGCGCTGCACAAATCGGTGCGGTCGAGCGACGTGGATGCCGCGCTCTACTGGCTCACGCGCATGCTGGAAGCCGGCGAGGACCGCCTCTACATCGCGCGGCGGCTGATCCGCATGGCCAGCGAGGATATCGGTTTGGCCGACCCGCGCGCGCTCGAACAATCCATCGCGGCCATGCAGGCGGTGCACTTCCTGGGGATTCCCGAAGGCGATCTGGCGCTGGCGCAAGCGGCGATTTACCTCTGCATGGCGCCGAAATCGGACGCGGCATATCGCGCCATGAACGCCGTTCGCGACGACGTGCAAACCACCATCGCCGAGCCCGTACCCATGAATCTGCGCAACGCCGTCACCAGCCACATGAAAGCGTGGGGATACGGCGAAGGCTACCAGCACGCGCACCAGTTCGAAGACGCCATAGTGGATATGGAATGCCTGCCGCCATCGCTGGCCGGGCGGCAATACTATTTCCCGACGGACCGCGGTGTGGAAAAGCGAATCGCGGAGCGCCTCGAAGAAATCAAAAATCTTCGACGCAGAGACGCTGAGGCGCAGAGATAAGCGCAGAGAAGAAAAATCCTGCAGGCTTTCTTTGTTTTCTCTGCGTGGCCTCAGCGTCTCTGCGTCGAAGCGTTACTTCTTGATCTTCAAATCCAGGTTGGCGGCCTTTCGGGTGTGGAAAAGCGAATCGCGGAGCGCCTCGAAGAAATCAAAAATCTTCGACGCAGAGACGCTGAGGCGCAGAGATAAGCGCAGAGAAGAAAAATCCTGCAGGCTTTCTTTGTTTTCTCTGCGTGGC
>JBEKNN010000339.1:0-8714 GCA_049522755.1 Bryobacteraceae bacterium | reverse complement strand
GATCGGCGGCCCGTATTCGTTCCAACTGCAGGCCACGGCCGAGCGTGGGGATGCGGTGAACGAATACGGGCCGCCGATCGATAAGGAAGTCGACCGGCGCACGGCCACGCTGAAGGGCAAGGTGGGCGACGGTCCAGCGATTACGCTGACGGCGGATCACGGCACGGTTACGGTGCGCAAGCAGGGCGTTGACGCCGCGCAGCCGGGCAAGAGCCTGAAGGACAGCGAAGTTAAGATGTAGTGAAGTCGAGATCTGATGGCGCTGGTCGTCCTCTTCCTGATCAATGTTCTGAATTTTTACGACCGCCAGGCGTTAGGCGCAATCGCCGAGCCGCTGAACCGCGAGTTCCATCTGACGGACACGCAATTCGGCGCGCTGAGCACGGTGTTCACTGTCGTCTATGGACTGGCCGGGCTGCCATTGGGACGTTTGGCGGATACCTCCAGCCGCAAGCGACTTCTGGCTGCGGGCGTCACGGTCTGGGCTGGATTGACGGGCCTCGGCGGGCTGGCCGCGAGTTACGCCATGCTGCTGGCGACGCGCCTGGGCGTGGGGATCGGCGAAGCGGTGTGCGCACCGGCGGCCACCAGCTGGATTGGCGATGCGGTACCGGCGGCGCGGCGCACGCGCGCGCTGGCAATGTTCATGATGGCGGTGCCGGTGGGCGGGCTGCTGAGCTTTTCCATCGGCGGACCGGTGGCGCAGGCTTACGGCTGGCGATCGGCCCTGGCGCTGGCGGCGCTTCCGTCTATCTTTCTGGCGCCCGCGGTTTTGTGGTTGAAAGAACCGAAGCGGACGGCCGCGAGAACGGCGGGCGCAAGTTCACCCGCGGCGCTGATGAGGATGCCGGCCTTCTGGTGGATTGCGGCGTCGGGAGCCATAGTCAATTTCGCGCTCTACAGTTTCTCCAGTTTCTTTCCGGCATTCCTGACGCGATTCCATCATCTCTCGGTGGCGCGCGCGGGCATTTGGGCAGGAGTGGGATCGGGGGCCGCGGGGATCATAGGCGCGCTGGCGGCGGGCGCGCTAGGCGACCGGCTTGGCGGTAATCTGGGGCGCGCGCGGATGCGATTGGCGGCGGCGGCATCGCTGGCGGCGGCGCCGTCGGCTCTGGTAGCCATCGCTGCGCCGGCGGGAGCGATCGCCGTTGCGATTCCGATGATGATGGTGGCGTATGGGCTGCTGCAGATGTACTACGGGCTGGTGTATGCGGCGATGCAGGATGTGGTGCCTGCAAATCTGCGCGGCGCGGCCATGGGCGGATATTTCGTAGTGCAGTATTTGGGCGGCGCCGCGTGGGGGCCGCTGGTCACGGGACGATTGAGCGACCACTTCGCGCACGCGGCGGCGAAGGCAGGCATGGCCGCGGATGCCGCCCGTGCGGCGGGCCTGCATCAGGCGATGTACGCGATTCCGGCGTTAGCGCTGGCGCTGGCGGCGGTGCTTTGGACCGGAGCGCGCTCCATCGCTTCGAAAAGCGGCGCCGCGAGCTTGGTATCATGATCATGCAACCATGCCAGGTTTACTTTCGCAACTCGGCCCCATATCCGATGCAGTCACTAACAACGTCCGTGTCGAGGTCTTATCCAGATACTCACCTGAGAACTCCCATCCGATGCAGGACACCTGGGTATTCCAGTACACGGTCCGCATTACCAACCAGGGCGTCGAGGCGGTTCAACTGATCAGCCGCCATTGGATTATCACCGACGCGTTCGAGCACACCGAAGAAGTGAAAGGCGAGGGAGTGGTCGGGGAGCAGCCGATCCTCGCGCCGGGCGAGTCGTTCAAATATTCGTCGTGGTGCCCGCTCAAGACGCCGATGGGAATGATGCACGGCACGTATCAGATGGCCGGCGCCGGCGGGAGCCGGTTCGACATCCAGATTGCGCCGTTCGCGTTGAAGGCGCCGTATACGGTGAATTGATTTGCGGGGCGTAGGCGCCCGTCCTGCGATGGCGTACTGTCGCTCACGTTGCAGTTGAAGCGCAGCTACTCTAAGCCTTCTATTTCGGCCTTGCATGGTCGTAGTTTGCATGGAGCCTTCGGACTCCCAAAATACAAAAACCTCGCCGTTAGGGGCGAGGTTTGCAAATCTACCGGAGTAGAAAGGGGGATCAGAAATGATTCTTCTCGTCTGATCCTTGTTCTGGTATTACTCAGGACAAGACCGACCAAGCTGAAGATCGAAATCGACCTCTAGCGAAGCCGGAAGAGGTTGGCAGTGCGACCTGCTGACCTTTTCAGCACTAAGCATACCACCAAATTGTCCAAGAATGGTATTGCGACGGACAATCGCCAAATGCCAGGACTTCCGCGGCGCCGGCGCCATGAACGGGCTGGGCGCACCCAATATCACCCCGTGCTACGCTGAAATTTCCCTATGAGTCAAATCGAAATTACCCTGCCGGACGGCAGTAAAAAGTCCGTCGAAGCAGGCTCCAGCCCGCTCGATATCGCTAAATCCATCAGCCCACGGCTCGCCGACGCAGCCATTGTCGCCAAGGTGGACGGCGAACTTTCCGACCTCGCGCGGCCCATCGAGAAAGACGCCGCCGTCCAGATTCTCACCACCAAAGATCCCGAAGCCCTCGTGGTCTATCGCCACTCCACCGCGCACCTGCTGGCCGCCGCCGTGCTCGAACTTTATCCCGAAACCCAACTTGGCATCGGGCCGCCCATCGACACCGGCTTCTATTACGATTTCGACCGCGCCACGCCCTTCACTCCCGACGATCTCGAAAAGATCGAAAAAAAGATGTGGGAAATTCAGGCGCGCCAGCTGCCCTATGAGCGTATCTACACGCAGAAGGAAGAAGGCCTGCGCAAGTATTCCGACGCCTGGATGAAGTGCGAGCTGATTACCGAGCGCGCCGGTGAAGTCTTCACCGAATATACTCTGGGACCAAATTTTATCGACTTCTGCCGCGGTCCGCACGTGCCGAACACGTCGAAGATTAAGGCGTTCAAACTGCTCTCCATCGCCGGCGCTTACTGGAAAGGCGATGAGCATAAGAAGCAGTTGCAGCGCATCTATGGCACCGCGTTTTTCTCGGCTAAAGATCTGGAAGCGTACCTTAAGCAGGTCGAGGAAGCCAAGAAGCGCGACCATCGCAAGCTCGGTAAAGAGCTCGACCTGTTCAGCATTCAGGAGCTCGCCGGCCCCGGCCTGATCTTTTTCCATCCGAAGGGCGGCATCATCCGCAAGCAGCTCGAAGACTGGATGCGCGATCAATACCTGAAGCGCGGCTATTCGCTGGTCTACACGCCGCACGTGGCGCGCTTCGATTTGTGGAAGACCTCGGGCCACTCCGGTTTCTATGCGCAGAACATGTTCTCGCGCATGGAACTCGACGACGCCGAATATCAGCTCAAACCGATGAACTGCCCGTTCCACATCCTGATTTATGCGGACCGGCAGCGCAGCTATCGCGATCTGCCGGTGCGTCTCGGCGAGTTGGGCACCGTCTACCGTTATGAACGCTCGGGCGTGCTCAACGGCCTCTTCCGCGTGCGCGGCTTCACGCAGGACGATGCGCATATTTTCTGCACGCCGGACCAGATCGAAAACGAAGTGGTGGATTGCCTGCAGTTCGCCATCGACACGCTGAGCACCTACGGCTTCACCGAATATTCCGCCGAGCTTTCTACCTGGGATGGCGGCGCCAGCGGCAAATATGACGGCACGCCCGAGCAATGGCAGTTGGGCGAAAACGCGCTGCGCAGCGCCACCGAGCGCCTCAACATCAAGGCGAAAGTGGTGACCGACGAAGCCGCGTTTTACGGCCCCAAGATCGACGTGAAACTGGTGGACGCCATCGGGCGCCCCTGGCAGCTTTCCACGGTGCAGTTCGACTTCACCCTGCCGCGCCGCTTCGCGCTGGAATATATCGGCGAGGATGGCAAGGCGCACCAGCCGCTGATGGTGCATCGCGCGCTATATGGGTCTATCGAGCGCTTCTTCGGCATCCTGATCGAGCACTACGCGGGCGCGTTTCCAGTGTGGCTGGCGCCGGTGCAGGCTATCGTGCTGCCCATCACCGACCGCCAGACCGAATACGCCAGGAGCATTCAGAAGCAACTGGATGCCGCCGGCATTCGCGTCACCGTGGACGACCGCAATGAGAAGGTCAACTTCAAAATCCGCGAAGCGCAGATGCAGAAGATTCCGTACATGCTGGTGCTGGGCGACCGCGAGCAACAGAACCAACAGGTCGCCGTCCGCAACCGCAAGCACGGCGACCTGGGCGTGAAGACGCTGGAACAGTTTCTGACGGATATCCGCGGCCTGATCGATAGCAAGGCCGTGGCAGAGTAGCGGCAGGTATGTTTGCCACCAGCGAAGGCACAGCCCGCTACCGGGACCGCTTCGCCGCGTTCCGCGACGCCGGTTTTTATCGCACTGTCAGATCTCCCGAGCTCGCCCTGGAAGTTTCCAGTCTGGGCGTCGGGACTTACCTGGGCGCCGAGGACGACGCCACCGACCGCGCCTACACGGACGCGCTGATCGCGGCTGGGGAAGGCGGCATCAACTTCTTCGACAGCGCCATCAACTACCGCCGGCAGCGGTCCGAGCGATGCATTGGAGCCGCGCTTAAACAGATGCAGCGCGATGAGGTGGTGGTCTGCACCAAGGCCGGCTTCCTGACGCCCGGCGCGGTTCCCGAATCGCTCCGCCGCGAAGATGTGGTGGGCGGCATGCATTGTGTGGCGCCCGATTTTCTGGCCGATCAGATCGAACGCAGCCGCGCCAACCTGGGCGTGGACACTATCGACGTCTTCTATCTGCACAATCCGGAAACGCAGCTCGGCTTCGTGGATCGCGCGGAATTCGATGCGCGCATCCGCCGGGCGTTCGCATACCTGGAGCGGCTCGCCAGTGAAGGCAAGCTCCGCTGGTACGGCGCCGCGACGTGGGACGGATTTCGCAAGAAGGGCGCGTTGTGCCTGGAACGCCTCGCCGAAATTGCCGTGGAAGAAGGCGGTCCGGAGCACCATTTCCGCTTCATCCAGCTGCCGTTCAATCTGAATATGGTGGAGGCGTTCGTGGAGCGTCCGGAATCGGTCCTCGAAGCCGCGGCGCGGTTGGGAATTGCGGCCGTTGCCAGCGCCACTTTGCTGCAGACGCAGGTGCTGGCGCACATGCCTGGTAGAGTTGCGCAAGTGCTTCCGGGGCTCGCGAGCGATGCGCAGCGCGCCATCCAGTTTACGCGTTCCACGCCGGGAATTTCCGTAGCGCTGGTGGGTATGTCGCGGCGCGAGCACGTGGTAGAGAACCTTGGCGTCGCCGCCGTATTGCCCGCGGCGCGCGAGGACTACGTCCGGCTCTACCGATGATGGAAATCGCAGTCGCGGACGGAGCGCAGCTGGATGCGGCGATGGAAGCGCTGCCTAATAACCCCGCCGTATTCGTGCTTTGGCCGAAAGAGGGCGAGCCGTATCTATCGAAAACCGGGCTGCTGAGGCGCCGTCTGCTGCGTTTGCTGAAAGAGCGCGAAAAGCCGTCGCGGCTGCTGAATCTGCGTCACACCGTGGCGCGCATCGAGTATCAATTCACGGGGTCGACGCTGGAATCTGTGCTGCTGCATTATGAACTGGCGCGGCGCCATTTTCCGCAGACTTACCTCGAACTGCTCAAGCTGCGGATGCCGCCATACGTGAAGGTCCTGCTCAACAATGCTTTCCCGCGCAGCCAGATCGCGACCCAGCTTTCGCGCACGCCTTCGCTTTACTTCGGACCCTTTCGTTCGCGCGCCTCGGCCGAACGCTTCGAAGGGCAGTTTCTCGACCTCTTCCAGATGCGCCGCTGCCAGGAAGATCTGCTGCCTTCGCCCGAACACCCAGGGTGCATTTACGGCGAAATGGGCATGTGCCTGCGTCCGTGCCAGGAAGTGGTGGGCCCGGCCGAATACGGCCACGAGATTGAGCGCGTGGTGGAATTCCTTCGGACCGACGGCCATTCGCTGCTCGATTCCATCTCGCGCTCGCGCGACCGCTTGAGCGAAGAGATGCAGTTCGAGGATGCCGCGCGCCAACACAAGCGCTTCGAAAAAGTACAGGAGGTCTTGAAGCTGCGCGATGAGATGGCGTGCGATATCGACCGCTTGTACGGCGTCGCTATCGCGCCGTCGGTTGCGCCCGATTCCGTGGATTTGTGGCTGGTCCACGCCGGCCACCTGCAGCCCGCGCAGCGCTTCAGTTTCGAAGTGGAAGAGGGCAAACCCGTGTCGCTCGACCGTAAGCTGCGCGAGATGTTCAGCGCGCTCGAACCACGCGCGCTCCCCAACCGTGAGCGTCAGGAGCGCCTCGCATTACTGGCCCGGTGGAATTACTCGACGTGGCGGGATGGAGAGTTCGTGAGCTTCGAAAGCTTCGCCGATGCGCCTTATCGCAAACTGGTGAATGCCGTTTCACGGGTAGCGAGATATCCGGGTGCGGCGGGGTAGCTTTTTTCGACGCAGAGATGCTGAGGCGCAGAGAGAACTAAAGGGATACCGTCTCGGCACGGGTGATCAAGGGATTGAACACCCATTCGCCGAGTGACGATCGCGAGCCGGACGCATAACTCCACACGATCGCCAGGTACCACGCGACGGGATGCGAACACTCCCGTGAGTATGCCTACGAGCGCTCCCCGCCGCCCTGAGATCAGTCGGCCTGACCGCAGAATCCGCGCCAAAAAAGAAAGCTCAAACCGACCGCCGCGGCGCCGGACCAAATCGCGAGCGAATGCCACCCGTTTCCGGCGGAGTGGGCGAGAATCAGATGAGCGATGATGAATCCTGTTGCCCAAAAACCAGCACTGCAATGTACACCATGGAATGCGCGGAGAATCGGCAGAAGCCTATTGTGAAGAGGTCACGTCCGAGGCCGGTCACTACGAAATCGTGCGCCGCTGCTTCGCGATAATCCTCCTCCAAGCTGGGAGACGAACCTCACTCGCCGGGCCCGCGTCCGGTTCGCGCGTTATGCGCTCGAACGGCGACAACACCGGGTTGCGGTAAATCTTCTTTGGCGGCGCGGGACCTGCGCCGGGTTTACGGACGCCGCCAGCGCGTTTCTAATCATCCTTTCAGGGGCGAACATTTCAGACTCGCATCGAGTTCCCGAAGAAACCCTCTGCATTCGTCATTCTAAGTCCTGGAATTAGCAAAGAACATGCCGGCAGCTAACAGTATCATAATCGTTACCACGACGATTGCGGTGCGCTTCTGAGCTTTGGTGAGCGGAGCGGAAGGCTGATTCGTTCCCAGCAGCCCGGCGTCGCGCAGCGCGCCGGACTTCCGCAGGGCGTCCGCGATGTCCCTCAGCGCCGAGCCGGGTTTTGCCGCGGGCCGATTGTTCACCGGCAAGGCAGCGCCGCAGCCGGAACAATATTTCGCGATTCCGGTTTCCACTTTCAATCCGCAGCTACTGCAGTACATCACGCGTCCTCCGCTACACATGATAACGGCCGATGAACATCGCGGCAATACACCGGTGCATGGTGGCGTTGCGAATTGGCAGGCCGTCGAGATCGCTATGCTTGGATACGCGTGTTCAACGGCAAAAGTGAGGAAGACACGATGAAGCCATCGCCGAGTTTCCAACGGTGGTGCGCACCGATCCTACAAGACGCGACGGCGTTGGACGACCGAAATCTGCGAAAATCATTATGTGCTTGCGAAGCTTGGAGGCCTACGAGGAATAGTCACCGGACTCGCACTGGTGATCGGCTTCTTCCTCCTGCTGTTTGGCGCCATTCCGGGGCTTGTGACCGGCGTTTGGCGCACCTACGACGAGCACATAGTAGAGGCGCGATGAATCGGCGACGCAGCGACGATCGAGAAATGCGCGCTGTTTGTGGATGAACCGACCCGTCGAGAGTCTCGAGACTAAGGAGCGTTTTTCGACCAATACTCGCTTCGCTGCCGCCTGAGATACGAGTTCTCACAACGCCCGCACGTGTTCAACCTCCACACACTGTCCGATTCGTCTCGTGAAGCGCGCGCCGCCATCGAAAAGTGGGTTGAGGTGCACCGCCCCGGCGCGACGCTGGAAGTCAAGGTGAATCCATCCAATCTAACGAGATTGCTGTCGCGAGCCAGTTGCCATCCCGCAATCCGGCACGTCACGACAGGCATGGTCAATGGCAATGTATTCCGGCGCGGGCTTCGTCCTGTTCTTCGTCATCTTTCGCATAATTCGGCTGGCGGCTCCGCCGGGTGGACGACCCATGGTCCGATAGCTGTTGGGGGTCGACTGTGTGGGCAGACTCTGCCTGCGCTCCCTGCCGCAATCGTTTTAGTGGAACTTTAACAGCACATTCTCCCAATGCACTCGATTGGGCATGACTTGGCGAGAAGAGCGCCCTGTATAAAACGCACTATTCGGGAAGCGCCCGAATCGGCGCCGCGAGCGTATCGTCGGCGATCCGTACAGAGGTCGAGCAGCGCAGTATCCGCTAGTGCATTCTCCGAGTGGCGCTTTTATCCGGCCAGGAATCCTACAAACGCAAGATCGGAGGCGCCAAGAAGTGCGGCGCGCCGGGCCGGCGCTTCACGGGCATCGCGCTCGGTCGGGGCGGCGGGGTCGCCTGGAGTGAAGGAAAGCGTGAGCGGCGCCGCATAACGCTGTTGCTAACACTTCTCGGGCGTAGAAACATAGGTTCTAGATCTAGAGGACGCCGCGGCGTTATCTCTAGCCAGCGCGTGGATCGTCGGCCACTCGGAGA
>JBEKNN010000338.1:0-8743 GCA_049522755.1 Bryobacteraceae bacterium | reverse complement strand
GACGTGATCTCGGTGGTAATCATGGGCACGCTCAGCCCGTGCTTGCGCAGCGTGTCCACCGCCCGCGGCAAATCTTCCGCCGCGCGTTCCGGCGGCACGTGGCCTTTAGGCCGTACGGTGAGGTCGACGCCGTCGAAGCCCAGTTCCTTGGCAGTTTTGCCCAACTCCTCGTAATTCAGGTCCGGCAGGTGCTTGGAAAACACCACCAATTGCGGCGCAAAGCCCTCCGTCCGCGCCGCCCATGCGGACGCAGCCACGCCCAGAAACACACGCCTCGATACTGTCATAAAGGCCCCACAGTCATAAAGGTATGACTCCTAAACCCGGCCCTAAGGTTCCAAACGTTCGCACTTGTCCGTCGCGCACGGTGAAAATTCCGGGGAACCGTCTCTCCCAACCGGCGTTTGCCGCGGGAACGTACTGGCGCGCATTCGCTTCGATGGCCTTCACCCCCGGCACGTGCGCCGCAAGTGCTACCGAATGTACCAGCGAGGCGCCGGGACATGTGAGATCCTGTACGCACAGGAAGACATTGCGTTTTATCGCCAGCGCCGCGATCAGCAGCGACAGGCTCTGTCCCTTGCACGCCTTCAGCGCCGCGCCCGAATATCCCATTTTCAGCGCCAGCAGGAACGCGTCGATCCCCGTCAGCGATTCGTCGATCACCACCGGCACAATCTTGGCCGCCTCGTGGACATCGTCGTTCGGATGCGCCTTCAAATCGCGCGCCGTCGGCTGCTCCACATATTGAATGCGCCGGAACGCGTCGGGCGAGCCCTGCTTCAGATCGCGCAGAAAATCGAGCAGATACTGCACATTGGGGCATTTTTCGTTGAAATCGAGCGAGTACACGAAATCCGCGGCGCCCGTCCCCATGGCAGCCTGGTGGACGCGAATCACGCGCTCCATATCCCACTGGCGGTCGTCGCCGTTCAGCTTGATCTTGATGTGGGTGATGCCGTTGTAGCGGATCCACTCGGGCAGAGTTTCGGGCAGGCCATCGCCTACCTTCTGCTTCACGTCTTCGGCCGTAATCGGGTCCACCGCGCCCACCAGGTGATACAGGGGCAGCTGCGGGGCGGCCACTGGCGGAATGTAAAGATCCAGCTTCTCGCCCTTGAATTCCGGGCCCAGGTAATGCGCCAGGTCGTTGCGCATGAATAGCGGGCTCAAGGTTTGGAAGCAGTTCTGGCGGTGCAGTTTGCCGTATGCGTCGTGCATGGCCGCGTCGAACGGGCTCGCAGTGACTATGGTGCATAAGGGCGGGACGGGCTCCGCCATGCCTTGCGATACTTCGGCGGCGGCCTTGAAATATTCGGGCTCGGCCGTCAGATACAAATCGATGGGGTGTCCCCACTCGCCCAGTTTCCCGGTGATGGCGGCCATCTTCTCCGCCAGGCTTTTCATGGCCGCAAGCGTCTGATCGTAAGTGAGCTGCCTGGAGGGGAACGACCAGACGTTGCCCAGCGGCATGGAGCCGAAGCCTTCCGCAGTCTGCCCGGCGCGCCCGCGAACCGTCATGTGGACGTTCAGCAGCGTAACCTTGTCCACCACCGATCCGCCAAATTTCAGGGGCGTGCGGTAAGGGTAATCCTCATAGTCGATGCGTACCTGGAGTACCCGCATGTCCATGTCAAAGGGTATCGCCAGACCCACGCGGCCGCCGATCAAGAGAGCTCCGCACGCGCCCAGCGCCTGTCTGCGCGTCACTTTACCGCTATCGGACTCGTTGTTCGGTTCCACTGTGAACTATACTAGCGAATAAAGACGCGAATAACAGAGAGGCGAATCATGCAGACCAGACGCGCGTTTTCCCGGACCACTATCGCCGCCGCCGGCACGGCCCTGAGCGCCAGCCGGGTCTGGGGCGCCAACGACCGGGTCCGCATGGGCCTGATCGGCTCCGGCGGGCGCGGCCGTGAAGACTGGGGCAATTTTCTCAAGCAGCCCGAAATGGACCCGGTGGCTGTGTGCGACGTATACGCCGCCCACCGCGAGCAGGGCATCGCGCTCACCGAAGGCCGCGCCAAACCGTTTAAGGATTTTCGCCGTCTGCTGGATGAAGAAAGATATCGACGCGGTGATTGTGGCTGCGCCCGATCATTGGCACGGGCTGATGACGGTTGCCGCGTGCGACGCCGGCAAAGATGTCTACTGCGAAGAGCCGCTCTCGCTGATGCCGCAAGAAGGCCGCAAGATGGTGGAAGCCGCGCGCCGCGACCAACGCGTGGTGCAGGCCGGCAGCCAGCAGCGTTCCGGCGCGCACTATATCCAGGCGGTGGAGCTGATTCAAAATGGCCGCCTGGGCGAAGTGCATCGCATCGAAGCCGGCATGCAGCGCAATATTTTTCCCGGCCTCAAGCCGACGGCGCTGGCAGGCGGTCTCACGTCCGCGCTCGATTGGAATATGTGGCTCGGCCCGGCGAAAGAAGTGCCGTTCGACCCGTTCCGCTGCATCTACAATTTCCGCTGGTTCCGGGACTATTCCGGCGGCCAGATGACCAACTGGGGCTGGATTGTCAACGAGCCTGCGCCATCCACAGTCTCCGGCGCGGGCGGCCGCTTCGCCCTCACCGACGGCGGCGAAACGCCCGATATACAACAGGTGACGTACCGATTCAACAAGACCGTAGTTACCTGGACCACCAGCGAGGCCGGCGAAGGCGACCCGCTCACGCTCAATATCTACGGCACGAAGGGCATGATGACGCTGTTGCGCAGCGGCTTCCAGATCAAGCCGGAAACCATGGCTAAGCCGGGCAGCAAGGAGCGGCTCCCACTGATGGACGCCATGGAAGTGAAGGGCGTCGACCTCAACGTACCGCACGTCCGCAACTTCCTCGATTGCGTGAAGAGCCGCCAGAAGCCGAATGCGGATGTGGAAGAAGGGCATCGGACGGCAGTGATGTGCCATCTGGGCAACATCTCGACGCGCCTTGGCAGGACGCTGGCGTGGGATGCGGCGCAAGAGCGCATCACCGGAGACGCTGAAGCCAATCAGTGGCTGATGAAGCCGTATCGCGCCCCTTGGAAGTTGGGGTAAGTGGGACAGGCCTCGCGGCCTGTGGCTTTTGCCTCGACGCCATCTGTCACCGCCCGGGGCGCGAGTTCGCACTGTCCCAGGAACGAACACGCAGCGCCGTGCAAGTGTTTTCAAATCAACCGGCGGAATTGGCACGACCGTTGCATTCCCTTACCTATGGCCCTTCACGACGATTTCCGTTTCGCGCTCCGCACGCTGCGAAAGAGTCCCGGCTTTACGGCGACGGCGGTGCTCGCTCTAGCCGCCGGGATCGGCGCGAACGTGGCGATCTTCAGCATGGTGGATGCGCTGCTGCTGCGTCCGCTGCAGATGAAGGATTCCGCGCGTGTGGTGGAGGTATGGGAAGAGGCTTCGTGGATGGGCTTCCCGCAAAATACTCCGGCGCCAGCCAACATGCTCGATTGGAAGCAGCGCAACCACGTCTTCACCGACATGGCCGCCACACGCGGCGATCTGCGCGCCATTACCGGCGATGGGCAGCCGCAACAGGTGGAGGTCACGCTGATCACTGCGAACCTGTTGCCGCTGCTGGGCGTTGCGCCGATGCTCGGCCGCGAGATCTCGCCGGAGGAAGACCGGGCGGGCGGCCCGAGCGTGGCGCTGCTGAGCCACCGCTTGTGGATGGAACGCTACGGCGGCGATGCGGGCGTGGTGGGACGCGATATCCTGCTCGACGGCGTCAAATACCGCGCCATCGGCGTGATGCCGCCGGGATTCGCTTTCCCCAGGGGCAGCGATATCTGGCTTCCGATGGCGTTTTCGCCCGCCGATTGGGCGCGCCGCGCGACCCATTATCTGCACGTTTTCGCGCGGCTGCGGCCGGGCGTCGAGATTGCCGATGCGCAGCGCGATATGTCGGCCATCGCGGCGCAACTGCGCAGCGAGCATCCCGATACCAACGACCGGGTGGGCGCCACCGTGGTAGGCATTCGCGAGCAGCTTCTGGGCAAGCTCGATCTCGCCATGCGCGTGCTTGCCGGCGGCGTGGCCATCGTGCTGCTGATCTGCTGCGCGAACATTGCGGGCCTGCTGCTGGCGCGCGCGGCCGGAAGACGGCGGGAACTGGCGGTCCGAGCTGCGCTGGGCGCCGGACGCTGGGCGCTCATCCGGCAGAGCTTTGCGGAAAGCCTGATCATCGCCGGGGCGGGCGGCGGATTGGGCGTGCTGCTGGCGGCTTACGGGATCCGGCCGTTGAGCGCGCTGGTTCCCCTGGCGCTCCAAGGTTGGGCGCAGCCGCATATCGATGCGCGGCTGCTGTTGTTCGCGGCCGCCGCCGCAATTCTTTCCGCCGTAATCTTCGGCGCACTGCCCGCCGCGAGCATGGCACGCGCCGACCTGGCGCTGGTTCTGAACCAGGGCGGACGCGCGGCGATCGGCGGCGCGAACCGGTTGCGCAGCGGGCTGGTAGTGGGCGAAGTGGCGCTGGCGGTGGTGCTTTGCACGGCGGCCGGCTTAATGTTGAAGACGGTCTTGGCGCTGGTGCAGGCCGATCTGGGATTCGAGCCGGCGCACGTCATGACGCTGCGTACGTCGCTGCCGGGCTCGGCCGCGTCGCGCTATCAAACCTATGAAGCGCGCGCTAATTTCTATGAGGACGTCCTGCGCCGCGTGGAAGCCATTCCAGGCGTGGCGGCCGCGGGATACACTACCTTTCTGCCGCTCACCAATCGCGGGGGCACGTCGGGCTTTGTGGTGGAGGATGCGCCGCGGCCCGCGCCGGGCCAGGAGCCGGACGCGAATCATCGCGTGGTCAGCCCCGGCTATTTCCGCGCGGTGGGCATGCGGCTGGTGGCCGGCCGCTATTTCGATCCGCGCGACACGCGCGACTCGCAGCCGGTGGCGATGATCAACCAGGCTTCGGGGCGTGAGTTCTGGCCGGGGCGGAATCCGGTGGGCCGGCGCTTTCGCCTCGATGGAGGCAACCCAGAGGACAAGCAGCCGTGGCTGACGGTGGTGGGGATTGTGGCCGATGTGAAGCAGATGGGCGTCGATATCGCCGGCCGCGCCGAGAACTACTATCCGGTAACCCAACCCTATGGAGCATTCGGCTACTTCACGCCGCGCGACCTGGCGGTGCGGGTGAAGGGCGAGCCGCTGGGCTATGCCTCGGCGCTGCGGCGCGCGGTGTGGGAAGTGGACCCGAACCAGCCCGTCGCGGATGTGCAGCCGCTAACGGATCTGGTGAATAAGGAGCTCTCCACGCAGCGCGTGCAGCTCTGGCTCCTCGGCGCGTTCGCGGGGTTGGCGCTCTTGCTCGCGGCGGTTGGTCTCTACGGATTGCTGGCGCACATGGTGGCGCAGCGGACCCGCGATATCGGCGTGCGCATGGCGCTGGGCGCAAGCCGTCCGCAGGTGCTGCGCGGCGTCCTATGGCAAGGCTTCCAACTGGTCGGCATGGGGCTGGCAGCAGGCATGCTGGGCGCGGCGCTTTTGACGCGGGTAATGCAGAAGCTGCTCTATGACGTGAAGCCGTCCGACCCGGCGACTTTGGCCGTGGTCGCTCTGACGCTTGCCGCGGTGGCTGCGGCGGCTTGCTATGTGCCCGCCAGCAGGGCAGCGCGGATCGATCCGATGGAGGCGCTGCGGGCCGATTGATTGGCCCGTGCGCCCTACTTGTGAACCAGCGCGTCTGCCAGCACCTTGACCGGACGGAATGCGGCCAGGCGCACATCCGCCGGTAAGCTTTGTCCCCCGCTGCCGCCTCGGCGGGGTGGTTGCGCAAGGCGCGCCAGCTCGGCATTCTCCTTCGTGAGCCAGTCCTGTTTGGCCGCTTGCGCCGCCTGCTGCTCCGCCAGTTCCGTCTTTCTGGCCTTGCTGCTGAGCTTCTTTGGCTTGACGACGGACGGCGTGGCCGGCGGCGGCGTCAGGTAGTCCAGCAACTTGATTCCGGCTTCTCCGAGCGCCGAAAGGTCCTTCGATAACGGCGCCGCTTCGGCCAGCAGTTTGTTGTTCTCCACCAGGGGTTGGAAAAGCGCGTCGTTGGCGGCCCAGACTGCGAATTGCCGCCGCAGCATTGCCCCGTCGTCCTTATCACCGGCGGGGTTGGCCACAAATCTCCGGGCGGCCAACTCCATGGAGCGCGCCAGTTCGCTTTCGGGCAGACAGGCATCCACGAAACGGTTGAGGGGCATGGTTCCGATGGGGCGTCCGTTGCGGCCCGTGCCCAAACCGAGCGCCTCGATGGAATCCGCCAGAACGCGCAGCGGCCCGACCGGCTGGCCGCCGGCGATCCGGTCCAGCATGGGCTGGTAGTAGGCGCGGTGCATGGCGCCGGTGAATTCCAGATTGCGGCTCACAGGGTCCAGGCGCGAATACATCGCGTCCATCTTGGTGACGTCGCTGTTGATATCATCGGTGATATCACGGGACGACCAGAGCCTCTCGGCAATGGCGGCGGTGCGGGGCCAGATGCGCGAATCCACCGTTTCGGGACCAACCAGTTCGGCCCACATACAGGCCTCGCCACCCATGATTCGCGCCGTTTGCTCCGGCGTGAGGTTGGCCGCGTCGGGGCCCCCCAACGGATCCACCGCGTAGTGAAACGACGCCGGGCTCAGATGATCCAGATAATATCCCCAGGACAGGATTCCGCGATACCCTTTCGCAGCCGCCTCGGACAGCGACTTCTGCCCGCGCCAGGATTGGATCACCGCATCGGTGGGAAGTCCGGGAACCAGAATCTCGTCCCAACCCACCATGGTCTTGCCATACTTCTGCACGATCTTTAGAAGGCGCTGGTTGAAATAGACCTGGATGGCGGGGGCATCTTTCAGCCCATGCTCGCGGGCGAAGGCTTGAATGCTCTCGGACTGGTTCCAGGCCCTGGGGTTCACTTCGTCGCCGCCGATGTGGTAGTAGGGATCGGGAAACAGCTGCGCCATCTCGCCGATGAAGCCATCGAGGAAGGCGTACGTGCTCTCCTTCGAGGGATCCATCTCCGATCCGCCACGGCCTCCCAGGGTGAACGGCCCAGGCGTCGACGCCAGTTCCGGATAACCTGGGAACCACGCGCCGCTGTGCCCCGGCACGTCGAACTCGGGAATCACGCGGATGGCGCGGTCGCGCGCGTAGGTTACGATCTCGCGAATCTGGTCCTGAGTATAGTAGTCGCCGTCCGACCCCATCTGGTGGAGCCGGGGATACCGCTTGCTCTCCACGCGGAAGCCCTGATCTTCGGAAAGGTGCCAGTGCAGCACGTTGAGCTTCACGGCGGCCATGGCATCGAGGTTGCGCTTGACCACCTCAACCGGCATCCAGTGGCGGCAGACGTCGAGCATCAACCCGCGCCAGGGAAATCGCGGGCGGTCTTCGATATGGACGCCGGCGACCTGGAAACCATCTGGCCCGGGCTGAATCCATTGAGCGAAGGTCGCCAACCCGTGGATGGCGCCTTCGGCGGTGGCGGCTTTGATGCGGGCCTCGGCGTCCGAGACATCCAAGGTGTAGGATTCATCCTCGCCGAGAGCCGGATACTCGGGACCGCCTGCGCAATCGATCACCAATCGCCGGGCGTCCGCCGCGGCTGGGGGCGTGGGCGCATAAAGCACGCCGGTCTGGCGCGATACGCGGGCGAGGAACGCTCGCACCGCCGGCGCCAGGCGGGCGTTGGCGCCGCCAACCGTCTCCACCACGAAATTGGCATTGACCGCCAACCTTCCGGGCGCGGGCTGCACTTTGACCGGCATCGGCATGAGAGCCGGCTGGGCGGCGAAGAGGGCCGGAATGGCGGCGGCCGCCAGTGTGAAAAGCATCGTGGTTATGCGCATGATCCTTGTGTTTCCCTGGCCAATCGGCGGAGCGGCTGCTTGGCGCCAGATGCGGGCATTCTACCAAGCTCCGTGCGGCGCGGTGTGGGCGAGTGCGTTGAGGCGCGCTGAAGCGCTTGCGTGATTTCCGCGCGCGGCGGCGTTAAGATAACTGCAAGGCGATAACTTCAAGGCGATCCGCCAGGGGGAGAGGCAAATGACAGAGGTCGACAAGGAAAAGGCCAAGGCGACCGCTGCCGCCGGCGTGGGAGCCGGAGTTGGAGGCGCCGGCGGCGCGACCGTGGGCGTTCTGGAACTTGCCGCGCAAGGCGCCGCGACTGCGCTGTCGGCAAGCGTTGTCATCGGGGTTGGAGCCGTTGCGGGTGCGGTGACGTTTTTCCTGGGATACAAGGCATATCGGCGGTTTAAGAAACCGAAGAGTTGACGGGTGGTGGAAAAGGCTGGCTGCGGGTGCGGGTGCTTTTTGGGGGCCTGGTTCGGAAAGCGGTTTAACTGTCGCATTCACAGTGTTGTGGCACCGAGGCCGGCGCGAGCTGGTTCGGGTGTGGTGAGTGGGGTCCGATTTATATTCAATTGTCAAAGAACTGGTGGCTGGGCAAAATACACCGAGAGCCGCAGGCGAAAGCGCCTGCGCCACCAAGACCGGTGCTGAGTTACGCGGCTGCGGGCATTGGGCGACCTGATTTCGGGTTTATGCGGGTTTTCGCGTAGTCGCGGGCCTCGCTCAGGCGCTGATTCCGGGCGATGAGGTGGGTGATTGCGGCAGGTGAAAAAACAGAATCCGCTCCCAGGAGTTCGGGCGGGAAATCGGCTGCAGCATCGTACTTTTCGCCTTTGCTCTGTGCGAGTTGGGCTAGGAGCACGGCCTCTTCGAGGGCTTGATCGCGGGCGGCTTTGCGCTCGGCCCGCAGGGTGCGCAGTTCGGCCATATTCC
>JBEKNN010000337.1:0-8766 GCA_049522755.1 Bryobacteraceae bacterium | reverse complement strand
ACGCTCGATCTGGATCAGTTCAATCGCATCCCGGGTTTCGTCAGCCCCATTATGCGTCACTTTAAGTATCAGTGGGAGACATTCCATATCATTCCCATTGAATCCGGCCGCGGCTGCCCTTATGGATGCGAATTCTGCACCGTCACCGGCTTTTTCGGCGATTCCATCCGCTTCCGCACTAACCAGAGCATTGTGGACGAGCTGCTGCGCCTGAAGGCGCGCGCGCACAAGGCGAGCGGTCAGATCGCCGTCTTCTTCGTCGACGATAATTTCGCCATCAACGTGAAGCGCACTAAGTCGTTGTTGCGGGATATCATCGCCTCCGGCGCGGAGGTCAACTGGGTGGCCCAGATCAGCGCCAATCTGTTACGCGACGAGGAACTGGTGGACCTGATCGCCGAATCCGGCGGCAAGTGGATCTTCATCGGGATGGAATCGCTGGACCCGGCCAATCTGGCGGACGTGAAGAAGAGCTTCAACAAGCCCGGCGAGTACGCTCAGGTTCTGGAGCGCCTGGCGCGACGGAGAATTTACGCCATCACGTCGTTTATCTTCGGCCTGGATCACGATACCTCTGGCGTTGCCGAGCGCACGCTCTCGCAGATGCGAACCTGGCCGCCGGCATTGCCCGTTTTCGGGCAGATCACGCCGTTTCCCGCCACGCCTTTGTATGATCGGCTGCTAATGGAAGGCCGGCTCACGCGCCCGAAACATTGGCTGGAATTCGCGCCTTTCCGCATGGCGCATACGCCCAGGATGATGGCTGTGGATGAGGTGCAGAATGAAGTGCGCTATGCGTGGATGAACGCCTACAGCGCGGACGCCACCGAGAGGGCGCTCGGATCGATCAAGGATGAGCCGGTTCCATATAAGATCAGCCACATGGCCGCGCGGCTTTTTTTCCGCGGGATTTATTTCCCCAGGAAGGGCGTCTGGCAATGGCTCCAACTGATCGCGCAAAACCGGCGGCCCATCTTCCGCATCGTCCATGATGCTTTCACGCAATGGCATGGCAGCGCGCAGGCCGTCCGCCGCCATGATGGCGCCGTGACCTACCCTGCGTGGGCCAAGAGCGGGCCACCGGACGGCGGCGGGGATTAGCGCCACCAAGAACTTGTCCCGGGATACGTTCGCCGTTACGGCCTGGCGCGGAAGAGACGAAGTCGCCAGGCGCCAAGGCCCAGCAGCAGCATCGCCGCGCCCGAAGGCTCCGGTATCACATCGATGGTTCCATTCACGAAGCTATCGATCGGGATGTCGTCTCCATTCTGATCCGAAAGACTGGTGTCGGACGGGTCGGTGAAGAATGAAACCGTCACCGGTCCCAGCGCGGCCGTGGGCGAGACATCGAATGTCACCAGGGCCAGACCCGCGGTCTGTCCCGCGCCCAAAGTATCGCCATCGCCGCTGTTCGAAATGTCGAATGCCGAGAGCGACGATCCAGCGCTAATGTTCAGCGGCAGCGAGTTTATCTGGTCGAAGGAGTCGCCGGCGAATATGTAGGGCGCGGTTGTAGAGAAGCCGGCGCCGGTGAAATCGATGTCCGAATCGGCGCCGATCTCAAAGTTGAATCCGCCGATGACGATACTGGAGCCGCCTGTGTTTTGGACGTCCACTTCAAGCGTGCCAGCCGACCCCGGACTGGAGAACGCGGAATCGATTCCGAAGATTATTTCGCCGCTTGCAGGCATCGAAATCGCTGCCAATGCAACCGCCGTAGCGTATAGATTCCACCTCTTCATCGTCAACCTCCGATGACGTTATCGGGACGAACCGGCGCCGGCAGTGCTTACGGCTGCGACGTACCGATTCTAGTCCGAACGATCGCCACATCGATCGCATTCACAAGGCCGTCCCCGTTCATGTCGCCAATAATATTATACGGGTTGTGCGTCGCAGTATTCACCAACACCGCGTCCTGCGAGTTGACGACGCCATCGTCGTTATAATCGCCCCATAACACTTTCAGCGCTTGACTAAACCCGGCGCCATTTCCCAGCCCACGCCCATTGGCGCCCGCCAGCGCAGTCGAGCCGCTGCCTGCCAAAGCGGCGGTAAAACTACCGAGCGCAATGGGGTTGATTGTCCAGGTCAGCGTGTTGGTGCCCAGGCCGCTGAAACCGGTCGCCGCTATCCCCGTCAGGCTGCTCACGTTGCCGGTGGTGATCGGCTCGGAAAAGGTTACTTTGAAACCCGTAATCTCCCATGGCAGGCGCGTGCGCGAAGAGCCTATGACGTTGTAAGTCTGCGAACCGAACAACACGTTGAATCCGGTCACCGTCGGCGATGTCGAAGGAAGGCTGGCGAGATAGGTGCTCCATCCGGCCCGCGCTGCGCTCGCAAAGGCGCCGAGCTGCGTATAGTCGCCTAAGAATGTCGTATACATCATGCCGAGCACTCCGGGAACTCCGCTCACCTGCGCCAGTTCGGTGGTTGCGGACGTCCCTCCGTTCCCCGAGTCATAGTAACCCGCAATCACTTGCTGGTGCGCCACGGGCTGCTGCGAGTTCTGTCCGGCGAACCACGCCGCCGACGTATTCAGCGCGGACAGATTCCAATTCATCACAATGACGTCGGCGGGCAGGCCCGTCCAAGATCCAGTGAGATCGCCTTCCACCAGGTAATAGTTATTGATGGCGTTCATGTTCGGGTCGAACATGTCGCCCCACACATAGATGGGCGCCTGCGGCTTCAATCCACGGAAGATGGAGTAAGTCTGGTTAAAGTGCCAATCGAGCAGTTGCGCGGGAGTCATGTTCATGGCTTTGGCGGACGCCGTAGAGTCCATGTGTCGCATCTCGTCATAACTCAGGAAATAGCCCGCGGCATTCGGAAAAACTGTGCCCACGGCGGCGGCGTTTTGCGTCCGCCACAGGGCCGGCCCGGCATCGGTCAAACTGGCGCCTGCATCGCCGTATTCCGGTTGGATGGCATACCAATTCATGGCCACGATCTGCCCCGGCTGAAGGCTGCTTCCCGATGGAACCGGCACGATCATCGGCTGATGCCAATTATCCTGGAAGTACGGCGTCGGACCGGAGAGTTGGGGATCGGAAATGGCGCCGAAGTCGATATTCTCCTGATATACTTGCGTGGGATTGGCGGGGTTGTAGACGGTCAGCGGCGTGCTTGTTCCGCGCAGAACGTAGACTAGCCCGGTCTCCTGGAGCGAGATGTCGTCGAACCACAGATCGCCTTTGCTGCCGCCCCAAACGCCCATCAGAATCGTCATGCTGGTGTGCGGTCCGCTGTTGAACGCCTGGTCCCACTCGGTCCAGCCTTGAGTGGCTGCGAGCGTGAGCGGCTGGTTGACGCGATTGTAAGCCAGGTTGTTATCGGCGAATAATTCCACCTGCGAAAACCCTTGGAAGCTTTGCGTCTGATAGAACATCCGCATGTGATATTGACGCCAGGGTTGCACCGCGAAGGTCTGGCTGAGCCGGGCATTTCCCGGAGCGTTGGCGATCAGCGCCGAGGCGCTCCCGCTGTGGGCGACGGTGTTGTCAATGCCCACTCCGGCGTCGCCGTATCCGAACCAGCCGGTCTGCCCGCTCTCGAAGCCGCCGTTCACCAGGCCCGGAAACGAGTTCACTACCTGCAGCGTCTTGCCCGTAGGATCTACCTGGAATTGGGTGCCCACCAACCTCTCGCCTTCGGCCCAATTCGGGTTCTCAATCAGCATGTCGTAAGAGTGCCCATAGGGTGCGACGAGGGGCATCACCGCCAGTCCTTTGGATTGCGCATACTGGATCACCGTAGTCATGTAGGACGGATTCCACCACGAATACTGCAGAAAATCGATGCCGGAATCCCATAAGACCAAGCCCGTGTATCCTGCCGAAGCCGCCTGATCGATGATGGCCTCGCTGCTGGTCACCGCGGCGGTGGAATTGAGATAGCTGTGATGGTAGTACCAAAGCTGCGGGGTCCCGCCGGCTTGGGTCCGGCCGGATTTGCAAGCGCAAGATGCCAGAATAGCGAGGGTCAGTGCAGATTTCCAAGATGTCATTGTCGATGGACTCCTACTTTTACGGAACTTAGAGAAGTCTCTGAGGGATTTGTAAGAGGGCTTCACAACAATGTTAACATTGAAACTCATCACAATTTAACTTATTCGATTAGTCACCAGGCTTTTGGTACTGAAGTCATCATATTAACATATAGCCTTCGGCACGGAAGCTAACCGCCGAGGCTGAATGTCTGAGAGACGAACAAGCTGGCAGCCATTCCCTTTTCCTGCGAGTTGACCAATACAGGTCGCGTGACCATCCGCAGTCGGTGGTAGTTCCGCCTGGCAGTGGCGCAGGTTCGGCGTTTACATCGTATTCAACGACTCTACAGCCTTAGCAATTTACCTGGGCGGCTTCTGACGGGGAGCTGTTTTTGATACCGGCCCCATAAGTCGCCCCAGGATAGTATCGTTCAGTACGTAATCGCGATCAAAACGGACAAGTGCTTGCTTGTAGTGATCGTACAGCCTCGGAAGTCGAAAGCGGAGAGACCTCGGCGAGAATATGATAACGAATACTTCGCAGTTGAGCGGCCTTGTCCTCCGGGCCACGGACGGCGAAGTCGGAACCGTAGATCAGTTCTATTTCGACGATAAACCCTGGGCTGTGACGACGCGGAATTGGTCGCCGGGCAAGAGAGTATTGATTTTACCTGCGTGGATTATTGGAGCGGCGTATTGATTTTGGAGCGGTTCCTCAATTAATACATGGACAGGCAATCGCATGCCCATGAGTTTTCGCCGGCGCTTTGAGCGGCGAATATAACTTCTATTATGGAACAGGAGACGAGCATGAAAGCCACGGAACAATTGCATCGCATGGGTCAGAGCCTTTGGCTCGACAATATTACACGGGGATTACTCACGAGCGGCACACTCGAACGCTATATCCGCGAACTGTCAATCACCGGACTTACTTCAAATCCAAGCATCTTCGACCACGCCATCGGCGACACGGAATTCTATGACGACGCGATTCGCGCCAAGACGCAAGCCGCGCAGGATGGCGAGAAGCTGTTCTTCGAGCTGGCGCTGGAAGATCTCACAAAGGCGGCCGACCTGTTCCGGCAAATTCACGATGCCACCAAGGGCGTGGACGGCTGGGTGTCATTGGAGGTGTCTCCGCTTCTGGCAGACGAACCCATAAAGACGCTCGACGCAGCCAGGCGCTTATTCGCATTGGCAAATCGGCCGAACATATTCATAAAGATTCCGGGGACTCCGAAAGGACTCTCGGCCATTGAAGAGGCTATCTTCGCCGGCATTCCCGTGAATGTAACTTTGCTCTTCTCCCGCGATCAATATTTGAAAGCCGCCGGCGCCTATATGCGGGGAGTTGAGAGACGGATCAAGGCCGGTCTCAATCCGGCGGTCCATTCGGTCGCGTCCCTCTTTATCAGCCGGTGGGATAAAGCGGTTGCGGGCAAGGAGCCCGAAGGATTGAAAAACCGTCTTGGCATCGCCGTTGCCATGCAGGCGTATAAGGCCTATCGCGATCTGCTCAGTTCGCCGCAGTGGCTGCAACTGGCTGCCGAAGGCGCTTGCGCCCAGCGCCTGCTTTGGGCGAGCACAGGCACGAAGGATCCGAAGGCTTCGGACACTTTCTACATCGATAGCCTGGCAGCTCCGGATACGGTGAACACGATGCCGGAGGCCACCCTGCTGGCATTTGCCGATCATGGGCAGGCGCCGAATGCTTTGGCCGCGGATGGCGGGGACTGCGAGACCGTGCTGGAGAGTTTCGCGCGCGGCGGCATTAACTCCGGCAAGCTCGCCGAGCAACTGCAGCGAGAGGGCGCCGATGCGTTCGTCCAATCCTGGAACGATTTGATGGCTAGCATCGAACTGAAGGCGCATGCGGTGCTTGCAGGTAAGGGAGCTTAAAGCAACGGTTGAAATGGCTATCGAAATTCATCTCAACCGAAAAATTCATTCACAGCCCGTATCTCCATGAAAACACTAATCAAACTCCGAAAGCCCTTTTTCTCTTTACTGTATAATGGATTTTAGGGGCTCTCGCTTCACCCGAATATGCCGCTCGTTGACTTCTTGCGCCCGCGGCTCGTCTCTACCTTGCCGTTTCCCGCGCCGCGGATCTTTGACCACTGCATAAATCGACGTAGCCGGGGGTAGGCGCAGCCACCGGCGCGAGCCCGTTGGCGTGCGACCCCGGCATCTCTCGCTGCTGTAAACGCAAATCCGCCAGCCCCCTGGTTTAGAAGATGAGCCAAGCATAGGTTTACGCCGACAACTCCTTGTCCTTCCAATGAGTTTCGCGATAGTTCGTCAACTAGAGGATGAGATCTTGATATGGGCGGTCCCATACGCTTTCGGCCTCAAAAGGCTAAAGTTCCAAACGAACCTAATCCCACAATCGAACAGTCGCCCGCGACTACAGAACTAACCACTGAGGTCGCGGCCGGCAGCCCACGCTCGCGCTGTGAGCGTGAGACTCGGTAGATACCGAAAGACCGCGGGCCAACGGGGCGCTGTGGGCCCGGCCGGCTCAGATCGGAGCCCGGAGCCGCGAATGTCAGAAGGACCCCGAACAGCAGTCACTATTAGCCAGGCATCCAGCTGTGTAATATACTAATTCCAGCCGGGAGGGATTCGATGAAGTTTCCGGGACTGGGTCCCGCCGTGATGTTCCTGGCGTCCGTCATGGTGGCCGCTGGCAGCGACTTACGCCTGATCGAAGCGGCCAAAGGTGGAGATGCCAAGGCCGTGCGCGCGTTGCTCGCGCAGCACGTTCCCTTGAACTCCGTGGAAGCGGATGGCTCCACTGCGCTACATGAAGCGGCGCATTCCGACAACCTGGAAATCGCCGACCTGCTGATCGCCGCCGGGGCCGACGTCAAGGCCGCCACGCGCTACAACATCACTCCTCTTTCGCTCGCATGCAGCAACGGAAGCGCGGCCATGATCGGGCGCCTGTTGAAAGCCGGCGCGGACCCCAATAGCGTTTCGGAAGAGGGACAGACCGCGCTGATGACGGCGGCGCTGACCGGAAAAGTGGACGCGGTCAAGCTGCTTTTGGCGCACGGCGCGAAAGTGAATGTGCAGGAGCCTGCCAAGGGTCAGTCGGCTCTCATGTGGGCCGCGTCCGAAGGGAACACGGCTACGGTGGAAATGCTGATGGAGTTTGCCGCCGACGTTAAGGCTAAGTCCAAAGCGGGGAGCACGCCGCTGCTGTTTGCCGTCCGCGGGGGACACAAAGATACTGTCCAGGCCTTGCTGGCGCATGGAGCCAGCGCTAATGATGTAGCTCCCGACGGCACGAGCGCGCTCAACGTGGCTGTAGTGAATGCCTATTTCGAGGTCGCCGCGGTTTTACTCGATCACGGCGCGGACCCGAACGCTCCCGATGCGCGCGGCTCGCCTCTGCACACTCTGGCGTGGCTGCGAGAGCCCGGCTCCGATGGCGGCAACGGCCTCGGAGTTAGATCCTTCGGTCCGCCGCTTCCAGCGGGAAACATGAGCTCCCTGGAATTAGCCAAGGCGTTGCTGGATCACGGCGCCAATCCCAACGCGCGCATCACTCTGCAGGAAAGGCCATTCAACAAAGAAGGCGGCACGTGCCGGAATCCGAATTTGATCCACCTTGGCCGGCACTATTTGACTTTCTCCGGCGCCACCCCTTTCTACCTCGCTGCCCGCAACGGAGACGCGCCTTATATGCGGCTGCTGGCCGCGCACGGGGCCGATCCCAAGCTGCCCAACGTCTTGGGGATCACTCCACTCATCGCGGCCTCCGGGCTCGATTACTGGGAAGGCGAATCTGCCGGCCCCTACACTGGCGTGAGTGAGGCGGAGCGGTTGGATGCGGTTAAACTGGCGCTCGATCTTGGCAATGACATCAACGCCGCCGCCGATTTCGGCGACTTCAAGATGGAGGGCGATCCCAGTTACTTGCTGTTGTACTACCCGCTGAATATGGCTCAGCTTGCCGCAAAAGTCCCCGGCGATCCGCGCTGGAGCGGCAGCACGGCGCTTCACGCGGCGGTGGTGTCCAATCAACCGTCGATCGTGCAATACCTTGTAGACCATGGCGCCAAACTGGACGCCAAAACCAAAACCGGGTGGACTCCACTCATGCTGGCTGGCGGCGTATTCTTCGCCAACTCGAAGAAGGATTTCCCGGCTGCGGCGGCGATCCTGAAGAAGTCGATGGCCGAGCACGGTCTGATGGCAGTCTCTCCTGGCCGGTAGAGCCGATCTTCCGGGCGCCGTCGCATCGCCTCACTGGAGCAACCTGATCACCAGCATTTCAATGTTCCGATGCTCGGGCGTCAGGACCAGGCCCAATTGATCGCGCAGCATGCCGAGGAACTCTTCGGTGCTGCGCGCGTCTCCGTGAACCTCCAGATCGTATGTCCCGTCAAGGTTCGTCTCGTCAATGATGGGGCGTTCCAGACCGTCTTCCAGCACGCGGCAAAAATCGGCCATGCTGCTATTCTCGGCTGAAATTGCAAACATCGCTGCAAATTTCAGATTGGACAGCGCTTCGCGAATCATCTCAGGAGTGGGCGGTCCACCACCCTGCGGCTTGTCCACGACGAATTGGCGCGAAGACCAGCCGATCGAGCCGCCGCCCAAGCTGGCATCGCCGGTTTTGGCTCGTGAAGTCTTACCCTCGAGAGCGGTCATTACGTATACGTCCGCCGGCCTGTCTTCGACGGTCGCCGAGACCTGGAAGCGCTTTCCGATAGCCTGCTGGAGCAGGTGGCGCATCGCCGGCGGGTCCATCTGGTGCGGAG
>JBEKNN010000336.1:0-8905 GCA_049522755.1 Bryobacteraceae bacterium | reverse complement strand
ACAATTACGACGAAGTAAAGGGCGTGGTGGCGCATAACTCAGTCCACCACTCAAGGCAGTACGCCTCGCAAGTGACAATTACGGCTGTTAAGCGGCCCTGAATCTAACTCCGTTAACATCGACAAGACGCGGCTCAAATCGCGGAAGATAAACCCAATGGTTGAGAGTAAATGATCGTTACATTCGGTGAAATCATGCTGCGGCTGGCGCCGCCGGACTTCGAGCGGTTTCTGCAGACGCCGCGCTTTGTGGCCACCTTCGGGGGCGGAGAAGCCAACGTGGCAGTGGCGCTGGCGGGGTTCGGCCTGCCCACGAAGTTTGTGACGGTGCTGCCCGATCAGAACCCTATCGCGGATGCGGCAGTGAGCGAGCTGCGCCGCTTTGGCGTGGAGACGTCGGACATTGTGCGCGGCAAGGGCCGCATGGGCATCTATTATCTGGAGGCCGGCGCCAATCAGCGGCCTTCGAAGGTGGTCTACGACCGCGAATACAGCGCGATTGCGCTGGCGAAGCTGGGCGATATCCCCTGGGAGAGCGTCTTCGCGGGCGCGACCTGGTTCCACATTACCGGCATCACACCGGCGATCAGCGCTTCAGTTGCCGACCTGGCAACGGAGGCATTGCGCCGTGCACGCGCCGCGGGCGCAGTTATTTCCTGCGATCTGAACTACCGCAAGAATCTGTGGAAGTGGGGCGCGAAGGCGACCGACGTAATGCCCAAGCTGATGGGACTGGTGGACGTGGTCATTGCGAATGAAGAGGACGTGCAGATGACGCTCGGTCTGCAGGCGAAGGTTGACGTGCACTCGGGGCAGCTCGACCCGGCTCAGTATGAGGCGCTCACCAAGACGGTACTGGACGCGTATCCCCACCTGCGCGCGATTGCGATTACGCTTCGCGAATCGCACAGCGCATCGCACAATGGGTGGTCGGCGTGTCTGAACGACCGGCAACAGTTTCTGCTGAGCAGGCAGTATCAGATCACGCACATTGTAGACCGCGTAGGCGGCGGAGATAGCTTCGCGGCGGGGCTGATTTACGGCTTGACGACGCTGCCTCTGCGCCAGGAGGCGCTGGAGTTCGCCGTGGCCGCGAGCTGCCTGAAGCACTCTGTGATGGGCGATTTCAGCCGATCCACTGTGGCGGAAGTGAATGCGTTGCTGAAAGAGGGCGGCTCAGGCCGCGTGCAAAGGTAACGCTGGCTTAGCTCGCCGTTTCAGAAATACGGTGGCGTATTCCAAGCACTCCGCTCCCTCACGGTCACGGCTCTGATCGGAGCCGCGCGCGTAAGCAAGCGGTCTTTCGATACGTTGGCGAACTTCTGAAACGCTGGCCTAGCTCGCGATTCCGTGGCTACGGCTGCGGACTGACGACGTAATCCTTGAAATAGCTGGAGCTATCCGTCTTCGACCAGAGGCCGACTTTGCCGGCCACCGGCGGGCGCAGCACCGGATTGTTCGCTGGAAACAAGTCCGGATTGGGCGGGCCTTTCCTGCCTGCCGCCGGCTCGGCGCCGAAGGTGTACTGGATGGCCAGCGCGCCGTCGAGATATGCCTTGAAATCGGCGCCCGCGACAGTCATCTTCAACTCATGCCATGCGGCTCGGTCGAGCATAAACGGCTTGGTCCTGTCACTGAACCTGACATTCCTTCGCATGCCTCCGTGGAACTCCCATAGCCCGACATTGTTTTCCGTATCGTTGTAGCGGATAGCCAGCCAGTCGCCGTTCGGTTTCACGTTGAAGAGAATGCCGGAGCAGCGGTCGGCTTCGCCGCTCATAGTCTTGAACTTCATGCTGATAGTTCCGTTCGAGAAGCTATCGACGCTCTTAAGGATCGCGACCGGGTAGAAGGCGAACTCCTTGGCGTTATCCATCAACTCTTCGTTCGACGCACCATACAACTTGCGCGCGCTTTCCACCAGCAACTTCGTCGGAGTGTCCTTGCTGGCGACCCACGGCCGGCCGTCGAGAGCAATCACTTTGTCGGGGCCGTCCTGCGCGACCAGCCACGTGCCGACGATCGGCTCGAAAATGACCGGCGGCTTGCCGGGCTGTTCCTTGCTGAGATCGACCTTGATATCCGCCGCGTAGACCAGCGCGGCCAAGAGCAATGTGGCCGCGAGACCCAATCCACTTCGTGTGAGCGCCTTCATTTGAGTCTCCATCGTACAAAAAATCCGCCAGCTACGATCAGGCATGGCCAGATGCCATAGAATATCGCGCCGGCGCCGGTTGGAGCAACCGCCAGAGGATGTCCGCGAAAGATCGCTTCGTCATTCTCAGGGGGCGGCGCAACTCCCGCCAGAGAGTAAATGGCCTCAAGCACGCCTTCCGCCGTGGTCACCCGGCTCATGGTCTTTCGCCCGCCCAGGTAATACCAAATCTCGCCGTAATAGGGATTAGTCTGTTCGAACAGGCCGATCGATGTGGCCGACACATACTGCACCTTTAGTTTGGGCATGACGCGGCGCAGCTTGGAAAGGGCGTGATGCTCCAGATCGAACCGCCGGGGATCTTCCTGCGCCAGATGCGCCACGATCAGCAGCGGCGCCTTGATCTGCTGGAGCGCGCGTTCGTCTGACTCGGGGAAGGAGTTACTCCGGCTCTCGGATGTGTCCCAACTGACGGCGCAGAAGGTACACACAAAGATAGCCGCGGCGGCGACCAGCACAAGGCCCGTCGATTCGTAGACGCGCCGGCTCACGGCGGCGCCCAGGCGCATCCAGATGGCCGCGAACCCGAGGCCGGTCAGAGTCAGGATCGGCGCGATGAGCACAGTGTCGAGCCGCACCAGCCCGTGCTGAAACTGCGCCACCATGGCGGCGGGCGTGTAACCGGCGGCGCGTTCCCACCAGCCTCCCTGCACCGCTGCGAAGAAACTGACAATCCATGTGCCGATGGTGAAGCTGAGCGTCAAGATCGCGGCCGTGGAGGGATGTTCGGTGAGTGACGCCATGGCGGCGGCGAGGGCAATGGTGAGCCCCGCGTTCAACACATGGCCGAGCGTCAACGTGGCCAGCTCAGGCGGATAGATGCTGCCGCCGTAACTTCTCCATAGCAGGATTGCGCTCAGGGGCGGCAGCATCGCCACCATCCAGCCCGCGAGCAGGATGGCAGCCTTGGCCGCGATGCGGGCGAAGGGCGACATGCCCCGTTGAAGCTCCAGCTTCAGCGCGCCGCTCTGCCGATCGCCTGCGACGACACGGATGGCAACGAATGGCAGCAGGAAAACGGCCGCCAACTCGCAGGCGCTGAACGTTGGCGCCCAGACTCCGACCAGCGGCGATAGCGCCTCGCCGACGCCGGCGGAGGTTCCATTCAGGCCACTCACTTCCCCATAGACGCTTACGGCGCCGATGAACGAGGCCCCCGCCAGCGGCCCCATGCCGAGCAGCAACACCCACCATGCCCGGGACACAAGAAGCTCGCGCCATTCCTTGTCTAAGAGCCATAGGAATGCAGACCTCATGCGGGCCAGGCCTCTTGGGCTGTCAGTCGGCTGACTAAGACTTCGTCGCCTGACACACAATAAGCCAGGAGGCCTGTCTTACAACTAAGTAAGTGCAAGGAACACCTCTTCCAGGTCGTCGTAGGTCCTCGACCCCTCGCGCACCTCGGCGAGCGTTGCGAGCTCCTGAACCGTGCCTTCGCCACATACGCGTCCGCCGCTGAGCAGTACGAACCGGTCGCAGAAGCGCGCGGCATCGCCGATTTGATGAATCGAAAGGAAGAGCGTCCGGCCGCGGGCCGCGTGCGCGCGCAGCGCCGCCGCAATGTCGCGCGCCTGCCGCAGGTCGAGGCCTTCGAAGGGCTCGTCGATGAGCAGCGCGGGCTGGGGTGTGAGCAGGCCAATAGCTAGAAGCGCGCGCTTTCGCTGGCCCTTCGAGAGCGTGCCGAGCGGTTGGCCCAGCAACTGGCGGAGATCGAGCTGGTCGATCACTTCGTCGCGCAGCGCGGGCCGGCCTCCGAAGAAGCCGAGAGTGAAATCGAGCGCCCAGCGCACGGACTGCGCCGGCCAAGGGGCGATGCCGTCGGGAACATAGAATAGGAGCGACGGGCGCTCGCGCGTTCCAACGGGCCGGCCGCCGCTGCGCATCGTGCCGCTGTCGGAAGGCAGCACGCCGCCCAGGCACTCGAACAGCGTGGACTTACCGGCGCCGTTAGGGCCAATGAGTCCGAGCACCTCGCCCGCGCGCACCTGGAAGCTGACGTCCGAGAGCGCGGCGATCCGGCCGAATCGCTTGCAAAGCCCGTTGACTTCGAAGAGCATGTAATAAGAATGGTCGCACGAGGGCGTGACCAGACGAGCGCAGCGGTCAACTCAATAGCACGTCGCTTCATAAAATACACCAACGTATTATTTGGTTGTCGATCCGCGCCCTCGCTGGAACCCGAGAATGGCCCGGTTGACGTGTGCGTAATCGACCACGTGGAAAAAGCCACGGCAAACTGACAGAAACGTCGCGGACCTTGCTGTGGACGCACGGTGCATGGAGAGTAGTTTTTTTATTGTTTCTACCCGATAGTCCATCGCTCGGACCGCCCAGACTTGCTCCTAAGTGCAACAGCTCACGAGTGTTCCTCTGAGCCGCGTCACATGGCATCAATCTTGCTTCGACAAGCGAGGGCTTTCCTGCCTTTTCCGGTTGAGCGCGACCTGCGAGTCCACGGAGGCGATACGTGCACCTAAGTAACCGCTTGATGCTCGCGCTGTTTTGCGGCGTAGCAGCAGTTTCCATTGCATGCGCAGCCTACCAGGTGCAGGCGGAGATGCACGCGCTGAGCGACGAAGTGCACCGCCAGGCGGTTGTCTTAGCCTATAGCCAGCAAAGGATGGTCGAGCACGCATTCCAAACTGGCTCTCAGCAGGAACTGCAGGGATTGGTAGACCAGTACCGGAACCGTGAGCATCTGGCGGGTATGGCGCTCTACGACGGCGCGGGACGCGCACTTGCCATGACGTCCGGTCTGGCGCCGACCGCCGATCCCGCTCCGCCGGCCGTCGCCGACGCCATGCAAACGGGTCGAGGCAGCGAGCAGTACTTCCGTTCCCCAGGGAAGCGAATGCACGTCTTCGCGCTGCCAGTCAGTCGGGACGGGCGCACGATTGGTGTGATCGCCGTGTTTCACAATGTCGGATTTCTTTCGGCGCCGCTATGGCGGCACGCTCTCACCAGCGTGGCGGAGACGCTGCTGATCGTCGGCTTCACGCTGTTGATCTTGCATTGGAGCCTGGGCCGACCCTTACGTCACATGGCGCAGTGGTTGCGCGACCTGCGTACCGGAGACGGGATGGGCGATGGCAGACCGCCCAAAGAGCGGATCTTTCGGCCTCTCGCCAGCGAATTGATGAAGCTCGCAACCACCCTGAATGCGGCGCGCGCCGCAGCCGAGGAGGAGGCGCGCTTGCGCGATGCCGCGCTCACACTCTGGACGCCTGAAAGGCTGCGGGTTGCGATGCAGGGCAAACTCAATGGAAGCCGCCTCTTTGCGGTTTCCAATCGCGAACCATACGAGCATACTCATCAAGGCGGCTCGATCGCCTGGTCCGTTCCTCCCAGCGGCTTAGTCACTGCGCTCGAACCGGTGTTGCGGGCCAGCGATGGAACCTGGATCGCGCAAGCGACTGGCGACGCCGACCACGAGACTGCCGACGACCACGGCCGGCTGCGAGTGCCGCCGGATCATCCACAGTACGGTCTCCGACGGGTTTGGCTTAGCAAGGAGGAAGAGGAGGGCTTCTATTTTGGCTTCGCCAACGAGGGGCTCTGGCCGCTATGCCATATTGCGCACACGCGCCCAATCTTCCGTACCGAGGATTGGGCGCACTATGAGGCTGTGAACCGGAAATTCACCGCGGTGCTGCTCGAAGAGATGGAGGGTGAAAAGGAACCGGTGATACTCGTGCAGGATTACCACTTCGCGCTGTTGCCGCGAATGGTGAAGCAGCGGCGGCCGGACGCGCGCGTCGCGGTTTTCTGGCATATTCCCTGGCCCAACGCAGAGGCTTTCGGAATTTGTCCGTGGCAGCGCGAACTGCTCGACGGCATGCTAGGAGCGGACTTGGTCGGATTCCACATCCAGGCCCATTGCAATAACTTCCTGGGAACGGTTGACCGCGTGTTGGAATCGCGCATCGACTGGGAGCACTTTGCCGTCAATCGCCACGATCATCTGACCACGGTAAGACCTTTTCCGATCAGCGTGAGGGCCAATGGAGATGGCCAGGCGAACTCCGGACCATCGCCCGAGGTACAGAGTCTGCTGCGGCGCGAACTGGGCGGCCGGCCGGCTTTCCTCGGACTGGGCGTCGACCGCATCGACTATACCAAGGGTATTCCGGAGCGGTTGCGCGGAATCGAACGGCTTTTTGAGTTATACCCGGGCTACCGTGAAAAGTTCACCTTCATCCAGATCGGCGCTCCCAGCCGGACTCATATTAAGCGCTATCAGGACTTGATGACGGAAGTCGAAGAGGAGGTGGAACGCATCAACCGGAATCTGCGGACCGGCTCGTGGAAGCCGATTATATTCGCCGCAAGACATCACAGTCATGCGGAAATTGAGGCTTACTACCGTGAAGCGGATGTTTGTCTGGTAACTTCGCTTCACGATGGCATGAATCTGGTTGCCAAGGAGTACATTGCGGCTCGCCACGATGAGCTGGGTACTCTCATCCTGAGCCGCTTCGCCGGCGCAAGCCACGAGCTGCCGGACGCATTGATAGTCAACCCTTACGACACGGAGGAACTCGCGCAAGCAACCCATAGGGCTCTCTCGATGCCCACGGAAGAGAAAAGAATGCGCATGCAGCGGATGCGCGCCGCCGTCAAGGAAAACAACGTTTATCGATGGGCTGGCGACCTGATTGGCGAGTTAGCTGGAATCCGCTTAGATACTGTTAATGGGTCGGATCCCTTGGTCCGCAGCCGGCCCCCCCGACCGGCTTGCCGGTAGTCGTATGAAGTAGCTCTTGTCAGCGCAGAGCGACACTCTTCTTCTGTCTGTGGTGGAGACAAAGGGCCGAGCTACCAGTGCCGGGCATCGTCATGTCATGATTCACGCTCGATGCAGCCTCTCCGGTTCCTGATTCGCCAGCCACAGAAGCAACTCTTGAACCGCGGCGGGATCGGGCAATCGATATCTCGCGCATGTCACCGGAGCGTCCCCCACCTTAATGGTGATAGCATCGGGCAACACGCTGAAGGCATCCTCATCACTGGTGTCGTCGCCGAGATAGATCGAGAGCTCCGGCCTTTCACTCAAATGACTATTGATCCAGAGGACGGCTGCTCCCTTATGCCAATCTGTCCGTGGCAAGATCTCAAGAACCTTCCTGCCCCGACTCACCCGAAATAGCGCGCCGTTGGGCGCTACAGCCGCGTAAACGGCAGCGTGGATCGCCGGAACATCCGCTTCGGAAGCAAGACGATAGTGGATACTCGCCGTCAAGCCTTTGTACTCCACAAAGGCGCCGGCGGCGTTCCGTAGTTGGGTGCGTAGTTCGCCGCAAAGCGACTCGAGTTCCGCCCGGCGGGACCATGCGAGCGGCTCAACGAAGCGAAGATCGCGGCCGAAGATCTCGAGCCCATGGTTTCCTGCATATATGAGGCGATTCAAGCGGGCGCGGCAATACAAGTCCTCGACAGCCCGGCCGCTGATAATCGTAGTCGTCAGGAATTCCTGGCTTGAAACGAGTTTCAGCGCTGCAGCCGTACCCAGGTCCAATTGGGGCACTCTGGGATCGGCAGCGATCGGGACCAGCGTACCGTCGAAGTCCAGGAACAGGGAAACTCGGCTGGTGAATTGTACGCGATCCTTAATCTCAGAAATGACCTGCGCCAACATCGTGGACATGATGTTCCGAAACGGAGAAATTTATTGCTTCCGGTATCACTACACGCAATGAAATTGCCAATCCAAGCGAATCGTGTTTTGTTCAAGTTGGCCGGTCCAGGAGCTCGAATCGGTTGCCGAGACGGGTACTTTCTGCGTGGAAATTGTTCCGGCGCCTGCGCGGCGTTTGACTGGCGTTTGACTATTGATGGCATGAGTTGTACGCTCCATTACTGTCACGCTAGACTGGCGGGCTGCGGAAAAATGGTTGTCCGGCATCGGCCAGCCCCTTTCAAGGAATGGAAGCATGTGCGTTTCCGAGAGGCCGGAGCCCCGACCGAAGAGGGTTGAAATCGGCCGGGTCCATCTCAGCGAGAATTCCGTACAAAATGCGCGACCCCAATCGCAACTATGGGCGAACATAGCGCATTTCATCAAAGGCCTATTGGTGCGGCAATTGCACATGCTCCCCTGGGAAATCTTGAAAGGAAGAGTGTGTGCGCAACTACAGTCCTCCGCAGCCGCGAGGCAGCTTCCCCGCCCTGGCACGAACCGGCAGCATCTTGATGGTATTCATCTTCACCGCAATGGCATTCGACGACCAGTCTCATGCCGACATCGAGCGACGCGTAAATGACGTCCTGTCTCGTATGACGCTCGATGAGAAGATCGGGCAGATGTCCCAATCCACCTCGATGGCGACGCCCCTTTCGGCGGCCATCCAGGAGGAGATCCGACGAGGCCGCTGGGGATCGTTCCTGAATGCCGGAAGCCCGGCCGACCGCGCCGAGGCGCAGCGAATCGCCCGTCACGAAAGCCGGCTGGGAATCCCCCTGCTCTTCGGGCGGGACGCTATTCATGGCTATCGTACGATTTTTCCCATCCCCCTCGGACAGGCGGCAAGTTGGGACCCTGCCTTGATCGAACAGGCGGCCCGGACCGCCGCCATAGAGGCCGCCACCGAAGGCATCCGCTGGACCTTCGCTCCCATGGTGGACATTGCCCGCGACCCGCGCTGGGGACGCATCGCCGAGAGCCCGGGAGAAGATCCCTATGTTGCCGCAATCG
>JBEKNN010000335.1:0-8913 GCA_049522755.1 Bryobacteraceae bacterium | reverse complement strand
TATCGTATACGGAGGCGAGACGACTCCCGGGGGAAATCCGGTGACAGAGGAGAGAGGGCTTAACCCGAGGTTGCCATTTACTACCGTAAAACCGCTGTTAGTCACAGTCGTGCCGCCTAAAATAGCGAAAGTGACCAGCGAATTCAGCGGTACGGGCGCTTGCTGGGCTTGCAGGCGTAGACAAAACGCCACGCACACAAGAACTGCACTGAGCTTCTTCAAAAGCCCTCCTTTTGTAAAACAAAGAATACGATGGCGTTAAGAGTCTACATGAACTATTTATACCCGTCAAGTAGTTCCATGTCCCTATATGTCCCTATGTCCTTTGGCATTTTGTGAAATAAGTTACATTGCACAGATAATGGGCACGTAAGTCCGGCGCTCGGTTCGGTCAGACATGGCAAAGGATTGTTCCTCAATCTTTCGCCTGCGTTAGTCCGAGAAGCTCGCCGGGCGAGGGGACGAGGTGGTTTATTACGCGGCCGATGCGTTCGCTGGAAAGATCGAAGCATCGAGCGCGCGGTTTCGCGCTTACCGGAATGTATTTCTGGCGGATATGAGGAGCCTGCCAGAGCGCCTGTACGAACTCTCATGGCTGCTCATGCGCACAACTACTGCTGAATTGCTGCATCGGGAGCTAGAGTTCTTTCGCGCCGAGCGCCCCGACCACCTCATCGCCGATTCGGTTGCGGCTTGGGGCAATGGGTCGGGGAGATACCTGGGGTGCCTGTGGTGACATTGGTCCGCACGCTCGCTTGCAACCGGCGCGTCCTGCGCTTGCCGCAGCGCACCGCGTACGGCCGAAAAGCGCTCAACGCTTTTTCATAAAAAGCGCGCGGCACATCGCTGAGGCGCTCATGCTCGGGCGCCAATTGGGCCGGCGTTCGTGGCCCGGGCCCGATCGGATTGGTGGCGGGCGCTCAGCCTTGAACATCGTCTACCCTTTGCGTTACTTTCAGCCTTGCGCGGAGACATTCGACAATAGCTTGCAATTCGTTGCTCCGTCGATAACTAATCTGAGAGAGACCGCCCGGTCCTTTAGGAGCAAGTCTGGCATCCAATCGTGGTCTCTCTGTCTCGCAGGGCATGCTTGTCGCAGCTGGATGTGCTCCGGCGCCTCGTCGGACGTAGGGTGTAAGAGCCCGGCGCCGGTCTCTAGTTTGCGAAGGAGGAGGTCACCGCAGAGAAGCTCCGCGACTCGGTCCGGCGGCTTCTCGCCGCCGCACGCTTCGGCCGGCAAGCTGCCTTGGTTCGCGAGTCTTTCCAGGCGCGCGGGCGGCCGACGCCATCATCGCGTTCACGAGACACTGAGAGCAGGCGACGATAAGGCCCCGGGCGATCCCTCCGTCCGACGCGCGATTGAGACGCCCTCCGGAGTCCCTAATCCGAAACCTGTGTTACCCCCCTGGATCGTCAGCCCCGCTTTTTCGTGCGTCAACTCTGCACCCCTTCGCAAACCCGCTCCCGCGACTTCGAACTTTATATTTTTATTTCGACGATTTCAAAGCACTCAAACCGAGGTCCTACAGCTAGTCTGACAGGTCGCGGTTTCTTGCGACCCGAGAGATTCTCGAGTCCATCGGGTTTCCGATCAAGGCTGCCGCATCCGGGTCGGGGCTCGATCAAGTGGGCCCAAGCAGTCCCCAAGATTTTTGTTCTGTGGCGTACAAATCGCCCGAATGGTACGATACTCTCAAATGTTCGGGATAATCCATAGAATAATCATTAGATATGTGCGTCGCAATTTTCCTGAGCGGAGGTTCTGATGGACGATAAGCCAGCGCTCGAAAGTATCCTGGCGGACCCCGAAGCTGCCGGCTTGGCCGAAGAAAGCCCAGAGGCGGCTGGAGCGGGTGTTCCGGTGGTCGGCATTGGCGCCTCTGCGGGCGGCCTCGAGGTTTTCAAGCGCCTGCTGAGCGATTTGCCGGGCGATACCGGCTTTGCCATCGTGTTCGTTCAACATCTCGATCCGAACCACCAAAGCATGCTTGCCGAGATTCTTTCGCGGGCCACCGCCATACCGGTCAGCGAGGCTGCCGATGGCATGGCGCTCGAAGCCAACCATGTTTACGTGATACCCGCGAACGTCGATCTGACCATCGCCAACGGGGCGCTGAAACTGGTTCCGCGAACCCAGGCTGCGGGATTGCACATGCCTGTCGACCGCTTACTGCGATCGGTTGCCGACCAGTGTGGAAGCCGCGCAATCGGGGTGATCCTCTCCGGAACCGGCTCGGACGGCTCGGCGGGCGTCGAAGCCATCAAAGCCGCGGGGGGCGTTACATTTGCGCAGGACGCGGCCACCGCGAAGTTCGGCGGCATGCCGCAAGCCGCCGTGGCCACCGGTTGCGTCGATTTCGTTCTGCCGCCCGAACGCATTGTCGCGGAGCTGGTCAGAATTGGCCGGCACCCCTATATCGCCGATGCCCAGCGCGCGCAACTCGAGCGAACGGCGGCCGCCGATGAAGCGCAGTTCGGCGGCATCCTGGCTGTTTTGCACGGAGCAACCGGAATCGACTTTTCACTGTACCGGGAAAAAATGGTCAAGCGTCGTATCCTGCGGCGCCTCGCCTTGCGCAATATCAACAGTCTCGCCGAGTACGGTACGCGGCTGAAGAGCGATTACGAGGAATTGATGGCGCTGCAGCGGGATTTGCTCATCAGCGTCACCAGCTTCTTCCGCGATAAGGAATCGTTCGAATGCCTGAAGAAACTCGTCTTCCCCCGGCTTCTGCAAGACCGGCCCCCCAACCAGCCGATTCGCGTCTGGGTACCCGGTTGCGCCACCGGAGAAGAGGCGTATTCCATCGCCATCGCGTTGCAGGAATACCTCACCGAAACCGGCGCCGCCATTCCGGTGCAGATCTTCGCTTCCGATATCAGCTCGCGGGCAATTGAAAAGGCGCGCGCCGGCAGGTACCTCGACAACATCGAGGCAGACGTGAGCTATGAACGCCTGAACCGTTTTTTCACCAGGATCGAAGGCGGCTACCAGATCAACCGGAACCTGCGCGAGATGTGCGTGTTCACGCGGCATAACCTGCTCGACGATCCGCCGTTTTCGAAGCTGGATTTGATCAGTTGCCGCAATGTGCTGATCTATCTGGGCAGCGTGCAGAAGAGCATCGTCGAAATGTTTCATTACGCACTCAAGCCGCATGGGTTTCTGATGTTGGGATCGTCGGAGAGGGCGGCGCCGTCCGAGCTGTTTTCGGAGGTGGATCGCGAATACAGAATCTGCGGCAAACGGGAAACGGTCAGAAAGCCGCACCTCTTTCCCATGGGCCCCCGCGCATCGCGCCGGGATACGCCGGCGGGCGGCAACGCGACCGCGCCAACGGCCGTGGAACCGTGGGGCGGCGTCGATGTGCGCAAAGAGGTCGATCGCATTCTGCTGTCGAAGTACAGCCCGGCCGCTGTGGTGGTGGACGAAGATTTGGAGGTGATCGAGATCCGCGGCAAGGCCAGCGCCTATCTGTCGCTGCCGGCCGGCAAAGTAAGCTTTAACCTCATGAAGCTGATTCCCGACACGGGACTGTTCCTGGAAGTGGACAAGCTGATCCAGCAGGCGCGGAAGACGGGCGAGCCCGCGCGGCAGGAGCATGTATCTTACGAACACGACGGAAGCCCGCGCAGTTTGAACCTGGAGGTAGCGCCGCTCGATTCCAGTCGGAAGCGAACCACGCTGGTGCTTTTCGAACCCGTGCCTGAGGCGATCGCGCACGAGCCCCAACCGGCGGACGCGCCTCCCGAAGCCGATATTCGGGACCGCCAGATTTCGCGGCTGCAACAGCAGCTTGCCGACGCGAAGGAGCGGTTTCTCCAGGCGCTGGAAGCCCACCAGACATCCAGAGAGGAAAACCAGAACACCACCGAGGAGGCGCTTTCCACCAACGAGGAGCTGCAGAGCCTCAACGAGGAGCTGGAGACCGCCAAGGAAGAGCTGCAGTCCACCAACGAAGAGCTGACCACCGTCAACGATGAGTTACAAGCCAAGAACGCGGCGCTGGCGCAGGCCCGCGACTTCGCGATGTCGATTGTAGAAACTGTCCGCCAGCCGCTATTGGTGCTGGATACAGACATGCGAGTCAGAATGGCGAATCGGGCTTTCTACCGGGCGTTTCAAACGTCGCCGGCGGAATCCGAGGGACTGCCCGTCTACGCGCTTTCGCGCGGCAGTTGGAACCTTCCCGGCCTGCGGGATGCGCTGGACAGTCTTGTGGAGGGCCGCCAGGCATTCCCGGATTTCGAAGTGGAGCAGGATTTTCCCATGGTGGGGCGCAGGACCCTGGTGCTGGCGGGCTGCCACATCAATCATTTGAAAATGATTCTGCTGGCAGTCGACGATATTACCGACCGTAAACGGTCCCAGCAGGCGCTGCGCAAGAGCGAGGAACATCTTCGCCAGGCGCAGAAAATGGAGGCCATCGGCAGGCTTGCCGGCGGCATCGCCCACGACTTCAACAACGTGCTGACGGCCATCATCGGCTACAGCAGCCTGCTCTACGACAGGCTCGCCGGCGACGCGCCGGCCATGCAGCAGGCGCTTGAGATCAAGACTGCCGGCGAGCGGGCGGCCGCGCTCACGCAACAGTTGCTGGCCTTCAGCCGCCGCCAGGTGCTGCAGCCGAAGGTGATCGATTTGAACGCGATTGTGGAAGACTTCGAAAGGATGCTACGCCGCCTGGTGGGGGAACGGATCAAGGTGACTATCGATTGCGATCCCGCCCTCTGGCAAGTCAGAGCCGACCCGGGCGAATTCGGCCGCGCGATTATGAACCTTTCCTTAAATGCACGGGATGCAATGCCCGAAGGCGGTACGCTCACCATCCGGACCGCTAACTCGACTCTGCACGAGGCCGATGCCCGGGACCAGGACCTCGAGCCGGGGCGCTACGTGACGCTGACCGTAGGCGACACCGGGATTGGGATAGACGCGGACGTGCAGGCGCATATCTTCGAGCCATTCTTCACCACGAAGGAGATCGGCAAAGGCGCCGGCCTGGGCCTCGCCACGGTTCTGGGAATTGTGGAGCAAAGCGGCGGCGCGATTCGTTGCGAGTCCGAACCGGACCGGGGGACGGTCTTCACCATCTTCCTGCCCGCGGTCGCCGAGGCTGCCCCTACCCCAGCGCCTTCGGCCGGAGGCATGGACAAGGCGCCCAGAGGCTCCGAGGTCATTTTGCTGGTGGAAGACGAAGAGATGGTCCGAGGACTCGCGCGCATGATTCTGGAAACCAGCGGGTATGTGGTGCTGGAAGCCTCCAACGGGCGCGAGGGCCTGACGATGTGCGAAACCAACGAGGGCCCCATCGATCTGCTGTTGTCCGATGTGGTCATGCCGGAGCTCAGCGGACGCGAGCTTGCGGAACAAGCGGTCAAGCTGCGGCCCGGCATGAAAGTCCTGTTCATGTCCGGATACACGCAGGATGTCATTTTGAAGGAGGGCGTGCAGAAGGGAACCGCCTTCCTGCAAAAGCCGTTTACGCCCGTCGAGCTCGCACAAAAAGTGCGCGAGACCCTGGATGCGGACGCCAGATCCGCCGCCGCCGCGGCCGCGGCCCGTTTCGCCGCGGAGACTGGCGGCGAGCCGATTTGACCGTATCCGGTCACCTCACGCGCCTGGCGGCATAGCTCGCCCGCGCACACAGTTCCAAAGCCTTGCAGGGCAATCCCCGCCGGGCGGCGGCTCATTGGGCCGCCGATTGCACTCCCGGACTCGAGGATCTATAAAATAAAATGCCTTTGCTGAATATTGTGATTGTGTTGATCGTTGCCGGGGTGATTTTGCACCTGATCAACCGGTATATTCCGATGGCATCCAGCATCAAATCGATTCTGAATGTCGTCGTCGTGGTTATAGTCTGCATCTGGGTATTGCAAGCGACCGGATTGTGGGGGCATGTAACCAACTTCCGGCTTTCCTCTTCTCGATAATCGGACAGAGCCGCGTACGCCCGTTGGGCTCTTGTGTTAGCCGCATGGGGAATTTTCCGTCCGTAGATGTTAGGACCTTCTCATGCTCTGAAAAAGATATCGACTTTTTGTTTTTACCAAAGGAGACAGGAACATGTCCGAGCTAAACGCAGTAGTAGCTATTTATGGTACGCACACCGGAGCGGAAGAAGCGGTCAAAGAGCTTCAGCGGGCGGGAATCGACATGCGCACCTTGTCGATCGTTGGTAAGGATACCCACACCGATGAACACGCGGTGGGCTATTACAATAACGGCGACCGGATGAAATACTGGGGCAAGACCGGCGCTTTTTGGGGTGGCTTCTGGGGACTGCTGTTCGGGTCCGCCTTCTTTGCTATTCCAGGTATCGGTCCAGTGCTCATGGCCGGTCCTGTGGTTGCGTGGATCGTCGGCGCATTGGAAGGCGCCGCGGTAGTTGGGGGCTTGAGCGCCATCGGCGCGGGGCTCTACGGCATGGGTATTCCGAAGGACAGTATCGTTCAGTACGAAACGGCGTTAAAAACGGATAAATTCCTGCTGATGGTGCATGGCACGGCTGCGGAAGTCGAACGCGCGAAAAATATTATCGAAAACACACGCCCAATCAATGTGACGCTGCACGCCGCCGAGGTAGTAGGCGCGGACGGAAGATAGCGTCCCCGGCCTGTGACTCGCTCTCAAATTCGTGGCGCAAGCACTCATGCTTGCAGCGTTCACACTCGCGTGAACGCCTTCGAATCGGAGGCGTCAAGTGAACAGTATTAAGTTTACGCCCGGCTACGCATCGGTACGGCGCCGCTGTGTAAGTGATCGAAACCGAAAACGCAATTGAATAACTGCCCAGGAGGGCAAATACAATGTTAAGGAATACATCGGAGTTGAAAGGTATTGTGATCCGAGCTACCGACGGCGAGCTTGGAACGGTGGATGAGTTCTATTTCGACGATGACACATGGGCCATCCGCTACCTCGCGGTAGACACCGGCGGCTGGCTCGGCGACCGGCAAGTGCTGATCTCGCCTATGTCCGTCGTCAACATGAACTGGCAAGCCAGGCGAGTGGATGTGGCGCTGACGAAGCAGCAGGTTGAGAACAGCCCCGACATAGACACTCACCTGCCAGTCTCCAGGCAGCACGAGGCTGCATACCTTCAGTATTACGGGTATCCATATTATTGGGGTGGTCCCTATCTGTGGGGCCCTACGTTCTACCCGTCGTCCCTGGCGATGCCGGAGACCGCTTCTTTGCAAGCGATTCCGGAGCAGATAAAGAAAGATTGGACGGATTCGCACCTGCGCAGCAGCGAATCCGTCACGGGCTATCACATTGAGGCGGTAGATGGCGAAATCGGCCATGTGGACGGGTTTGTCGTGGACGACGAAGCCTGGGCCATCCGCTACATTGAAGTGGCAACGCGGAATTGGTGGCCGGGCAAGAAGGTACTGGTTTCACCCGCGTGGATTGAACGGGTGAGCTGGGGGGATCTTAAAGTCTACGCCAGCCTCTCCCGGGAAGCTATCAAAGGCGCCCCGGAGTATGTCGAGTCGGCGCCGGTCACTCGCGAGTATGAAGCCCAGCTCCACCTTCACTACGGGCGGTCTCCATATTGGCGGCACGCAGCGGAAAAGGGCGCGTCTTTGTCCCTGACCGGCTGCTAAGACTGAAGACTAAAAAGGCTTTCGCCCAATTGTAGGGAGGACTCCCCGGAGCCCTCAACTGCCCTGCGCTGCTGCTGGTTGGCGCACCCGGTCCGCTATGGCTGCGCAATTCGAGGTCATTCCGCGGGTGACGCGGCTTCTTCCCAGGAGTCCTTCGCCCCGCTGAGTGACAGCCGCCGAAAACCATCGTTGCGGCCCGGCGCCAGGGGGTGCGCCGGCATTTACGGACCTTCTTCTCACGCTCAATTAGTACGTGCTCGGGCTCGATGCGTTCGAAGTTGTAAAGGAAAAACTGGTACGGTCCGGGAATTGTTCTCAACGGCCGGCATTCTGTCCGTGCTGTCGTCCCGAGTCAATTTGCGGAGGAGTGTTCCGGTTCTTTCCTAGAGCAAGCCGAACCTTACGGCAGTTGCCTCTGGCGCCTCAGCCTTCTCAGACAATCTGTATTCCTCGGTAGAGATACTTTTGAGGGGATGCCGCAGCTCGTAAGATGCGGCCACGCACTCTTCATGGCACAGCCGAAGCTGCTCGACCAGCCGCTTTTCTTCGTCCAGGCTGGGGGCGTCCAGCCGCTCGCATTCCTCCAGCGCCGGCGCCACCACTGAGACATGAAGCCGCTCAAGCTCATAGGGATGGCCGCCGGCTTCGACGCGTTGCCGGTACTCTGCTACCGCAACGTGGTAACGCTTGAGGGCGCGGCAGCGGAGCAAATGGCTTCGCAAGACGACATGGTTCAAGCCGGGGTGCGCCATTCCCGAGCCCTTGCTTGCCTGGCTGAGGTCCTCGGTGAATCCGGACGGAGACAAACGCGGATTGATTCTGCTGTCGCATCATGGGCCGCACTCCGCCTTCGAGGCTTGGTATCAAATTCCGGCGAAGCAATTGGCGAAACTGATTCACCGGCCGGTTATTTGGTTTTGGGGCCACGAGCACAGGTTGGCGATTTACCAGAAGTTCGGAGTCAAGGAGGGCATCGATGCGTACGGGCGATGTATGGGCCACGGCGGCATGCCCGTCGAGCGCGGAGCGGCGCCGGATATTCCGGATTGTAGATGGCTCGCTTGGGATAACAGGCGTTATCCCACCGACGAAGAACTTGACGTTGGCTACAACGGGTACGTGAACTTTTCATTTAACGGCCCGGCACTGCACATCGCATATTACGATTTGAATCGAGCGCTGGTCCTGACGGAAGATTGGCATATCGATATCGAGTCCGGCGCTCTTCGAGGACCTGGCCTGAAGAAAGTACTTGACGATCCATCGCTGCATTGCCGGGAAAGTTACGAAAACAAGCGA
>JBEKNN010000334.1:0-8929 GCA_049522755.1 Bryobacteraceae bacterium | reverse complement strand
GAACACGGTTGCGGCGCCACCTGGCTCACCGGTTCCTACGACGCGGCCCTCGGGTTGGCCTACTGGACCGTGGGTAATCCTTGTCCCGATTTCAACGGCAGTGAGCGAAAGGGCGACAACTTGTACACCAACAGCGTAGTCGCGCTCGATGTGAAGACCGGGATCATGAAATGGCATTTCCAATTCACGCCCCACGACACCCACGACTGGGATGCCATCGGGCCGCTCGTCCTGATGGACGAACAATGGGAGGGGCGTCCCCGCAGGCTAATGGTGCATGCCGATGTGAATGGCTTCTTCTTCGTTCTGGATCGCACCGAAGGCAAATTGCTACTCGCCACGTCCATGGGCAATCAAAACTGGACTACTGGATATGGCGAGGATGGCCGCCCGGTTGTGACCGATCACTTCGAAACCACGCTCGAAGGAACGTTGACATGTCGGACCGGAACCCAGAAATGGCCCTCAGTGTCGCTGGATCCGGTGTCGAAACTGTTCTTCGTGCGGCTTTCTGAGAGCTGCTCTGCAATCCGCAAAGATCCCACACCCCCCGAAATGGGCCAACGATTCTTTGGCGGCGCCTTTGGTGGGCAGCAAGGGGACAGCCGGAGCTTTATCCACGCCTTGGATATCCACACCGGGTCAAAAGCATGGGAGTATCGGTTGCTCGGTGGTGGCTTCGGCGGCTCCGGCACGCTCGCGACCGCCGGCGGACTCGTGTTCTTCGGCGAGAGCGGCGGCACATTCACGGCGCTGGACTCCAAGACTGGAATCCCCGTCTGGCATTTCGAGGCTGGCCAGTCCTGGCGGGCTTCCCCGATGACCTACATGGTGGGCGGTAGACAATATGTGGTTCTTGCCGGAGATGGCGGAATTTTCAGTTTTGCTCTGACGCAATAAATCGGAAGCACCCCTTTACGCGGATCCGCGGGACCTGAGGATGGGCTGGTTGTTGCTGGCGGGGGCGCTTCACGCCGCTAGCTGCCTCCATCAAACGGAACTCGTAAGGGAAACCCCGCAAACACGCGATCCGTTGCGCCGCCAGATCGGCGCACTCCAGCTTCGCCGACGATCCGCGGAATCGAAACTCCTGCAGCCGCGCATCCTGTTGTGGGCGTCACTGATCGAGCGCTATCTCGGCAGCGGCTCCCAGCGGCGGTCTACGCCCGCCTACTATCTGTCCGATTCCAAGCAGGGCCGGAGCAAGCTGACCTACGTCAAGAAGGAAGCCCTGGCAGGCGTGCGCGAGCAATGTGACGCTCGCGAGCCGGTCGAGCACGACATTGTGGAGGGCCGGCCATTCCGCGTCTTCGATACCGACCGGGGACGCTTGGACGGCATGCTCTATTTCCTGCTGAAAACGGGACTGTGGGGTGCCGCGACCGAGATTCGCCCCTCGGGGTTGAAGAAGAGCAATGGCGTACCGTACAACTGCTGAACGGGGTGGAATGTTTGCGGGGAACTGGCGGGCTTGGATATGCCGGCCGATTCCGGTCCGCTGCCGAAGGACGCCTACGTGCTGGAACGCATCGGCTTCAACGCGGAAAAGATCCAACGCCGCCTGCGCAGCGACCGCGCCGTGATAGATCCGGAATCGCTGTTGAACCATCTCAGCCGTTTTCGTTGGCAGGATATCGAAGCCGGTTTTCTTCAGCGCCTGGAGATCTAACCGGCCTCCGTGCGGCGCGCCGACGTTTCCCGAGACCCTATCGAAGGTTAGGTTAATTTTGTTTTATGTGGTTGTAAATTGAAGTCACCGGACGAGCAATGCGTTCACCCGGTTTTACTTTCGATTCTTCAGCAATTTTGGAGGAGCGTTGACGCTAAAACAAGAGAAAACGTACGATGTACGCCAACGAGCAGGCAAGAATGGTTAAAGTGGCGATCATTGGCACGGGAAACATCGGCACGGATCTGATGATCAAGATCCTGCGAACCTCCAAGATTCTGGAAGTGGCAGCCTTCGTCGGCATCGATCCCGAATCCGACGGTTTGGCCCGGGCTCGCCGCTTGGGCATTCCGGTCACATCCGAGGGAATCGATGGTCTGGTCAAATTGCGGGACTTCGCCGATATTTCGATCGTGTTTGACGCAACGTCGGCGAAGGCGCACCATAAGCACGAATCCGTCTTGCGCCCTTACGGCAAGCAACTCATCGATTTAACGCCTGCCGCTATCGGTCCATACGTGGTGCCCGTAGCCAACATGGAAGAACACTTGGGGGCGCCCAATTTGAATATGGTGAGCTGCGGGGGCCAGGCGACTATACCCATGGTCGCGGCCGTAAATCGCGTGGCCAAGGTCCTCTACGGCGAAATTGTATCGAGCATTTCGAGCCGATCAGCCGGACCGGGTACGCGGGCCAACATCGATGAGTTCACGGAAACCACGTCCCGGGGGGTCGAACGGGTAGGCGGCGCAGCTAGGGGTAAGGCTATTATTATTCTGAACCCGGCCGAACCTCCCCTGATTATGCGTAATACGGTATTTTGCCTGACTGAGGATGCCGACTCCGGTGAGATCGATCAATCGATTGAGAGGATGGCCGCTCAAGTCAGGAGCTACGTTCCGGGTTATCGCCTGAAGCAGCGCGTGCAATTTGACCGGATTCCGGAAGACCGCTCCGTCACAATTCCGGGTATGGGCAGGTTCCACGGAATGAAAACGAGCGTCTATCTTGAGGTGGAGGGGGCCGGGCATTATCTTCCCAAGTACGCAGGGAACCTGGATATCATGACCTCGGCTGCATTGCGTACGGCCGAGCGTATCGCCACAGCGAACGGAGGAAAACTGCAATGATCGCGCCAGGACTATACATCCAGGACGTCACGCTTCGCGATGGGATGCATGCGATACGTCATCAATATTCGATTAGCCAAGTGATTGCGATCGCCAAAGCGCTGGATGAAGCGGGCGTGGACGCCATAGAGGTGAGCCATGGCGACGGTATTGCCGGGTCGAGTTTCAATTACGGCTTCGGCGCTCACACCGACGTTGAGTGGGTTGCGGCGGTTGCCGAGAACGTAAAGCACGCAACCGTGACCGCCCTGCTGATACCAGGGATCGGAACGGTTGAGGACCTTCATAGCGCGTACCAGGCAGGGGCGCGCAGCGTGCGCATCGCAACCCATTCGACCGAGGCCGACATCGCCAAACAGCATGTGGAGCACGCCCGCACCTTGGGAATGGATGTCGCGACTTTTCTGATGATGGCGCACATGACGCCCCCCGCGGAGTTGGCCCGCCAGGCGAAACTGATGGAATCCTACGGCGCTCATTGCGTGTACGTGGTGGATTCCGCCGGCGCCTTGTTGATGCACGAGGTGGCGGAGCGATTCGACGCCTTTAACGATGTGCTCGACCCGGCAACGCAGAAAGGCATGCACGCGCATCACAACCTGAGCCTGGGTATCGCGAACACCATTATCGCCATCGAGCACGGCGCCACGCGCGTGGATGGATCGCTTGCTGGAATGGGCGCCGGAGCCGGAAATGCTCCGCTGGAAGTGCTGATTGCAGTGTTAAACCGCCTCGGGCTCGAACATAGGTGTAATCTCTTCAAGTTGATGGACGCGGCGGAAGATCTGGTCCGGCCTATTCAGGATCGGCCCGTAAGAGTGGACCGCGAGACGCTCTCGCTGGGTTATGCGGGTGTCTATTCGAGCTTTCTGCGACACGCGGAGACTGCATCCAAACGCTACGGCGTGGACACGCGCGATATTCTGGTGGAACTTGGGCGGCGGCGAATGGTTGGCGGTCAAGAGGATATGATCGTCGATGTTGCCCTGGATCTGGTCAAAGGGCTGCAGGCGAACTTGCAGAGCAGAGAGGCAGTGGAATCGACTAGTGAGTCGCCGGAAGCTCAGCCGGCATAGCATTGCGCCGATGTGAAACTTATCGCGTTCAGCGGCGGTACTGGAAGTAGGCGCCGGAGCCGGGGAGTTAGGCCTGCCGGGAGGTTCCCGATAATCGGTGGGTGCGGTGCGTGAGCCGGGTGGCTCGTGTGGCGAGGGACGCTCAACCATGCGAATTGGAAGAGAGGCCGATGACTTTTTACAGAGAGGCATTCCGATGAAGTCGATTTCCGTATGGGGCGCAGTAATACTTGGAGTGGCGGCCGCTCTTTTTGCGCAAAACCCGGGGCTGCAGCGCACCATCCTGCAAAGGAAAGATATTTCTATACCAGGACGTGAGGCCGTGGTGGCGAAGGTTGAACTTGCGCCCGGAAGTTTCGCGGGCAGGCACACGCATCCGGGCGAAGAGATTAGCTACGTCCTGGAAGGTCAAGGCGCGATTTTGATCGACGGTGAGCCGGCGCTGAAGATCAAAGCGGGTGATTCCGTCATTATTCCTTCCGGCGTCATACATGATGCTCACAACACCGGCACGCAACCACTGAAGCTGGTCGGCGTCTATGTGGTAGACAAGAGCAAGCCGCTGGCTACTCCCGCGCACTGACCGTTCATTGGCTGGTTGCCAGTGCGCCGGTCAGATGACCGGGCGCTCTTTACGGTTGCATTGCAGTTTGTTGCAACTACAGTTTTGTGAGCGGCGCTTGACGGGTGAAGCTTGGCCAAGCTAGATGCATTTCGTTGCCCGCCTCGGGCGCCGTCAGGCGAAGCAGGCCGTCGGCAATGCTTCTGGCCGGCAGATGGTATAGATGGTATATAATGACCGAACCTGGGACGTCCAAATGAAAACCCAGTACCAATCATATCGGTCGCTTCCTCGCTCCCAGCCGGTGCCTGACGGTTTCCGATGCAGGTCATCCGCGTTCAGTGTCCTGCTAGCTCGTCAATCGGCAATAATCCATGTGAGGCGTCTTGAGGCGTTTCGAAGCGTATGATTAGGAGGGTTTTGGTTTATTTTTTGTCCGCCTGTTGGTACATCCAACCTTTATCCGCCGATGTTTTCTCAGACCCGCGCGCGAACGAGTATACGCATCGCATTTGGCAGACTCAGGACGGCTTACCTCAGAATGCGATTCAAGCTCTGGCGCAGACGGCGGATGGATACCTCTGGATTGGAACGGAGTCGGGCTTGGCGCGTTTTGACGGCAGCCGATTTACTATCTTTGACCGCTCCAACACTGCCCAATTTCGCGATGACAACATTCTCTCGCTGTGCGCGGCGCGAGACGGCTCGCTCTGGATTGGCAGCGGAGGGGGCGCGCTGTTGCACTACCGCAACGGTTCGTTTCAAGCGTTCGACGCGACCGGCGGGATGGCCAATGGGTTTGTGCGCGCGATCTATGAGGACCGGCGCGGAACCATGTGGGCAGGCACCGACATGGGACTCTTCCGCCTGAATGGAGACCGGCTGATCCGGTTGAACGGAGGACCCGACTTCCCCGTGCTGAATGGACACGCCGTTTCCGAGGATCGGGAAGGTCATGTGTGGGTGGGTGGGTCCACCGGGCTGTTCTTGACGAATGGAGATACATTGCGCCGGGTTTCGGTGGGCCCAGACGCCAATTCGAATAGGATTCTCACTCTGGAAGAGGCAAAGGACGGCCTCTGGGTTGCCACCGAGGCGGGCTTGCGCCTGTTAAAGGGTGGAGTCGTTGTAAATGGCGCATCCGAGAAGTTGCCTGCGGACGGCAATCTTTCCGTGTTTCATGTGGATCGCGAAGGCGACCATTGGTTCGGCACGGTCGACCACGGCCTGATTCGAACCCGCGGCGGCGTTTCTTCGGTCTTCCTTACGCCAAATGTCATTCCGGACAATAGCGTATTGTCCATATTCGAGGACCGCCAGCAGAGCCTTTGGATCGGCACGCAAGGCGGCTTGGTGCGACTCACGAAGGCGCGGGTCAAAACCCTGACCAGCAATGTTCTGTCGGATGACCGCGTTGCAACTATCTATGAAGATCCCAATGGGTCTCTGTGGATGGCTACCAGATCCGGCCGGCTGTACCAGACGGACGGGCACCAAATTACTCCTTTTCGATTTCCATCAGGCTTCCCGCGGATACAAGCGCGAACAATCTTTCGGGACAGAAGCGGAGTCTTGTGGATCGGAACTTTCAATATGGGGGTGATGCGGCTAGCGGGAAGAAATCCCGAGCTTTACGCGACGAAGTACCACGTGTCCGTGCGCGCGTTCCACCAAGACCGGCATGGGTCCGTATGGATGGCTACAGGCATGGGACTAATTATGTGGGACGGCCAGCGGTTCTTGACTTACTCAACCGCGGATGGCTTGGCGTACACCAGCGCAAGAGCAATCGCGGAGGACCGTGACGGGGATCTTTGGATAGGCACCGACGGCGGTCTCAGCCGGATTCATAACGGAAAGTTGGTGCGCGACCCTGTGATCGAGCAATTGGGAAACGAAACTATCTTCTCGTTATACGCCGATGCCGACGGCGCTATGTGGCTCGGCACGCGAGGCGGTGGACTTCTCCGGGTCAAGGGTGGGAAGATCAGCCGTTACACCACACGCGTTGGGTTATTGAGCAACACGATATATCAGATCCTGGAGCAACCGAGCGGAACTTTATGGATGAACACTCCGGCTGGCGTGTTTTCCGCGAAACGGGAAGAATTTGACAATGTTGACGAACACTTGATCGCCGGCATTGTCTTTGGACCGGCGGAGGGTATGGAGTCCAGCCCATTCAGCCGCGGAACCCAGCCCGCCGGCTGTACGACTTCGAGCGGACAGCTTTGGTTTCCGAGTCTTCAAGGCGTTACCCAGATCGACCCAAGCAGCGCTCCGACCATCAGTCCCGCGCCCATTGTCATTGAGGCCATAACGGCGGATGACAGGCCGCTCCCTATGGCAAATGACATCCGAATCCCCGCTGGACGAGGTAAGCTCGAAATCCATTACGCCGCCCCCGATCTCCGATCGCCTGAACGGCTCCGTTTCCGCTACAAGCTGGAGAACTTCGACAGGAATTGGAACTATGTGTCGAACCATCGAACAGCATTCTATACAAATTTGCCGGCGGGAAATTATCGGTTTCGAGTCATGGCGGAGAATGGCTCCGGTCAGGAGCATGCATCGGAAGCATCTGTGTCCTTGGTGTTGGTGGCGCCTTTCTATCGCACCGGCTGGGCCTATGCCCTGTATGCATTGTTTGCCGGATCCCTTGGCTGGAGCATGATCTACATTCACGCCCGGCAAACGAAGGCCCGTTATAAGGTGCTGCTGGCGGAGCGGACTCGATTGGCCCGGGAATTGCACGACACCGTCATCCAGGATTGCGTGGGCGTTTCTACACTCTTGGAGGCGGCTGCCAAGGCCGGGCGATCCAATCCCGACCGATTAACCGATTTTGTAGACAGGGCGCGAACGCAAATCAAGATTACGCTTGACGAGGCCAGACAGGCCGTGTGGGATTTACGGCGGGAGTCGCTGGGTATCAGCATCCAGGATTCGTTGTCTGAATTGCAGCAATTCGGATTGGAACACGGGGTCCCGGTCCGGATCGAAACGGCGGGCGTGTTGATATCCGTCGATTCAAAAATCATTCGTAACGTTTTACTGGTGGCCAAAGAAGCGATTCTAAATGCCGTTGCTCATGCCTCGCCGCGGGAGATCGCAGTGCGCTTGTACTGCGGGCCCAGGGAACTCCGCATTGAGATTACCGATGACGGAAGCGGGTTCGATCCGGCTGAGCGCGCAATTGCCCAACACACCCATTTCGGGCTCGTAGGCATGCGCGAGCGCATGGCGCAGTTGGGCGGATCTTTGGTCTTGACCAGCGCGCCCTCGCAAGGCACGTCGGTAATTGCGATCGCGCCCTTATCCCAAGCGGCCACCACGGGTAATAATGGCAAATCGAGACAACGTCGTGACTAAATCTCCGAAAGTACGGGTATTGGTGGCCGATGACCATTCGGTGGTTCGTTTCGGACTTTCCGCGATCATCAGCCAGGAGCCGGATATGGCCGTGACCGGGCTGGCGGCTAACGGCGTGGAAGCGGTCCAACTGTTCGAAGAACTATCGCCGGACGTCTCTTTGATGGATCTTCGTATGCCGGGGATGGGCGGCGTGGACGCGATTCGGACCATCCGTAAGAATCATCCGATTAGCAAGTTTATCGTACTAACGACGTACCATGGCGACGAAGACATTCACCGGGCTCGCGCGGCAGGAGCTGAAGCCTATGTGCTCAAAGGAATGCGGCATGACGAGATCATCGACGCAATCCGCAGAGTTCACGCGGGCCTGCAGTATTGGCCAGCTTCGGTGATTGAGAATTTGGCAAGCCGCCCGCCGAACTCCGAGCTGAGATGTCGGGAGCTGGAGATACTAAAGCTGGTGGCGAAGGGCCAGAGCAACAAAGAGATTGCGGAAACTCTGGCGATCACCGAAGGCACCGTGAAGTGGCACGTGAACATCATCCTCAGCCGCTTGGGCGTTTCCGACCGGACTAAAGCTGCGGTTTCCGCCCTGCAACGCGGCATTGTGGAACTCTAGCCGGCCTCCGCGCGGCGCGCCGGCGTTTCCCCGAGACCCTATCGACGGTTAGGCTAATTTGGTTTCATGCGGTTGTAAGCTAGACACGTTCGAGAGGGAAGTGGTGACACGCGGCGGTGGTCCCTGGGGTGGGTCCCGTAGCGTGGAGAGAAATCCACGACAATGCTTACCAGACGCAATTTCATTAAGAGCGCTATAGCGCTGCCGATCGGCGGCGCTATAGCGAACTACCAGATGTCGTCCGCTCCGGCCCGGGGCCTCGTCAAGATTACGGCGGTCAAGGCAATGGCGATCCGAGGCGGCGGCGCGGCCCCAGGCGGCCCGGGCGGGCGCGGCCGCGCCGCTGTTGGCGGCGGTGGTGGGACCATGATCAAGATTGAGACGGATGCGGGGATCGATGGTTACGGCCCGGCTCTGGGAAGCGGTCCGTTGGCGCGAGCCGTCATTGCCGAATTCATGAGCGACCAGGGCTCGGCGAAGGGCCTGGGCTTGATCGGG
>JBEKNN010000333.1:0-8943 GCA_049522755.1 Bryobacteraceae bacterium | reverse complement strand
GCAGCACCACTGAGGAATCGGCCTACTTCCACTACCTGTGCGACTATCAGTCTGCCACGAACCGCGGCGTGAAAAAAAGTTCCTCTCCCGTATGGAATCGCGGCACGCGGGCGCTTTGCTTGTGGGGCGGCCAATCCTGGCTGCAGCCGGCTTTCAGCCGGCTAACTGCACCCCGCCAGCGCGCCTGCGCCCCGTCCGCCACATCCGAAGTTATAAAATGGGAGCTATATGGAAGACAGTTTAGTCCAGCCTCGGACGAAGCTAACTTCGCTCGAGGCGCCGGGCTGGAAGTCCGCGGCAAGCTGGCTCGCCGCCACCCTGCTCGCTATCCTGTTCGCAGTCTCCGGCATCTGGAAGATCACTTACCCGCTCGATTGGGCGGTGCGAATCGCCGAGCTGAAGTTTCCCGAGCAACTGAGCCTGGCCGCGGCGTTAGTCTTCGGTATCGCGGAAACGGTGGGCGCCGTGCTGGTGCTGGCGCCGCGGTTCCGCCGGTGGGGCGCCGCGCTGATCGGGCTGCTGCTGATCGGCTTCATGATCTACTTCGCCGCGAACTACGCCGCATTGCGCGGCGCCGAGTGCAGTTGCTTTCCCTGGGTCAAGCGCGTGGTGGGCCCCAGTTTCTTCATCGGCGATGCCGCGCTGCTGTTGCTGGCAGCCCTGGCCGGAGCGTGGTCGAAGCCGCCGCAGAGCCTGCGCAGCGCCGTCCTGATTTTCGGAGTGGTGGCGGTGTACGCGCTGGTCTCCTACGGCGTGGCCGCGGTGCGGCAGACCGGGACGAAGGCGCCGGAAACAGTCATGGTGGAAGGCGCGCCATATTCGCTGCAGCGCGGCAAGGTACTGCTCTACTTCTTCGACCCCGAATGCATGCACTGCTTCAACGCCGCGAAAAAGATGTCGCAGCTCAACTGGGGATCCACCGCGGTTGTGGCGATCCCGGTAAGTGCGCCGCGGTATGCCGCTATGTTCCTGCAGGAGACGGGATTGAAGGCGGTGGTCACCACCGATCTCGAAAAGTTGAAGCTGGTCTTTCCATATACCGCGGTGCCCGCCGGCGTGGCGTTAGAAAACGGGCGCGAGAAAGCGGCGTTGACCAGGTTTGAGGAAGACCGCGAGCCGGCGGATACGCTGCGGCAACTGGGGTTTGTAAAGTAGCCAACCCGCGCCGCACGCTATAATCGCGTTAGCCCCTCCCATGTTTGACAATCTATCGGAAAAGCTCCAGCGTGTCTTCAAGAACCTTCGCGGCGAAGGCAGGCTCTCGGCCGAGAATATGGAAGGCGCTTTGCGCGAAATCCGCATGGCGCTGCTCGAAGCCGACGTCAATTTCAAAGTAGTCAAGCAGCTCATCGAGAACATCAAGGCCAAGGCCATGGGCGAGGAAGTGCTCAGCGCCTTATCGCCGTCGCAGCAAGTGGTCAAGATCGTTCAGGAAGAGCTGATCAAGATTCTGGGCAGCCACGAATCGCGCCTGCGCTTCGCCAACGAACCGCCCAGCGTCTTCATGATCGTCGGCCTGCAAGGCTCGGGTAAGACCACCTCCACCGGCAAGCTGTCGCGCTGGCTGTCGAAAAACGGCCACCGCCCCATGATGGTTTCGGTGGACATCTACCGGCCCGCTGCCCGCGAGCAGTTGAAGGTGATCGCGCGCGACATCGGTCTGCCCGTCTATGAAGGCGCGCCCGGAGAAACGCAGCCGCTCGACCTCGCCCGCTCCGCGCGCCGCGAAAGCACGCAATCCGGCCGCGACGTTCTGCTGATCGACACCGCCGGCCGCCTCCACATCGACGACGATTTGATGACCGAGCTGCAGCAGCTCAAAGAGCAGCTTAACCCCGTCGAGATCCTCTTCGTGGCCGACGCCATGACCGGCCAGGACGCCGTCAAATCGGCGGACGAGTTCCACAAACGCCTCGGCATCACCGGCGTCATCCTCACCAAGATGGATGGCGACGCGCGCGGCGGCGCGGCTCTCTCCATCCGCCACGTCACCGGCCAGCCGCTCAAATTCGTCGGCGTGGGCGAGAAGTTCGACGCGCTCGAGCCGTTTCACCCCGACCGCGCCGCGAACCGCATCCTCGGCATGGGCGACATCTTGTCGTTCATCGAAAAGGCCTCTGAGCAGATCGACCAGAAGAAGGCCGTCGAGATGCAGCGCAAGCTGCTTGATAACGATTTCACGCTGGAAGATTTCCGCGATCAGCTCAAGCAGGTCCGCAAGCTTGGCCCGCTTAGCTCGCTGCTCGACATGATGCCGAAGGTCGGCATGATGAAGGAGCTCAAAGACGTCAAGGTGGATGAAAAAGAGATTGGCCGCGTGGTGGCTATCATCGATTCGATGACTCCCAAAGAGCGCGACAATCACATGATCATCAACGGCAGCCGGCGGCGGCGAATCGCCAAGGGCGCGGGGACGAGTGTGCAGGAAGTTAACAATCTGCTGAAGCAGTATGCGCAGGCCCGCAAGATGATGAAGAGCCTGTCGGGCGGGTTAGGCTTTATGGGTAAGAGGATGGGCAAGATGAAGCTGCCGCCGGGGTTTCCGTTCGGGCAGATGCCGGGGATGTGATTCGACGTAGGATAGAGGCAGCGTTCCGTTATGTCCACGCAGGCGAAGGTCTTTCTCACTCCCGAGCAGTATCTCGAAATCGAGCGTCAGGCCGAGCGCAAGAGCGAGTATTGGCAAGGTGAAATGTTCGCCATGTCCGGCGCGGCCGAGTCTCACAACCTGCTGGTGATGAATATTGCGGCTCAAATCCACTCGCAGCTGCGGACCAGAGACTGCCGGATCTATTCCAATGACATGCGCGTGCGGGTCAGCGCGACGGGCCTTTACACCTATCCCGACATCGTTGTGGTCTGCGGCGTTCCGCAGTTCCTGGACGGCCGCCGCGACACGCTGTTGAATCCCACGCTGATTATCGAAGTTCTGTCACCCTCGACAGAGGCCTATGACCGCGGCCGCAAGTTCGAACATTACCAGTCGATCGAGTCCCTCAAGCAGTATCTCCTGGTGGCTTCAGAGCGTGTTCACGCCGATCTGTTTACCCGCCAACCCGGTGGCCAGTGGCTTCTGACGTCTGCCGGCAGCATTGAGGACACCCTGGATCTCGAATCTGTTGGTTGCCGCATCACGCTCCGTGACAGCTATGAGAGAGTGGAGTTTTCATCCTGATCCCGCCCCACGGGCGAGCGGGGATCGGTCCCACGTTTGAATCCGGGCAGTCCGCGGACACTGCCGGCCCTAAACCCGTAGTACAATAGAATTTCGAACTTTTTGGAGTATAGATGCTGATGATTCGTATGGCGCGTTTCGGCGCCAAAAAGAAGCCTTTTTATCGCTTAGTGGTAATTGAAAAGGAACGCGCCCGCGACAGCCGCAACATTGAAGTAGTGGGCCACTACAACCCTACCGCCAACCCTGCTCAAGTGGTCTTGAAGCATGAGCGCATCGAGCACTGGACCAAGCATGGCGCCCAGTTATCCGACACCGTGAAGCGTCTGGTGGCGAAGAATCCCGCCCCCGCGCCGGCTGCTTAACCAGCCCGGCGCGCTCTCTAACTGTAAAAAAGAGAACGGCAACAAGCCTTACAGATTGCATTTTCGTTTCAGTCTCCTTCTCCGGTTCGCTACCATGGATGAGGAAAGGCGGGGTGAAATGAAACAGTTGATCGAAGACATCGCCAAAGCTCTTGTAGACATCCCGGACGAAGTTTCGGTAAATTTGGTGGAAGGGGAACAGGTCACCGTTCTCGAACTGAAGGTTGCCCCCAGCGATTTGGGCAAGGTGATTGGAAAACAAGGTCGTACGGCCCGCTCCATCCGCACCATTCTAGGAGCGGCCGGGATGAAGTTGAACCGCCGGTTTACGTTGGAAATCCTAGAGTGAATGCGCAGGAGGAGCCGCCCCCTCGAACCGAGGACGCCGGGTGGGTCGCGATTGCATTGTTAGGGAAAACCCGGGGCAATCGCGGTGAGCTCACCGCCATCCCTTTGAGCGGCAGACCCGAACGATTTCAGGCCTTGACCGAAGTCTACCTGTTCGGGCCGGGCGAGCGCCGTGAAGTGGAAACCACCTGGTTCCACAATGGCACGCTGATCTTCAAGTTTCGCGGCATCGATACCATTTCCGATGCGGAACCCTTGACCGGCTCGGAAGTGCGCGTCCCGCTGGCTGAGCGCGCGCCGCTCGAACCCGGCGAATTCTTCCAATCGGAACTGATCGGCTGCGACGTCTTCGATCACCAGAGCGGCGAGCGCATCGGCAGCGTCACGGATTGGGAAGACGCCGGCGGCGCGGGGATTCTGGTAGTCGATCGCCATCTCATGATTCCCTTCGCGCGCGCCATCTGCGTCGAAATCGACCCAGCCGCCAGGCGCATCGCGGTAGAATTGCCTCCAGGTCTCAGGGAACTCAACCAACCGTGATCTTCCATGTGCTAACGATCTTCCCCGAATTCTTCGCGGGGCCGTTCGCGCACGGAGTGGTCAGTCGGGGCAAAGAGGCCGGCATTCTCGACATTCGCATCCACAACCTGCGCGATTGGACCTTCGACCGCCACAAATCCGTGGACGACCGCCCGTTCGGCGGCGGCGAGGGCATGGTGATGAAGCCCGAGCCGCTCTTCCTCGCCGTGGAAAGCATCTGGCCCGAGCGCACGCCGCGCCAAAAGGCGATTCTGCTCTCCGCTCAGGGCCGCATGTTCGACCAGGCAATGGCCAATAGTCTCTCGCGCGAGGCCGAGCTGCTGCTGATCTGCGGCCGTTATGAAGGCGTGGACGAGCGTGTGGCCGAGCATCTGGCCGACGACGAAATATCCATTGGAAACTACGTATTGAGCGGCGGCGAACTGGCGGCGGCGGTGATAATCGACGCCGTTGCGCGGCTGCTTCCGGGCGTATTGGGCAACGAGACTTCGGCCGCGTTCGATTCGTTCCAGGAATCGGGCCATGGCGAAGGAATGCTCGATTGTCCGCACTGGACGCGTCCCGCCGATTTTCGTGGATGGAAAGCGCCGGAGGTTCTGCTCAACGGAAACCACGAAGAGATTCGCAAATTCCGCAAGCGACTGGCGCTGGAGAAGACGGCGCGGCTGCGGCCGGATCTGGTTCGTAATCCGTAAGTGAGTCTTTTGACGCAGAGACGCAGAGGCGCAGAGAAGACTCAATAAAGAGAAGCGTTCTCTGCGTCTCCGCGTCTCTGCGTCAAATTCACTGCCCAGCCCTTTCACAAATGCAGCCTGATACACTCGTAGTTTCCCGTGGAAGACCTTTACGCAGCCCTGAAGCGTTACTGGGGCTACGATTCGTTCCGCCCCCTGCAAGAGCGCATCGTCCAGAGTCTGGTATCGGGCTGCGACGCGGCGGTGGTTATGCCCACCGGCGGCGGAAAATCGCTCTGCTATCAGTTGCCGGCGCTGGTGATGGGTCAAACCGTCGTGGTGATCTCGCCGCTCATCGCGCTCATGCAAGACCAGGCCGCGCAGCTTGCGGACATGGGAATTCCGGCCGCCGTACTCAACAGCTCGCAATCGCAGGACGACCAGCGCGTTGTGATCAAAGCCGCGATAGATGGCGCCTACCGCCTGTTGTACCTTTCGCCTGAGCGCCTCGCGCGCAACGATACCATCGCATGGCTGCGCCGCGTGCCGCTGGCGTTCTTCGCCATCGACGAAGCCCACTGCATCTCCGAATGGGGCCACGAATTCCGCCCCGAGTACCGCCAGCTTAGCGCGCTGCGCCAGCATTTCCCCGATAAGCCCATCGCGGCGTTTACCGCGAGCGCCACCAAACGCGTGCGGCACGACATTCTGGAGCAGCTTCAGCTTCGCGACCCGCACAAATACATCGCCAGCTTCCACCGCGCCAACCTGCGCTACATCGCGCATCAGTGCGACAAGAAGAACCATCGCAAGCTGCTGCTGGCCGCGATGCGCGCCTACGCGGGGGAAAGCGTCATCGTCTATGCGCCCACCATCGCGCTGGTGGAAGAGACGGTGGACTATCTGGCGGAGCGAAGGATCGCGGCCATCCCCTATCACGGCCAGATGGAAAACAGGCTGCGCCGCCGCAACCAGGAGCGCTGGATGAACGACGAGGTGCGCGTGCTGGTGGGCACTATCGCCTTTGGCCTGGGCATCAACAAGCCGGCCGTACGCGCGGTGATTCATACCTCCATGCCGAAATCCATCGAGCAGTATTACCAGGAAGCGGGCCGCGCCGGGCGTGACGGATTGCCTTCCGACTGCGTGCTGCTGTGGCAGCCGAAAGACGCCGGCCTGCTGGCGTATTTTATCGATCAGCTCAACGACCCGGCCGAGAAGCAGCGCGCCTGGCAGCGCTACCATTCCATCCGGCAGTTCGTGGAAAGCGATCGCTGCCGGCACTTGCAAATCTGCGCGCACTTCGGCCAGACCCCGAAGTGGCAGCGGTGCGAAATGTGCGACGTTTGCGGCAACTCGCCGGCGTGGCTGTCGGCTGCGGAAACGGAAGCCGCGCCGGTGAAGCGCCGCGAGCCGAAGAGGGTGGAAATGGCGGCGCCGGCAGTCAAGACCGCCGCCGCAAAACGCGCGGAGCCCGATTCGCGCAGCGTGAATTCGCGCAAAGTGGATTCGCCGGATCTCGCGCTGCTGGACTTCTTCAAGCAGTGGCGCCGCGCCGCCGCCAACAAGGCGCAGGTTCCCGCATATGTGGTGCTGAGCGACGCCGCACTGGTGGACTTGTGCCAGAAGCGGCCCTCAAACCTGCGCGAGCTGCTGACGGTGGCCGGCATCGGCGAGCGCAAAGCGGAGTTATACGGCCGCGACATCTTCGCTGCCTTTGAGGCCTTCCAGAACGGCGCGCGCGCGGCGGTCCGTGAGGCGGCGCAAGCCTCGCCGGCGGAAGAAACCATTCGCCTCCTTGATGAAGGCAAGACCTTCGCGGAAATCGCCGAGCTTCGCGGACGTAGTATCGCAACCGTGGTGAACATGGTGGCCGATCTGATCGAGAAAGGCCGCGTGGAATACCGCGTCGAATGGGTAGGCGAGGACGATCACAAAGCGATTGCCGACGCCGTCGCCAAACTCGGCTCGCAGTGGCTGAAACCGCTGCGGGAAGCGCTTCCGGAGCGCATTGCCTACGATCAGATCCGCCTGGTTGTGGCGTTCACTAGAAAATCTGGACAATCGGCGCCAGCGTAGCGGTATTAGGCACGCATTGACGGAGTTACGCCAGAGGCGCAGCATAAAGCTGTTCCCGTTCATCGAGTCGGCCGCTTTCGAACGTCTGCGCGGGTCCGGCGGCGTCAGGAAACTCCGCTGGCGTCGCCAAGGCGGCGGCAAGCGCGGAGGGCTTCGGCTGATTTACTTTGTTCGCTACGAGCCGAATGAGTTTTGGATGCTGACACTCTACGCCAAGACGAAGAGGGAGAACGTGCCAGGACATGTTCTCAGCCAACTGAAAAAGGAGTTCGAAAATGAGTAAGAATGTGACCGGACGGGCACTAGCCCAATCGGAGGCACGGCGTGATGTCTGGCAGGAGGTACTCGATGGAGTGCGCGAGATCAAAGTTGGACGCGGCCGGCGCACTCGGGTTGAGCCCCATTCATCCGCTCTACGGGCGCGCTTGAACTCGGGTCTGACGCAGACGCAGTTCGCGGCGCTGCTGGGAGTCTCAAAGCGCACGCTGGAGCAATGGGAGCAGGGCCGCCGCGAACCAAGCGGGGCCGCCAAGACGCTCATCCGCGTGGCGGAACTGCATCCGGAAGTCCTGCGAGAAATAGCCGCCTGAGTTGGGGCGGCCCCGTCCTAGATAAACATCTCTTCGTCTTGCGTCGCCGTATCCACCGGGGCCTTCTTGCGTCCCAGCGCCGACACCGCAGCGGAAATTCCCGCCGCCACGCCGTTCACTTCGCGGACCGGCCGCATCACCGCGCGCTTCACCGTCTCACCCACCTGCTCCACCTGATGTATGGTGCTGTCCACCGAGCGGTCGATCTGGTCCAACCGCTGGCGCGTACGGCCCGCGGCGTCCTGCAGCAGTTCGCCCACGCGCTCCACCTGATCGCGGCCGGTTTTCACGATGGCCACGGCCTCATCGGAAATCTCCACGACCCTGGGCCGCGCGTCGTCCACAAGACGATTGACGCTTACCACCAGAGTGCCGGCCTTATCGGCTACGGATCCGATGCTTTCGAGTAACGGCCCAACCGCAGGACCGGCTTTCTCCAACACCGGTCCAACTTTCTCAAGCACCGGTCCTACCTTTTCCAGCACGACGCCCAACCGGTCCATCATCGGCTCGGCCTTGCGCAATAGCGGATCCGCGCGGTCGATAAACGGCGCGGCCTGTTCCTGAATTTTTCGGATAGAACGGTAGAACAGCAACAGCACAATGGCCTGCACCACCACGGCCAGGCAGGCGAGACCCACGCCCGCCGCCACCACCCATCGAAACAGTTCTTCCGTCATGCCTTGCGCCTCTCGCGCGGCGGCTTACGCCGTCGGCTCAGCGCCGCCCACGGTCTCGCGGTACGCTTGCTTGCCGGCCTCCACTGCGTCAGACAGGTTGTCTTTCTGGCGCCCCAGGGCGTCCTTGCCCTTATCCACCCATTCCGCGGCAGTCTGCTTCAATCCAGCGCCGCGCTGCTTCAAGTAGTCCGTGCCTTCGCCGGTCTTATTCTTGATAATTTCGCGGGTCTCTTCCCCCGATTTCGGGGCAAAAAGCATGCCGATAGCCACGCCCACGCCCAACCCCAGTAGAAAGCTCGATAGTCCGTTCTTGTCCATTTATCCTCTCTCCGTTACGGCAATTCCAGTATACTCCGCATAAGTGCTCCAATCATGAGAGAAGCCAAGCGCAAGCGTCTGGACGCCGAAGGATTGTGGCAGTACGCACTGAAAGTCCTCGGCGGACGCGCGCAATCCACCGGTGAGCTGCGCGAAAAGCTGCGCCTTCGCGCC
>JBEKNN010000332.1:0-8946 GCA_049522755.1 Bryobacteraceae bacterium | reverse complement strand
TACAGGGCGCGGCCGGCGCCGGCAAGACCACTTCTTTAGCCGCCCTCCGCGAAGCGGCGGAGAAAGAAGGCTACACGGTGGAGGGGTTCGCGCCCACGTCGCGGGCCGCGTATCAGCTCGAAGAGGCTGGCATCAAATCCGCTACGTTGCAGCACCATCTCGCACAGGGCGAGCGTGTGCACGATGGCGGAAAGCATCTCTACTTCGTGGATGAATCGAGCCTCGCCAGCACCAAACAGGTGCACGAGTTTTTCGAGCGGCTAAAGGAGAATGAGCGCGTGGTGCTGGTGGGCGACACGCGGCAACACCAGGCGGTGGACGCCGGCAGACCGTTCGAGCAACTGCAAGAGGCGGGCATGCGCACGGCGCGGCTCGATGACATCGTGCGGCAGAAAGACCCGGCGCTGAAAGAGACGGTGGAGCAGCTTGCCCGTGGCGAAGTGCGGCAAGCCATCGCCGGGCTGGACGAACAAGGCCGCGTACATGAGATCGGCGACCGTGCCGAGCGTGTGCAGACGATCGCGCGGACCTATGCCGAGCAGCCCGAAGGAACACTGGTCATCTCGCCCGACAACAAATCCCGCATGGAACTGAACCGCGCCATCCACGGCGAATTACAGGAGCGCGGCAGTGTGAGCGGCGAAGAGCATTCCGTGAAATTGCTGATCCCGCGCCAGGACATGACGGGCGCGGACCGCGCCTGGGCGGCGCAGTATGCAGCCGGCGACGTAGTGCGTTAAACGAAGGGCAGCAGGTCGATGGGGATCAGCCCCGGCGCATATGCCAAGGTCGCAAGCGTCGACAATGAAAAGAACCTGCTCACGGTGGAGCGGGGCAATGAGACGCTGACCTACGATCCGCGCCGCTTGCAGGGCGTGACGGTGTACCGCGAGAGTGAGCAGGCGTTCAGCGAAGGCGACCGCGTGCAGTTTACGGGGCCCGACAAAGAGCACCGGATCGCCAACCGCGAACTGGGCGCCATCGGGAGCATTGATGAGCGCGGCAACGTGGAAATCAAACTCGACTCCGGCCGCGAGGTGCGCTTCAACCTGGAAGAGAGTCGCCATCTCGAGTACGGCTACGCGGTGACGAGCCACAGCAGCCAGGGCGCGACAGCCGACCAGGTGCTGGTCAACGTCGATACCGAAGAGGCTCACGAGAAGCTCATCAACAGCCGACTGGCGTATGTCGCCGTTTCCCGCGCCCGCTACGATGCGCAGATCTACACTAATGACGCCGGCAATCTCGGGAAGTTGCTCAGCCGCGAGGTGTCGCACGCGGCAGCGGTGGGGACGGAAGACTCAGGGCCGGCAGCGGAACACAGCCAGGCGCAGTTACCCGCCGAGGATCACGGCCAGGCGATGGCGATGGAGCACTGATCGTTCAGCGGTAAGCTTCGCGGCGGTTCCGCACGCGGAGAATGCGAACGGTTTCGCTGTCCAGTTCGAAACGGACGCGGTAGTCGCCGACCCGAAGGCGATACTCGGGCGGGTTGATGCCCTGGAGTCTTTTTACGCTGCCAGCACCGGTTTCGGCGAACCGCTCGACAGCTTGTTTGACGCGGCGGGCAATCCCTTTATCGAGCGCCGCCATATCCTCCAGCGACGCATCGGTCCACTCGATCTGTTTCACTCCAGCGCCAGGCGGCGCATGGCTTCATCGTGCGGGATACCTTTGCCGCCGCGCTTGGCGAGCCAGTCGCGGGCTTCACTGACGGCCTGTCTTTCTTCTTCGGTCTCCGGCTCATCATCGAGGGGTGCGTTGCGCAGAGCGGCGGCTACAGGATCGACGATGGTTTCCAGCAGCCCAATCAGGGCCGAAAGCTGCGTCTCCGGTAATCGGTCAATCAACTCGTGAGCGTGATCGCGGTCGCTCATCGCGTGTTCCCCTTGGAAGCCGCAGAAGCCGCGCCCGGCGACCATCTGCGCGCTTCATGCGTCAGCAGCAAACCTTCGAGCACAGACCTGACTACCTTCTTCTCTTCCTCGTTGAAGCGCGATATGGCTTCGAACTGCAAACGAAGGTCCTCATCTGGTCCCCGCTCGGCTTTTCCAAAGAGTAGTTCATCAGCGCTCACACGCAAGGCTTGGGATAGTTTCCGGATCACGTCGAGGGTGGGCTGGGAGGTTCCCGCCTCATAGCGTTTCATCTGGGTGATTCCCAACGGGACCATATCCGCGAGGGCCTGTTGCGTTAGTCCGCGATCTTTACGCAGCGTGGAAAGCCGTTGCGGGAAACCATTGTTATCAGATTCATCCTTGGACTGCCGGGGCATGTAGACAGCATAAAAACGCGAATCAAGCACGTTGACCAAGTTGGCCTCCATGTGGTACCACAAAGATACCATATATGGGACTTGACAGATTTCGGTTAAGATCCCTCAAAAGGCCACAAAAGGAGACCTGATGGCGCGCATCCCGGATGAAGTGATCGACCGGCTAAAGCAGGAGGTCTCTCTTCAGCGGCTGGTCGAAGCGCGGGGCATCGCGCTGAAGCGGTACGGCGCGGACCTGATCGGCCTGTGCCCCTTTCACGACGATCACGAGCCGTCGCTGGTGGTCAGCCCGAAGAATAATCTCTGGCACTGCCTCGGAGCCTGCCAGGCCGGAGGTTCGGTAATCGACTGGGTGATGAAGTGCCAGGGTGTCAGCTTCCGTCATGCTGTTGAGCTGCTCCGCGCCGATCATCCGTCACTCACCGAATCCGCCGCGCCCGTGCGGCAATCGACCGTGCGCAAGCTGCCGCCGCCCATCGACCGCGATGCCGGCGACGGCGAGGCCCTGGCGCAGGTGATGAATTACTATCACGACACTCTCAAGCAGACGCCCGAGGCGCAGGCCTATCTTGCCAAGCGTGGCCTGCAATCCTCCGAGATGATCGGCCACTTCCGGCTGGGGTTCGCCAATCGCACGCTGGGCTTGCGCCTGCCGCCCAACAACCGCAAAGCCGGCGCGGAGCTGCGCGGGCGCTTACAGAAGCTCGGGATTATCCGCGAGAGCGGCCACGAGCACTTTAACGGGTGCGTCGTGTTTCCCATCTTCGATCGCACCGGCCAGGTGGTCGAGATCTACGGCCGCAAAATCGCCGACGGCCATCTGACGGCCGGTACGCCGGTGCATCTCTACCTGCCCGGTCCACACCGCGGCGTGTGGAACGAGCCAGCGCTGGAGGTTTCAAAAGAGATCATTCTGTGCGAATCGATCATCGACGCGCTGACGTTCTGGTGCGCGGGCTACCGCAATGTGACGGCCAGCTATGGCGTCAACGGCTTCACCGACGACCATCGGGTCGCGCTGAAGAAGTACGAGACCAAGCGGGTGCCGATCGCTTACGACCGCGACGAGGCCGGAAAGAAAGCCGCGGCTACCCTCGCCGACGAGCTGATGGGAATGGGCATCGAATGCTATCGCATTCAGTTTCCGCACCGCATGGACGCCAACGAGTACGGGCTGAAAATGCAACCCGCATCCAAAACTCTGGGCATGCTGCTGAACCAGGCTCACTGGCTAGGCAAAGGAAAACCGTCGGAACGGGAGAGGGTCGAGATCCGCCCGGCGCCAGTCCAAAGCGAACCGGCTGCCGAGGCAGATCCCGCGCCTGTAGAGGCCGAAGAGCCGATAGAACCAGCGGCTAAAGAAGAACTGGCGGCCGAATCGGAACCACCGGAGGAACCTGTTTTTCCTTTAGCCGCCGATGTTGCCCCTCCCGACCCGCCACTCTACCCCATCCAATCCACAGCGCCGCCAGCCGATGACATGCCGGTCGAGATCCGTCCCCACGAGATGATCCTCTCGCGTGGAGACCGGCGCTACCGTGTGCGCGGCTTCGCCAAGAATCTCAGCTACGAAACGATCAAAGTGAACCTGATGGCCTCGCGGGGCGACGGCTTCCACGTCGATACGCTGAATCTCTACGCGGCGCACCAGTGCACAGCATTTATCAAACAGGCTGCGATGGAGATGGGCCTGAAAGAGGATGTGATCCGCAAGGACCTGAAGCGGCTGCTGGGCAAGCTGGAACAGATCCAGCACGAGCAGATCACGCAAACGCTGGAGCCGAAATCCGAAGCCGCGGCCATCAATGCCGAACAACACGCCGCCGCGATGAAGCTGCTGGAAGATCCGCGCCTGATGGACCGCATTCTGGAAGACTTCGCGCGCTGCGGCGTGGTGGGCGAAGAGACCAACAAGAAGGTGGCTTATCTCGCGGCGGTATCCCGGCTGATGGAAGCGCCGCTGGCGGTGATCGTCCAATCCAGTTCCGCCGCCGGCAAAAGCTCGCTCATGGAAGCCGTGTTGGCGCTGATGCCGGAGGAGCATCGCGTGCAGTACTCGGCCATGACCGGACAATCGCTCTTCTACATGGGCGAGCACGATCTGCAAAATAAAATCCTCGCCATCGTCGAAGAGGAAGGTGCGCATCGCGCCTCCTACGCGCTGAAGCTGTTGCAGAGCGAAGGTGCGCTCACCATCGCATCTACTGGTAAGGACGCGGCCACCGGAAAGCTCGTCACGCATCAATACCGCGTAGAAGGCCCGGTGATGATCTTCCTCACCACCACTGCCATCGAGGTCGATGAGGAACTGCTGAACCGGTGCCTGGTCCTGACGGTGGACGAAGACCGCGAGCAGACGCGGGCCATCCATCGGATACAGCGCCAGGCGCAGACTCTTGCAGGCCTGCTGGCGCGGAGCCAGCGCCAGGACATTCTCACGCTGCATCGCAACGCGCAACGTCTGTTGAAGCCGATCGCGGTGGTGAATCCGTTTGCCGATAAGCTCAGCTTTCCCGATGGCCTGACGCGCACGCGCCGCGATCACATGAAATTCCTCACGCTGATTCGCGCCGTCACGTTGCTCTTTCAATACCAACGGCCCATTCAAACCGCCGCCAACGGTGACAAGCTCCTGGAGTACATCGAATGCACGCTGAACGACATCGAGATGGCCGCGGAGCTGATTAAGCAGGTCCTCGGCCGATCACTCGACGAACTGCCGCCGCAGACGCGGCGCCTGCTGTTGCTCATCGATGACATGGTGAAAGCTCAGTGTGAACAGCTCCGGATGGAGCGCACCGATTACCGCTTTAGTCGCCGTGACGTTCGCCAGCACACGGGCTGGAGCGACGCCCAGGTGAAGCGGCATCTTCACAAGCTGGAGGAGCTCGAATACCTGATCGTGCACCACGGCGGGCGCGGCCAGAGCATGGTTTACGAACTCTACTTCGAGAGGCCGGCCGATCCGAGCCAGCCCTTTCTCCCCGGCCTGATCGATATCGAAAAGCTACAGATCTGTGGCTACGACGGAAACCGGGATGGGCAAAAAGGGGAGAAGGACGGGTCAAGGATGCCCCATGTTCGGCCCATGTTCGGGGGTGGTACGGGTGCGCCAGAGCTAATGAAGACAGGCACGGAAAACGGTTTTCACCAGATTCCCGAAAAAAAGACTGATACCGGGGGTAGCCCCAAGATCAAACCCACTGTAGTCGTACGAATAAAAGAAGGATAGCCCATGCCCCGCTTGCCGAAAAACCGAAAACCCGAGACGTCCGGGCCTGTCGTGGCCGCAGACCCGATGCACGCGCTGATGGAAGAGCACCTGGTGTGGATGCAAACGCAGAACTTTTCCGCGGATACGGTGACCACGCGGCGAAGCTGTATCGGCTACTTCATCGACTGGTGCCGCGATCGCGCTCTGGAGAATCCCGCCGAGATCACCAGGCTCATCCTGGAACGCTATCAACGCGCGCTTTACCACTACCGCAAAAAGAACGGCGACCCGCTGACCTTCCGCACACAAAACAGCCGCCTGCGCGCCTTGAAAGGCTGGTTCCGGTGGCTGGCCCGGCAAAACTACATGCTGCACAATCCGGCCTCCGAGCTACTGCTGCCGCGTCTGGAAAACCGGCTGCCAAAATACATCCTGACGGCCGAGGAATCCGAGGTGGTGATGCAGCAGCCCGACCTCACTACGCCAGCAGGCTTGCGCGACCGCGCCATCCTGGAGACGTTCTACTCCACGGCCATGCGGCGCATGGAAGTAGCCAATCTCAAGCTGTACGACATCGACGCCGACCGCGGCGCGGTGATGATCCGCCAGGGCAAGGGCAAGAAGGACCGCTACATTCCGATCAGCGAGCGAGCCGTGGCGTGGATCGAAAAGTATATCCGCGAGGCGCGGCCCGAACTGCTGGGCAGCGTCGAGGATGGCGCGGTGTTCCTCACGAATCTGGGTCAGCCGTTCCATCGCGCTCATCTCACCACGCTGGTGCGCGTCTATCTGGCGAAGTCGAAAATCGGCAAGATGGGCGGCTGCCATCTGTGGCGCCACACGGTGGCCACGCTGATGCTGGAGAACGGCGCCGACATCCGGGTGATTCAGGAGATGCTCGGCCACGCCAAGCTCACTACCACGGAACTGTACACACGGGTGTCGATTAATCTGCTGAAGCAGGTCTATCTTGCCACACATCCCGGAGCGAATGGCAGGCCCTCGGGAGTGCCGGTGACGGAACGCAACGCTGAAGCCGAAGCGGAACTGCTCGCCACTTTAGCCGCCGAAGCGGAGGAAGAAGACGGTGAGTGACGCGTTTCCCGAAACCGCCAGAGCCGCGCTCGATCGCCTGATTCGTATCGCGCAAGGCGATACCGGGCAGAGCCGCAAGGTTGCGAACTTCTTGCTGGCCTGGTGGAACGCGGAAGAGTGCGGCGGGTTCGATCTCACGGACCTGTGGGGAGTGGATACGGCAATCGCAGTGGACATGCTGCGGGTGTTCGCACTGCTGGCCGGATGCCAACGGTACCCGGACACCATCGGTTACGGCGAGCAGTTCGAGGCTATCGTTCGCGCCTGGCGCCCAGCCGCCCGGCAGGACGTTGAACGGGGAGAGACGCTATGATCGAAGAGATGGCAACGGTCCGCATTACAGAAGCCGAACTCGCCCGCGATATCCACGCCGTGCTGGCCAAGGTCCAGGAAGGCATCGAGGTGATCGTGGAGCAGGACCATCGTCCCGTGGCTGTCATCAAAACGCCGCGAGGTCCAGGCCGCAAGATCAGCGAGTGCATCGCTCTGGCGAAGGCGCATGAAGAGGAACTGGGCTACGCTCCGACGCCAGACGCCGACTTCGCCAAGGACGTGCAAACAGCCATCGACGCCCACCGCGAGCCGTTGAATCCGCCGGCATGGGATTAGTTCTCGACTCCGGGATGCTGATCGCCGCCGAGCGCGACGCTAAGCCGGTAAGCGAACTGCTGACCGCACTCGAACACGAGCACGGCGAAACCGAGATCGTGCTGTCTTCCATCACGGTGATCGAGCTGGAGCACGGCCTGCATCGCGCCCAGACCACTGAGCAGACGCGGAAGCGGCGCGAATACCTGGATACTGTTTTCGCAGCGATCCCGGTGGAACCGTTCACCAGGGAGATGGCCCAGCTTGCGGCGAAGATCGATGCCGAGGCCCGGAAGCTCGGCCGGACGATACCGTTTGCGGATCTGCTGATCGGCACGACCGCTCTTCACTTCGGCTATGCGGTCGGCACGCGGAATCTCCGTCACTTCCAAATGGTTCCCAACCTGGCCGTCATCTACCTCTGAGGCCGCGCCCCCTTTCCCTCCCTCCTCAGTTCCACAGCGGTCCTCGCCGTCAAGGGTTCGCTTCGCCGCGCCAAAAAGCGGCGCGCCCTCGACCGCTCCGGGCCGCTGCGAAGACATCCTTGAGATGAGGGAAAGGGGCTTCTGCTCCGGTGCTCCGAATCGTACAATGAGGGGCGGTGCTGGCGGCTAAAGAAAAAACGATCTTCGGCGGCGCGGTCTTCCCGCAAATGGAAACTCGCGTCTGGGGGTTACCGCCCGGTAACCACAACGGCGTCGGCGGTTCCTGGCCGGTAACTTCAACTCTCGCCTGGGGATGGCCGGCGTTGTACCCGGGATCCGCGTCGGACCAACTAGACCAGCGATACTACAACGCCAATATGGGGGCGTTCTGGAGTCCGGACCCGGGCGGGATTAAGACGGCAAATCCGAGGAATCCAGACACATGGAACCGCTACGCTTACGTGGCCGGTGACCCGGTCAGTTTTATCGACCCCCACGGCCGGGAATTATGCGATTCTGACGACCAAGACTGCGGAGGCGTTGACGACTCGGACCCTGATCAGAGCGGAGGCGGGGACGGCAACGGAGACCTCGAGAATTGTACGGTTCTCAGCGATGCCACGGTAGGCGGCTGTTATGCGTCGATCACTGTGACGGCTACCGCGGACCCCGCCCCGACGACGTCGAGCTCGGGGACGGGCACGGGGACCTGTCCCACGGGCCAAGCGTCGATCGACGGTGCGCCATGCCAAGCCTACGACGTGGCCATGGATCCGGGCGCCGCCACCACCCTCCAAGCTGTCGGTACGCAAGCGGCCTCAGTCACCAATGGGTGCCTGGCTTTAACGTTCCTCGGAGGCTCCGCTGCGGTGGGCACGGGCGGCGCAGCCATAGCGAATTTCGCGTATTTCATCCAGCTGGCACAAGACATGGCCAATGCTAGCACGATCTTAAACCAGTTAGCTCAAGCGCCGTTCAATGCCCAACCGGGCCTGGTCACGAAACTTGCGGCGACCGCAAATACGATCAATATCCTCGTGAGCGCATGCACCAACTAGCGCCGATTGTCGCGCCAGTACTCCGGTTCGCCGAGCGAGCCAGACAAATAAGACTGGAATGCCCCGAGTGCCACAATCGGTTCCTCGTCAGATCTCTTTCCGGATTCAAGGACGGATCGCCGTGCGGGAGGTGTGGCAGGCGCTTATATTTCGCAGCAGGGTACGTGAGGACGCTCATGCTAGCCAGTATGGCAGTTTCGGGGCTTTGGCAGTGGAGATCCGGCGTCCACATAGTCGGTTTCATCTTCTTGTTTCTTCCAACGGCTCTCGGGGTCTTCGTGCTCCTTTTCC
>JBEKNN010000331.1:0-8993 GCA_049522755.1 Bryobacteraceae bacterium | reverse complement strand
CCCGGTACCCCGGCCACGCCAGAATCGCCGTCCATTCTTTGTGGGTCAACTGCCGAGTGTACCCAAAAACGCCATCTCACTGAATCATCGATATTTGAAGGTTTTCACCAATTCCTGCGGAGAGCCCATTTTTCATAACCGCCCGCAGTCTGGAGCGCTCTATGAGCCGGTGAGCCAGCGGTTGTTACCGCTTGACGCACAATGGCAACAAGGGCTGGTCAAGGTGAAATGGCCTAGTGGGAACTTGCCCGAAGTGATGGGCCCCGGAACAGCCACCCTGCGCGCGCTTATTCGCGAATATCTTTTTATCTCACTGTTCCGCGCCTGCGCCGAATCTCTGGCGAGTGAGAACGCCAGCCGCCTGGCGGCGATGGAACGCGCCGATAGAAACATAGACGAACTGCTTTCCAATCTCCGCAACACAACCCGCCGTTTGCGTCAGAGCAGCATCGATGAGGAGTTGTTCGACGTCGTCTCCGGTTTTGAGGCGCTGAATCTTTAAAGGATTAAGATGAAGATCAATTCAGACGACTTCCGCGTGCAGCCCGGAAAGAAGGTCGACCTCAGTCACTGGCCAACGGTTGTGAAGCCCATTTGCAACTCGAAGAAGGCTTACCAAAAGCTCCTGCACGAGCACGTTGAACAGTTGAGTTCGCTGCAACAACTTCACTACGCATCCAACCGATACGCGCTGCTGCTGATTTTTCAGGGGATGGACGCTGCCGGCAAGGACGGCGCCATCCGGCACGTCATGTCCGGGGTCAATCCGGAGGGCTGCCAGGTATCCAGTTTCAAACAGCCAAGCGCCGCCGAACTGGAACATGACTTTCTCTGGCGCACCACGCGCAGGCTTCCCGAACGCGGACAGATCGGCATATTCAATCGTTCGTATTACGAGGAAGTGCTGGTGGTTCGAGTACATCCTGAGAGTCTCCGCAGCGAGGGGCTGTCGGAAGAGTTGCGCGGCCATAAGAACATCTGGGAGGCACGGTATCGCTCCATTGCTGACCTGGAGAGTCACCTCTATCGGAACGGAACCCGTACCGTTAAAGTGTTCCTCCATCTTTCGCAGGAAGAACAGCGAAAGCGGTTTCTGGCTCGCATCGATGAGCCGGACAAGAATTGGAAATTCAGCCTCGCCGATATTCACGAGAGGAAATATTGGAAACAGTACATGCGGGCTTTTGAGGATTGCCTGAGCGCCACGACCACCCATCACGCACCCTGGTACGTGGTTCCCGCCGACGATAAAGAGACTGCCCGATTGATCGTTTCCCAAATTGTTCTGGATACGTTCAACAGCCTCAAGATGACCTATCCCAGAACCACTGCCAAGCGTCTGCGGGAACTGAAAGCGATCCGCAAACTGCTAATGAGGTAAACCATGCCCACTCTTTCCCTCAAAGACGCTCCGGCCACAGCCCAGACCGGCCTCACCAGCACTCAGGCCAAAAGCCGCTTGGCGAAATCCGGCCCAAACGCCATGCCCGACACGGCATTGCACCCGCTGCGTAGAGCGCTCGACAAGTTCTGGGCGCCGGTTCCATGGATGCTGGAGGCGGCAATCGTGCTCGAAATTGTCCTAGGCAAATATGCCGAGGCGGGGATCATCGCCGCTCTTCTGGCCTTCAACGCCGCGCTCGGCTTCTTTCAGGAAGGCCGCGCGCAGGCGACGCTTGCCGCGCTGAAGTCGCGGCTCGCGCTGAATGCATCGGTCAAGCGCGATAACGCCTGGAGCACCGTAGCCGCTGCCCAACTGGTGGTTGGGGACGTAGTGAAGTTATCGCTCGGCGCCGTCGTCGCCGCCGACGTGCGCCTCACCGGCGGATCGGTACTGCTTGACCAGTCCATGCTCACCGGCGAATCAGTCCCCATCGAAGCGGGCGCCGGGGTCGAAACGTATGCGGGAGCGCTGGTGCGGCGCGGCGAAGCCGTCGCGGAGGTCACAGCCACTGGATCTCGTACGAAGTTTGGACGCACCGCGGAACTGGTTCGCACCGCGCACGTTGAAAGTTCCCAGCAGAAGGCTGTTCTGCGCGTGGTGCGCAATCTCGCGATGGTGAATGGCGTCATCATCGTTCTGCTGGTGGGGTATGCTCACACACTCAAGATGCCGGTGAGCGAGATCGTTCCCCTGGTGTTGACCGCGGTTCTCGCCTCGATCCCCGTAGCGCTGCCCGCGACCTTCACCCTTGCCGCCGCGCTCGGCGCGAAGGCTCTAGCAAAGTTGGGCGTTCTTCCAACCAGGCTCTCGGCGGTGGATGAAGCGGCAAGCATCGATGTGCTCTGCGTCGATAAAACCGGTACGCTCACCCAAAACGCGCTCACTGTGACCGCCGTCCACGCCATGCCCGGCTTCGATGAATCGCATGTTCTGGGAGTGGCCGCCCTGGCCAGTTCGGATGGCGGGCAAGATCCGGTGGACGGCGCCATCCGTGCCGCCTCTGCAAGAAAGACCGCCTCCGATCTGCCGAAATTGGTCAAGTTCGTCCCGTTCGACCCTGGGACGAAGATGTCGGAAGCGACCGCCACCGGCCCCGGCGGCGCCACCGTACGCGCGGTCAAGGGCGCTTTTGCGGCGGTGGCCAGCCTTACACAACCGGCGCCCGATGCATCCAAGGTGGCAGACGAACTGGAAGCGAAGGGTTTCCGTGTTCTAGCCGTCGCAGCCGGGCCGCCAGCGTCGCTGAAGCTCGCCGGGATCATCGCTCTCAGTGATCCGCCCCGCCCGGATTCCGCTGCGTTGATTACGGAATTGCATACGTTGGGCGTTCGCGCGGTAATGGTGACCGGCGACGCCCCCGAGACGGCAGCCATTGTCGCTCACGATGTCGGTATGGAGGGAAAAGTCTGCCCGCCGGGGCCCATCCCCGCCGATGTTCGCCCCGAAGAATTCGCGGTTTTCGCCGGCATTCTGCCGGAGGGAAAGTACAACCTCGTCAAGGCGTTCCAGAAGGGCGGACACACTGTCGGCATGTGTGGTGACGGGGCCAACGACGCACCGGCGCTACGCCAGGCGCAGATGGGAATTGCGGTGTCGACCGCCACGGATGTCGCTAAATCGGCAGCAGGCATGGTGCTGACAAAGCCCGGACTCGCCGGTATTGTTGCAGCCGTAAAAGAAGGCCGCGTGACGTTCCAGCGCATCCTGACCTACACGCTGAATTCCGTTACCAAGAAGGTTGTACAGGTGCTATTTCTGTCGGTGGGTCTGGTAATGACCGGACACGCCATCCTGACTCCGATGTTAATGGTCTTGATCATGCTCACCGGCGACCTGCTGGGCATGTCCTTAACCACGGACAATGTTCGCCCCTCTCCAACCCCAAACGTTTGGCGAATCCGCGAATTGACCATAGCGGGGGTGTTCATGGGAGTCTGCGAATTGGTCTTTTGCACCGCAGTCCTGGTTATCGCCAAATTCCGCCTCGGCTTTGAAATCGAAACGCTGAGAACCATGGCTTTCGTGGTCATAGTGTTTGGCAATCAAGCGACAACCTATACCAATCGGGAACGCGGGCATCTGGGATCTTGTCGTCCAAGCTCGTGGCTCATTCTATCCTCTGTCGTCGATCTGCTAATCGCTTCAACGCTCGCCATCAGCGGAATCGCTATGACTCCTCTGCCCATGTTGGTGGTCGGAGCGACACTCGGGGCCGCAGCGGTCTTCGCATTCATCGTGGATTTTGGTAAGGTCCCGGTATTTCGACGCCTCGGGATCGCATAGCGAAAGACTGGCGCGTGTGCAAACCAAAAGGATCGAGTACGCATAGGAATGCAAGCGACAAGGAACGGCCTCGCTTTGGGGGTAAGCAAGAACTCGCAGGCTTAAGCCAACCTCTGCGACAGAACTCAGGCCCGTTTGGATAGCAGTGTACGACGATACGCGGGGAGACACAGGGAAGCCGGAACAGGGCCAGACGCCTTAGTGAGGGTGCGTGAAACGATCATGCGCGATGCGCTGGGTGCCGACAGAAATGCTCCTACAACTGGTATCTGGTATAGCCGTCACGGGCACTGGAGAGGGCGGTTTCGTTGCCGAGCCGCCGCTTGATTTCCAGTTTTTCGTCGGGCGTCCGATTCATATGACCGATCACCGAGTACGCTCGCGGCGACAGACGCGGGCAACGCCTTTTGCTGCTGTCGTGCCAGCTCAAAGGAGCGCATGTACAGCCCCGCGCTATAACTCCACACCATGGTGCGGCCCAGCTTGTAGGCGTTATCGCTCATGGCATTCCGCCGCGTCTCGTCGCGCAATAATCCACTCACTTCGCGCGCGATTGCCTTCGGGTCCCCGAATGGTACTAGAATGCCACGCTGATCCCTTAGCAATTCGGTGGCATGCCAATAGGGCGTCGAGATTACGGCTTTGCCCGCGCCAAACGCGTAAGCTAATGTGCCTGACGTACTTTGGGCCTCGCCCAGATAAGGGGTAATGTAGAGATCTGCCGCTCCTATAAACTCAGTCAGTTCCTTCAGATCCACAAAGCTGTTGTGAAAGATGACGTTGTTCTCAAGCTTGTTTTTCCCAACAAGGGCCTCAAGCCCGAAGCGGTAGGATTCGCCTCGCGTCCGCAACTCGTTGGGGTGCGTCGCGCCCAGAACGATATAGACGACGTCGGGAAACTCCGCTACGACGTCCGGCAGCGCATTGAGCACATGTTCGATCCCCTTGTTCGGGGAAAGCAGCCCGAACGTGAGCAATACCTTCTTGCCGCCCACGCCAAACTGTTCCTTGTAATCACCCGTGGAGACGAATGGCACATCGGGAATGCCATGCGGGATGAGATCGATCTTGGCCAGAGGCGCCTGGTAAACGTCTTGCAGTATCGTTTGACCGCGTTCCGTCATGACCACGAGCCGAGTGGAACGCGCGATCAATTCCTGCATCACGCTACGCTGGTCGGCGTTCGGCTTGAGGAGAACAGTATGGAGTGTGGTGACGACTGGCATAGTCAAATCGCGCAGCAGCGCCAATAAGTGGCTGCCGGCCGGCCCGCCGAAAATTCCGAATTCGTGTTGAACTGAGACAATGTCCAGGTTGCTTGCGTTCAGTAATCGGGCGGTGCGCCGGTATGAATCCAGGTCCTGTTCTTGAATCTCACAACGAACGACGTTGGGATACTGATAATGCCCCTCAACGTCATTGACGGCTACCGCGAAACACCGGCTTCGGTGGTGCAGTGCTGCTACAGCCCCAAGCAAGTCGGATGTAAACGTGGCAATACCGCATTTCCGCGGCAAGTAGTTCCCGAGAAAAGCGATGTTCCGGGTCTTCGAGGCTATTTTCAAGACTTGGACCGCCTATTCCTTTTCGGTTGCCTTGGCAATGGCAGGCGGTTCAGCTAATGGACAATTGTCCGCGACGGACCAACCAGAACTGCTCATTCACGCGGCCTGCGTCTCGCTCACAAGATCCGTTCTCTGAAGCCCATCGCGATCAGCAGCCTCCTGGCACTGGATACAATGCGCCGCCCATGGCACGGCCGCAAGTCGTTTGGGGCTGATCTCCATTTCGCATTCCATGCAGCTACCAAAACTGCCGTCGTGAATCCGCCGCAGCGCGCCTCTCACCAGGCGCAGGAAGACGGACTCACGGTCCGCGCTTCGAATTGCCAAATCTCGCTCCGACGCGTACTGAATCTCGTCCATTGGGTCAGCGCTCTTCTCAATGGCGATGCCGTCGCGGTTTCGCAATACTTGCACCAACTCGGCTTCTGTTCGTTCGAGGATCTCTTTGACCCCAGTCGTCTCTGCGTTTGCTGTCTTCAATGAATCCCTTTCACTCGCACCTCGGAGTCGACAACAGGTTGACGTCTTGCAGGCCAAACAATGCGTGCGCTGCGGTCCGGCGACCAAAGAGGCTCGGTGCTGCCGTTCGAAACACTCGCATTTCAGGGGCCGTCCGCGCAGAGTGCCCGTAACCCACATACGATTGCGTTGGACTAGGTACACAGAGCGGAGCCGAATCCGACCTGCAAAAATGACCGAATGCGGTCAGCGCGCATCCGTTGGATTCTCGAGCTCGGGCGGACCGGCGGCAGCTGCGCTTGGCCAGGTGACGATCATCACGCAACGGTCGTGAATAGGTCATGCCCTTCGATTCGGCGGACGTCGTAACTCAGTGCACAATCGGCTCGAATTTCGCCAAGGTCCTCTGAGAAGGGCCTAGATAAGGGCAATTCACTGGCCAAATCGAAAATGTGGTCTGAATTGAGCAGACAGCGTCTGTGCCCATAGGTAAACTAGCGGTTGGCTGCCATTCTCAAAGCTTCTACTGTTTGCGGGTGCTGCTGGTGTAAACCGGCTTCCTCTTGCAGGCGGCCCTGAGCTTCCCGGATCGACGGCTGAAAGGTCGGAATTATGTGCCCCGCCGGCTCAAAGTCAGGAAGTTCTCGCTGGCTTGCGGAGAACGGTCCGAAAGAACTTGATTTGCTCTTTCGGGCGATTGTTTATCACCCTTCAGCACCTGTCCTCATCGCTGATGATGCCTTCCCTGACCGCATTCCGTCATCGGTGCAGGATTATGCCCTCTACCTGCTGAACATTGAAGGACGTATTGCCACATGGTATGCGGGAGCGGCGCGCGTTTACGGCTATAAGTCCGACGAAGTAATCGACCAACACATATCTTCTCTCTATTCCGACGCCGAGATTGGCTGTGGTAACTCACAGGAGGAGTTGAAACGGGCCGAGGCCGAAGGCCACCTGGGCACTGAGGGCTGGCAGGTCAAAAAAGACGGGTCGCGGTTCTGGGCTAACTCCATTACCGTGGCGCTCAAAGACGAACATGGAGATTTACAGGGTTTTGCCAGGGTGGTTCGAGACTTTGGCGATCGTCATGAGCGAGATGAGAAGTATCGGCGCACTCGCGCGCGCATCCGGCCAATCCCAGCGCAATCCACCGTCGCAGGCACCGTCTCCGGTGGATTTGATCGTACTCCCGAGGTCAATGATTCGTTTCTCGCTTTAGTCGGGTATAGCCGGGACGACCTGGCATCCGGCCGTATGCGATGGCCCAATCTCACTCCGCCGGAGTATGTGGCGCTTGATGAGCTGGCGCACGAAGAGGGGTTGAGATTTGGAGCATGCACGCCCTTTGAGAAGGAGCTGATTCGAAAGGATGGAACCCGTGTTCCCGTCCTGGTCTCCACCGTGATATTGAAGCTCTCTCCGTTCCGATGGCTTACGATGGTGCAGGATCTTCGCGAACGGGACCGCATCGAGAGTATTGAAGACGAAGAGCCCGAACTCAAACGACAATACGAGGAGATGGTCGGCAGCAGCGCAGCTTTGAAGCGCGTCCTGCAGCAGGCTGAAGTGGTTGCGCCCACCGATGCCACGGTCTTGATCCTGGGTGAAACTGGCACCGGCAAGGAACTGGTGGCGCGCGCCGTCCATCGCATGAGCCCGCGCAAGCATCTCCCGTTCATCACGTTGAACTGCGCGGCAATTCCCACGGGGCTACTGGAAAGCGAGTTGTTCGGTTATGAAAGAGGGGCATTCACCGGCGCCTTGTCGCAAAAGATCGGGCGATTCGAAATGGCCCATCGTGGCACGCTATTTCTGGACGAAGTGGGCGATATCCCGCTCGACCTGCAGCCCAAGCTGCTGCGCGCTCTACAGGAGAAGTCGTTTGAGCGGTTGGGCGGAACCAAGACGATCCCCATCGACGTCCGCCTGGTGGCAGCAACCAATCGAAATCTCAACCAGATGATGGGGGATAAGCTATTCCGGAGCGATCTTTACTATCGCTTGAAAGTCTTTCCCATCACCACGCCTCCATTACGCGATCGCCCCGAAGACATTCCAATACTCGCCCGGCATTTCACCAAGAAATATGCCGCAAAGATGGATCGGCAAATCGACAAGATTCCATCGGAGACGATGAGTGCGCTCGTCGCCTGGCATTGGCCCGGCAATATCCGCGAACTGGAAAACTTCATTGAACGGGCCGTGATCCTTTCCCGAGGTCCCAACCTCCGCGCTCCTTTGGCCGAAATACGTCAGGACGCGCTGGAATCCGCCGGCAGCGCTACCCTTGAGCAAGTGGAGCGGGAACACGTCATCCGCATCCTTCGCGAATGCGGCGGGGTGGTCACCACCGCCGCCACCCGTCTCGGGCTGCACCGGACCACGCTCAATGCCATGATGAGAAAGCTCGGCATTAGCCGCAACGATCTCTAATGGTGAAGCCGAGTATCCGTTGGCGACGTTGACAGGCTGACCGAGTCAGCCCCAGCCTTCGGGATGTGACGTATTTTTAGTCTAGTGCAAAGGGGTAGCCCGATATAAATGAGCGCCGTTAGATTAAAGGCCCAGAGGGCACAAACAGAATTCCCAGTCGTTTGCGTCGGTGGTTCAGCCGGCGGTCTCGACGCCTATACTCGGTTACTGCGGCATCTGCCGAGCGATATAGGCGTTGCTATCGTGATTGTGAATCACCTGAGAACCGTAGCGACGCTGCTTCACGAGATTCTCCCGCGTTACAGAAAGATGCCGGTTGAACTGATCACGGAAAAATTACTCATCGAGCCCAACCATGTGTTCATCATACCCCCACAGCGTGATTTGCACATTCTTGATGGAGAGTTCCTTCTAAAGCCGATCTCAAAACCGAGGGGATGGGCCGGACGTGATTACGATTTTCCTCTGCTCCCTGACGCGGCACTGGCGTGGCCAACTTATCGCGGTCATCGTCTCTGGCTATGATGGCGATGGAGCGGCGGCACTGTGCGCCATTAAAGAAGTGGGGGGCATTACTATCGCGCAGAAGCTGGACACAGCCAAGCAGCCAGACATGCCTGCGAGCGCGATACAAGTGGGTGCATAGATGTTATTCTTTCACCTGAAAATATCGCTCAAGAAATTATACGAATTGCGCGGGCCAAGCCGCGTATAAGTAAGCGCCGGTGCATTTTCTCCGATGCTACTGGTTGACGGAACAGAGTTTGCGTACAGACTACCAGCGCATATGTTTCTTCATGAAACCA
>JBEKNN010000330.1:0-9067 GCA_049522755.1 Bryobacteraceae bacterium | reverse complement strand
GCTGTAACCGGGGCCCTTGAAAGTAACCTCGCACTGGTCATCTTCCACGCGGAACTCGCTGACCGCTCCGGTGATGTGGTTCGACTTGCGCAGGTATTCCACAATCTCCAGCTTGCCCACGCCCGAGGCCCCGGCCTGGATCCATTTGGGGTCCAGACTACCGTTATATTGACTCGTTCGCTGTTGGCCGCTGAACAACTCCTGGTGGTTGAGTGTAAGCCCGGTCACCGCAAAGAACAGCAAAACGCCGAAGCTGAACATCGAAAGGTAAATGTGCAGCCAGCGGGAAAGCGTGGCGAGGCGCCGTTTCCATAATGGATTCTGGCGGACTGCCGGCTTCGCAACCGGATTATTTGCTAAGTCTGTGGTAGTCAAAGGCCGCTGTCGTGACTTCAAGATTACCCGGCAGGTCGATCTTTTTCGGCTCGCCGTTGAAGTCCATCTCCTGATGAATTAATTGGTAGGTGCCGTGCTCGCGCGCGGCTTCTAAATAGACCGTATACTTACCCGGCTTCACATACTTTCCGGCATTGTCTTTGCCGTCCCAATTCATCGTGTACTTACCGGCTGGCCGGGTAGCGCTGGATACAGAATTGAGTAAGTCCGAACCCTCGCTCATGGCGCGCAGCCGGTCGCCGCGGTACCACGCCTTCAATTCCGCGACATAGCGCACTTTTTCCCGCCAGAGAGCGATGGTCCGCACCGGGAACTTGTCCTGGTCTTCCACCCAGATCGCTACATAGGGACGCCGCGCCTGCATGTTAAAGTGAGCCAACTCCAGAGAGACCGTCAATTCCATCTGGTTCCAGGTCGGCGTATCGACCGCCGGAAAAAACAACGCCTTCGGACGTACTGCGGCAACCAAAGTGGGCCAACCGCGGCTCGAAATTTGCCGGCCGTCTTTCATTACCAGCAAGTATTCCGCGCCCGGCACGGTTGCCGCCAACCGCCGGCTTTCGTCCGGCTGCAACACCGAAAACGCCGTAGCCAGCGCGCCCGCGTCAGCCGCGTTGGGCGCGACCACCGTCGAACCGATCACATCTTCACACGGGAGACCCGTTCGCGGATCGACGATATGCGAATAGTGCCGTCCGCCCACATCCACGCCGCGCCGGTAATTTCCGCTGGTCGCCACGGCCCGGTCTTCAATCCGCAATCGCGCGATGGGCTCGCTGTTTTCCGCATCGGATTTCGGGTCGGCGATATCCACCGTCTCGGTCCATGCGCCGCGCACCACCAGATCGCCGCCGATGTTCACCACCACGGCGTGCACGCCGTCTGTCGCCAATGCTTGATCCGCCGCGTGACCCGCAATGTAGCTCTTGGCGAACGAGTTCAGCGCGATGGGCGCCGTACTGAGATGCGTGGCCGTTTGATTGGCCGCATCAAGCTTCCAATGCACCCGCTTTACCTCAGCCACCGCTGCGCGGAGTTGCTCAGGGGAAGGCTCGCGATTTTGCGCCTCGGCCCCTTTCCACATGCGCGTAATCACCTCGGCCGACGCATCCAGTGCGCCGCCACCGGCACGGAAGTCAACGACATGCCGTATGCAAACAGCCACAGCCTGCGAAACGCGATGCAGTTGATGCCGGGCGTCGTCGGACTCACCGGCCCAACGCATAGACCGCATCGCCCGGATCGCCAAATTTGGCTTGCCGGGAACCGACATGCCGGGGCACGAGTTCCTCTCCGACCGCGATATAGCGTCCATTAGCCTTTGGGTAGCCCAGCGCATCGCGCCGGCGATGTCGACCCAACCAACCGAAAAGCCTACTAATGAAAAACACTGTTCCGTTCTGCCTGTTAGCGCTGCCGCTCTTCTTCCTCACCACGGCCCGCGCGCAGCAACAGACTCTCAAGATCGAACCACAGTCGAGCGTGGTCGCGTTCAGCCTTGGAGATGTTCTCCACCAGGTTCACGGAACCTTTCATATTCAGAGCGGGACCGTGGAGTTCGACCCTAGCGCTTCGAAAATTGGCGGCGGCGTGGTGGTTGCCGCCGGCAGCGGCAAGAGCGGCAACGACACCCGCGATCGCAAGATGACCACGGAGATCCTCGACGCGGCTCACTTTGCGGAAGTCTCATTCGCTCCCCGCAGTTATCAAGGAGCTATCTCCCCGTCAGGAGATTCCAAGATTCAAGTTACAGGAGTCTTCACGCTCCACGGAGCGTCGCACGAACTGACCGTACCCATGGAGATTCACATTGAGGGAACCAACTGTACCGTGAAGACACACTTCGCGGTTCCCTACGTCAAGTGGGGCTTGAAGGATCCAAGCACGTTCATTCTCCGCGTGTCCAAGGAAGTGGAGATCGATCTTACACTGGTCGGCGCCTTGACTCGCCCCAGCTAGAACCATGCCAACAGATATGATTCCGAAAACGTGCGACGCCTTCGTCGTTGGGGGAGGACCAGCCGGACTAGCGACTGCCATCGCTTTGCGCGCCCGTGGAATGGATGTTACCGTGGCGGACCCCGCGTTGCCGCCCATCGACAAAGCCTGTGGTGAAGGTTTAATGCCGGATGCCCTGGCGGCGCTCGCACGCCTCGGCGTCACGCTAGATTCCCGCCATTTCTTCCCGTTCCGTGGCATTCGCTTCGTAGGCAACGGCGTCTCCGTGGATGCCAGTTTCCCCAAGGGCGGCGGCGTCGGCATCCGACGCAAGCACCTTCATCAGGCGCTCATCGATAGCGCTCAAACAGCCGGCGCCAGATTGCTTTGGGGTAAACGCGTGACCGGCTTGACTGCCACCGGTGTAATGCTGGATGGCGGCGCGGTGGATTGCGGCTGGGTAGTGGGCGCCGACGGCGAAAACTCACGCGTGCGCCACTGGGCCGCGCTGGATAGTCCCGGAGCCGCGTCCCTGCGCTTCGGCTTCCGTCGTCACTATCAAATTGCCCCCTGGACCGATTGCGTCGAGATCCATTGGGGCTCGGTTTGCCAGGTCTACGTGACGCCGATCGGCTGCAGGCAGGTCTGCGTGGTGGCCATCTCCCGCGACGCCCGCCTGCGCCTGGATCGGGTCTTGCCTATGTTCCCGGAACTGTTCGACAGATTGCGCAAAGTCCCGGTGACCACAACCGAACGCGGCGCCATAACCGCAACCCGGCGCCTTCCCTCGGTCTATCGCGGCCGCATCGTTCTAGTGGGCGACGCGTCGGGGTCCGTCGATGCCATCACTGGCGAGGGCCTACGGCTCGGCTTTGAGCAGAGTTTGGCGCTGGCCCAAGCGCTCGCCGATCACAATCTGAAAGCGTATGCCGCCGCTCACCGCAAGCTGGCACGACGGCCTTCGGTAATGTCAGCCCTGATGCTCTCGATGGATCGTTCCGCCTGGGTACGACGGCGTGCGCTACGCGCGCTTTCCTGCGAGCCGCGGATTTTTGCGACACAATTGGCCATGCACGTGGGCGAGGCGACTACCGTCGATTTTATCCGGCGCTCTTTGCTTCCCCTGGGGCGCCATATGCTTACGGCATAAATCTTGCAAGCCAAGGTGGTGCGGGTTGGCCGGTCCAATCTGCAGGGTGCATAACGATGGGTATAGTTCAATGACAAATCACGTTCTTCCGATTGCCAGCGATGTCTCCTATGGCGACTTCGTCAATCCGCAATGGCTGCGGCTGCTCGACCTGATGCAGATGAATGTTCGCTACGAGCGCTGCCTCGGCGCCGAGCTCTTTACCGCCGACGGACGCCGCATACTCGATTACCTCTCCGGCTATTGTGTCCACAACGCCGGCCACAATCACCCGGAAATCGTCGCCGCGCTCAAGGACGAATTGGACCGGCAGGGCCCTGCGATGTTGCAGAGCCATGTTCCGGAACTGGCGGGCGAACTGGCTGCGCGTCTCTGCGCCCGCGCCGGCGGCAAGTTGAGCAAAGTATTCTTCTGCAGTTCCGGCAGCGAAGGCGTGGAGGCCGCTATCAAGTTTTCGCGCGCGCACACTGGTCGTAACGGTTTGCTATATGCCCACAATGCCTTTCACGGGCTTACATGCGGCGCCCTATCGTTAATGGGCGATTCCTTCTGGAGCGAAGGCTTCGGCCCCATGCTACCTGACACGCAGGGCATTCCATTTGACGACGCCGAGGCTCTCGAGCGCCAACTCGCCACCAGGCGCTTCGCCGCATTCATCGTGGAGCCCATCCAATCCGAGGCTGGTATCCGTCTGCCTGCCGCCGACTATCTGCGAACCGCGCAGGCGCTCTGCCGCCGTTATGGCTCGTTATTTGTGTTGGATGAAGTTCAGACCGGCATGTACCGCACCGGCCCCTTTCTCGCCGCGCACCATTTCGATGTGCAGCCGGATATGGTGATTCTCGCCAAAGCTCTCAGCGGCGGCCTTATCCCCAGCGGCGCTGTGCTGATGTCTGGCGAGATTTACGAATCGGTGTACGGCTCCTTGAAGCGCTCCATCGTGCATACCTCTACATTCAGCGAGAACGGGCTTGCAATGCGCGCTGGATTAGCGGCATTAGATGTGCTCGAACGCGACCGCCTGGGGGAGCGTGGCGCGGCGGCGGCCCAGGAGTTGCGCCAACGATTAACCCACGCGCTTTCCGGCTACGAAATGGTGAAAGAGGTCCGGGGAATAGGCATGCTTTCCGGCATCGAATTCACCGCTCCAAGGGCAATGGCAATGCGCCTCTCGTTCGAGGCGTTTCGAAGGATACACCCGGCAATGTTCGGCCAGATCCCGGTAATGCGTCTCTTTCGCGATGAAGGCATCCTCACCCAAATCTGCGGCAACAATTTCATGCTGCTGAAAGTCGCGCCGCCGTTAGCCGTCACCGAAGAACAAATAGGCGCGTTCGTCGACGCCGTCCACAATGTTGTCGGTCTAGCTCACAATTCGACTATGTTCTGGCAGGAGGCCCTGGGCTTAGCGCGGCGCGCAATAAACCTTTGAGTGTTGGAGGGCCTTCAGATCGTGCCGAGGCACGCTGGCGATGTTCTAGCCAGCTTGGCCCTTTAACACAGGCGACACGGGTGGCAAGTTGCCGCCTGACGCCTTTATCGCGCGTTGTCCCTCGCCGCTGTCGAAACAGGGATACTCTTTTCGGGTCAATAAGTTGCTGGATCGGGGAGGAGAGCGTCCGGGTGCGGAAGCCAACGTGCAGCAGAGCATCTCTAAAATGCATCCGAGAACCCCAAGGGCCCTCCTTGCGATTGGGATTGTAGCGCTTGCTCTTCTGACCTCAGCCCCTCTGCGGGCGCAAATCGCCGGCGCCGCACTGTCCGGCGCTATTACCGACTCTTCGGGAGCAGTCGTTCCCAACGCCAAGGTTTCCGTCAAGAGTGTGGCCACCGGTCAATCGAAGGAAACCCAAACCGATGCGGCCGGGAAGTACAACCTATCGGATCTCATACCGGGCGATTACGAGGTCTCCATCTCGGCGGCAGGATTCGACGTTAAAGCAGCGGCCGTGACGCTCGCGGCAGGGGCCAAGCAAACTATGGACCTAAGTTTAGTTACCAGCGGTTTTGCGGCGCTGCCTTCGTTGGGGGATCTGGGCTTCCCTCCGGATCAGACGCAGGGAAATTCTCAGGATCAGGCGAGACTCAACAAACGCTCGCACATGCTCAAGATGCATCAACGGTTCGGTCTGATTACGCTCGCTCCATTGATCGCCACCATCGCCACCTCCAGTCTGGCCGGCGGCAGGCACAGTACCGCGACCGGCCGCGACATACATGGCGGTCTGGGATCGTTCACGGCGGATATGTATTTCATGACCGCATACTATGCCATCCGCGCGCCCAAGATACCGGGAACGGCGACGCGCGGCCCCATCCGCCTGCACAAGGCCCTGGCCTGGATTCACGGCCCCGGGATGATCCTGACCCCTATCCTGGGGGCGATGGCTTTGAGTCAAGAGGACCGCGGGGAAAAGGTTCATGGAGTCGCCATGGTGCATTCGGCGGTGGCCACCGTGACCTACGCGTCGTTTGGTCTCGCCGTTCTGGCCGTATCCATTAAATTCTAGGCAGGGCTTATGAACAAAAAAATCCCGATGGCCATCCTGGTTCTACTGCCTTTCCAGCCTGTGCTGGCACAAGCGGATCGCCAATGGGTTCTAGACCAATCCACTCTCACGTATCACGTGTCGCACCCGCTGCATCAGGTCGACGGCGTCAGCCATGCGGCGCGAGGCAAGGGCGTTTGCCACGCCGGACAATGCGATTTCTTGATCGCGGCGCCGGTCAAATCGTTTGATACGGGAGACAGCAACCGCGATCTACACATGCTTCAGGTAACGCGCGGCGCACAATTCCCCATGGTCACGGTGCGCACCCGATTACCCGAAGCGGTCTCCGCATCAGCCACGATCCATGCCGATCTGGAGGTCCAGTTCGCCGGCCAGACCGCCCAGTTTAGACAGGTTGGCTTCCAACTGGCGACCCAAGGAAACCAGATTCGGATCACAGGAACGATTCCGGCGACGCTCTCCGATTTCAAAATCGACCCACCCTCGCTCTTAGCGGTCGCTATTAAGAACGAAATCCCGGTGCGAGTGGATATGACTTGGCGTCCACAGTGAATGGCAGGCGTCGCCCCCTTCCGGGCGGGAACTACCGACCTGCTCAGAGTGATCACGGCAGTTCAGACCGACACCGAATCCCACCAGCGCTTTCGCCCCTGCCGAGCGCGTTAGGACGACTTGCCGGGGAGAGGAAACCTCCCAGCGCCTCATTGGCTGGCTATCGGCAAGCGTATGAAAATACTTTTATATAACCCCGACAACGGCATAACCCAAAATTTTATGCCGCATCTTTGGATGTTCCTTTTGCAGTCGCTCACCCCTCCCGGACATGAAGTGGTGCTGGTCGACGGCAATACGCAGCCCATGGACGACGAGGAACTGGTCCAGTTCGCCCTCCGCTCGAAAATCGACCTGGTCGGCATCGGCGCCATGACCCGCATGGTCGCCAAGGCTTACCGCGTTGCGGATGCCCTCCGCGCCGCCGGCCTCCGCGTGGTGATGGGCGGACCGCACGTCACCGAAGTGCCCGATGAGGCCCTCGGCCGCGATGGTGGACCGCGCCATGCCGACGCCATCGCGCTCGGCGAGGCCGACGAAACCTGGCCGCGCATTGTCGCCGACGCCGCAGGCGGCTGCTTGAAGGAAGTCTACAAACCGCTGGACGATTTCGGGCAGGAGCGCAAGCCCACTCTACAGGACTATCCGCCCATCCCATGGGAGACGCTCGATCTCGATCAGTTCAATCGCATCCCGGGTTTCGTCAGCCCAATCATGCGCCATTTCAAGTACCAGTGGGAGACATTCCATATCATTCCCATTGAATCCGGCCGCGGCTGTCCCTATGGATGCGAATTCTGCACTGTCACGGGCTTCTTCGGCGATTCCATCCGCTTCCGCACTAACCAGAGCATCGTGGACGAACTGCTGCGGCTGAAGGCGCGCGCGCGTAAATCGAGCGGCCAGGTTGCGGTGTTTTTCGTCGACGACAATTTCGCCATCAACGTCAAGCGCACCAAGTCCCTGCTGCGGGATATTATCGCCGCCGGCGCCGAACTGAACTGGGTAGCGCAGATCAGCGCCAATCTTCTGCGCGACGAGGAGCTGGTGGACCTGATCGCCGCATCCGGCGGCAAGTGGATCTTCATCGGCATGGAATCGCTCGACCCCGCCAATCTGGCGGACGTGAAGAAGAGTTTCAACAAACCCGGCGAGTACGCCGGCGTTCTGGAGCGCCTGGCGCGCCGTAATGTTTACGCCATTACGTCTTTCATCTTCGGTCTCGATCACGATACCACCGGCGTCGCCGAGCGCACACTCGCGCAGATGCGGGCCTGGCCGCCGGTGTTGCCCGTCTTCGGGCAGATCACGCCGTTCCCGGCCACGCCTTTGTACGACCGGTTGTTAAGAGAAGGCCGCCTCACGCGCCCTAAACATTGGCTGGAATTCGCACCCTTCCGTATGGCGCACACCCCCATGAAGATAGCCATCGACGAGGTGCAGGATGAAGTCCGCTACGCATGGATGAACGCCTACAGCCCGGCCGCAACCGAGCGGGCGCTAGAATCGATTAAGGATGAGCCGGTTCCCTATAAGATCAGTCACATGGCCTCGCGGCTGTTCTTCCGCGGGATTTACTTCCCCAGAAGGGGCGTTTGGCAATGGCTCAAACTGGTCGCGCAAAACCGGCGGCCCATCTTTCGTATCGTCCGTGAGTCTTTCACGCAGTGGCATGGCGCCGAAGGCGCTGTCCGCAACCGCGCTGCTACTGCAGCTTTACCCCCTGTGGCCAAGAGCGCGACTGAGGGAAGTGGCGGGGATTAAGCCGCCGGATCACCAAAACGAACCGCACGAGCACGAGCATCCGTAAGCCGCCGCGGAGAGATCTGAAGCGTTCTTAAACAGAGGGTAAATGGTTATGAGGCAATTCGTATTCGGGTTCATTGCGGCGCCGACGTTGATTGTGGTCGGGGGCTTTAGTTACGTTGCGCTCGGTCTGGCGCCTGTTGCAACCGCGTCGGCCCCGCTGCCGTTTGAAAAACTAATAACTGGTATCGCGTTGAATGCGCGCGTCAACAAGGAAGCGCCGAAATCATCGCCGATTCCGGCATCGGATGAGGTTTACGCGGCGGGAGCACAAATCTACCGTGACAACTGCGCCGTTTGTCATGGGTTGCCGGGGCGGGATCAGACAGCGATCGCAAAGGGGGAGTTCCCCAAGCCGCCGGAACTTTTCAAGGGTAAAGGCGTTACTGACGATCTCGCGGGCGTCACTTACTGGAAAGTCGCGAACGGCATCCGGCTGACCGGGATGCCTGGGTTCAGCGGCTCATTGAGCAACGAGCAGATATGGCAGGTCAGCCTCCTTCTGTCGAAGGCCGACAACTTACCGGCTACCGTCCGGGCCACCCTACAGGAGCCTCTTCCGCGTTGATTGGACACTACGCTAGCTTATAGCTTACTTAGCTATAGCTAATGAGAGCCGCCGCGTGATCCACGTCGCCAGCCGTGGCAAGGGCCTGCGGGCTCAGTTCAACCGTATCGTTGGGCGAACTAGCGCTAACAGGCTGCTGCGCGG
>JBEKNN010000329.1:0-9092 GCA_049522755.1 Bryobacteraceae bacterium | reverse complement strand
GAAGTCGTCAAACTCGAGCTGCAACTGCAACAATGCGCGATCGATCCCCGGCGGTACGTCAATCGAGGCAACACGGCCGGTCCCCCTCGTCTGAGCCAATAGAAGGATTGCGACCGATCTGGGCGCGCGCGCCGGCGCTCCCGTCTCCGCGGCTCGGTGGTTGGCGTCCGGGCGCTGTCCCTCAAGCTGTTTTTGCAACTCCCGCTCGCGTTGTTGGAGCGCCGCGCGATCTGCCTGCGCCCGATCCAGCTGGCTTCGCAGCGACTGGCGCTCCAGCAGCAGATAACCGCCCCCGGCTATCATCAGGCACGCAGCGCCCGCAAAGCCCCAATTCAGAGTGAAACGCAGCAGGGCGAAGATTCGCGAGCGTTGGGTAGAACGGTTGGGCGGATTACTACTCGGCGGTATGGCAGCCCGCGCGCTGCCGAACGCCGCATCGCCGGCCGGCGCGCCCGCAGCGCCACCCCCACTGGCGAGAAGCGCTTCGGCGAATCTCACCTTTTCGCGTCGCGCGGCCGAGGAGAGATAGGTCGATTGGAAGCGCGCCAAAGTCTCCCCGGAAAGCTCGCCGCTGGCATAAGCGTCCACCAGATCGTTTTCGACGTCCCTCAAACGGCACGCGAAGTCGTCGCCAACGATGCTCAGATCATCCAGGCGCTCGGTCTCCTCCTCCGGCAAAAGGCCCAGAAGATAACGAATCAAGAGCTGATCGTCATAAACCTGATTGCCTGGCGAAAACATCATTCCTCTTTAATAAGCGAAAAACCCGAAAACCCGTCATCCCTCCGCACCGAGCGTCGTTCTTACGCACGCCTCCAGTTTCTCCCGGATGCGGCAGGCGCGGATGGTCAAAGCGTTCATGGTAAGGCCGAGGCGCGCGGCCAGTTCCCGGCGGCGCTCGATCTTCGCCTGCCGCTCCCCGTGATAATACTCGGAGATCAATTCCCGATGATCCGGGTTCAGCTTCTGCAAACAATGCTCCAGGCAATCGAGCCGCTTCGCCCGTACATTAAACTCATCGTCCGGCTCGGGAGGCGCCGCGAGCCCCGCGGCCGTATAGCGGGAGCCCGGCAATGCATCGAGGCTGATCTGCCTGTGTTCGGCCCGGCGCAGGTATTCCAGAAAGACGAACCTGGCCGTGATGTAGCAATATCGGGCGGCCGGCATGTCTGGGATGGCGCCAACTTCCTCCAGCCGCCGCAAAACCCGCGTTAGCGTTTCGTCGGCCAGGTCGTCGGGCGTAAGGCAGTTCTTGCGGGCGAAGTAGGAGACCAGCCTGCGGTGCATTTCGAGATACTTCTCACCACCGGACTCGACGCCTTCGTCGAACCAGTTGAGAAGATCGCGAAACGCACTTTGCGTAGGCGACCAGCCCGGCTTTAACTGCGTATTCACAATCAGCCATTCTATACCGGCCCGGCGTCCGTGGAGACCGGTGACGAGATCAATCGGTACTTCCGCGGGGTACTCCCCCCAAAGGCGCATGCTGGCGCTGATCCGCGGCAGTTCACGCATTCTTGAGGTTTCCCAGTTCACGACCAAAACGGATCTGAGACCTGCGTAACCGAGGCCGGAGCCGGTCTCAATAGTCCGCAGTTCCAGACTAACGGGACGACGTGATTCTCTCTAGCCGGGCAGAACGGAAGGAGCAAAAATGGCGCAGCCAGGTCTTAGCGGAGATCCGCATTCGAAGGCAGTCCGAGTGACGGCCGTGGGACTCCTGAGCGAGACTGGCACGCTACCGCGCGGATCTATCCGAACGGCCACGTCGTGAACGCGTATGCCGTTTCATCCTACGAAGAGGCCGTACTGCAGCGAAATTCTCTCTAGCGAAATACCCACTCTTGTTGACGAGACTGGCTGGTATGCCATGACAATGACATCCTCCAGGGCGATATGCATCGTTACCACTTCCACGTTGCCTGCGCGTCGCGTGGCCTCGATGAGCACATTGTCGATGTGCAGCCCTTCCGAGGCCAACCTGGCGAACCGGACAGAGCCGGCGCTCATCTCCCGAGTGATGTGAAGAGATTTGTCATTCACTACATAACTCTGACCTATCGCCCCCGCAAAAAGTGAACTCCCCAATGAGACGTTCATAATCTTGATCCACTTTTGCCCGGCTCGAATCACGTCAGCCGGCGGCATGTATATCTCGTCGAATCGGATATAGTAATTTGAGTCCATCTCGCCCCCCAGAACCGCCGCTTCAGCGAGGCTTTGCCAGCGCTGCGACTAATTCCCGCGGCGCGGTTGGATCCGTAGACAAGTCCAGGAACATCTTCGAATTGTCGCTCGTAAATGTCTTGCCATTAGCGTCCGGATCGAGAAGCTGCAGTTCCAGGTGCAAGAGAGTGTGGCGGCCGGTTAGGTCGGAGCCGTCCTGCGCCGCCGGCGTGATCTTACCGGTAATCGATGAGGTGTCCGCGAAATTCGTAAGCTGATACCAGAAAATCCAGGCGAGTGTCCGGTTATCGAACGCGCCCGTGGCCGGCAGCGGGCGTTGCGGGACGGCATTCGGGTTGACTCGATGGACCGTTTCGCCTTTATTGATCCTCCAATTCTGAAGAAAGTACTGAACCATCATTACATCCAGGCGCTGGTTGGGAGATCCCGCCCCCACCGCGGCGTCCAGATTGTAGATGAAGGGCAGCTTCGCAGTGTTGGGGCGCATGCGTTTCCATGCGTCCGGTATATTCTGTTTGTAGGCCATTTTACGCTCCTGAAATTAAGGCAAGCGGCGATTCGAAGACATATCGGAGGTCTCGAAGGTTGGCGAGTCCAAAATTCTCATCCCAGACACGCGCGGCCCCAAATCGCCTATTCCCGCCTGCGTCGCTTCAGACTCCCGAGCGCCCCTAAAGATGCCCGTTTCCTGCGTCGCGCCAGGCGCTCACGACGCGGTTGGCTGAACCTCGACGCGAAGGCAGCAGAGGAGATCTGGGCTGACCCGAACGATTACAAGCCCCAGGCTTCAGCGGGCCGGGCGCCAACTCGATTGCATGATTGTGATTTGGACCCGCCGATTTCGTCGCCGTCCGTCCGGCGTTCTGTTCGACGCAACCCTATCCTTGAGATCTCCCTTGCCGTTGCCGCGCGTATACATCGCGTTCGGAATCTTCTGATCGGTCAGCCATTTCTTCACCGCCTCGGCGCGCCTATGCGACAGCCCGCGGTTATACTCGTCGGATCCGATACTATCCGTATAGCCGTCGATCAGCAGCGGCTTGTCCGGATACCTCTGGATGGTAGTCTTGGCGGCCTGGAGCACCGAGACGGCTACCGGCCTCAGATTAGACTTGTCGAAGTCGAACAACGCGTCCGCCGGAAGGACGATCGGCGGCGCTTCCTCCCGCCCCTGAGAATTGAACTTCATATCCAGGTCTTCCTGCGGCATCGGCAGATCGCTCCGGGGTGCAACCGTCGAGCCGACGCCGTCGCCGGGAAGGGTCATGTAGCCGAGAGTCCCCGATATCGCGGCCGATGGGGTGGTTTTGGTAAGCCCGCCCATCACGATGACAGCCTTGGCGTGTTCTCTCATGAAGCTCGGCACAGGCAAATCCACAGAATCGCTCAAGATGTCAAGCACGTTAGTCAGAGACGGTTGCTGCGATCTAATCCCTAGGTATCCCAACTCGTCCGCCAAGTCCGCGAGGGACACGCCGGCAAGCATGCCCGTGACGCTGACGCCTTCCATGGAGCCCGCGGATATGTCGCCGATCAAACAAAAACCCGCCAGGTCGCTCGGGGCCAATTCGCTCCCGGAGAATTGGTCCGTCATGTAAACCGCCCCTGTGTTCCACATGTCTTTGGTCGAGCCGCTAAAGCTCACGGGGCTGGCGCCAAGCGATAGCCCGGCTGCGACATACCAGTAGTACGCCGTCAACCCGTCGTCTTTCGTGAGCCATACCGAACCCTGGCTGCCGGCGACGAACGCTGCTCCGCCGCTGTAGTTGGCGGACGTCTTGAATTTCCAATCGCTCTTTCGCATATTTCCCCCTCCACGCCGGCCAGATCCCGGCGCGCCAGTGCTCTCCGAAAAGTTCGAAGGTCCGCGTTAATCGCGTGCTCCTCAGCGCAGGATCGAATCGCGGTATAATCCGCAGATTGGTCCCGCGGGCGAGGGCTGTCGCGCAGGCGTTCGCACGGCCTGTGCTCCAGAAATTCGCACAAGCGCGCGGAGCGGGCAATGGAGGATGGCTAAATGCTTCGTGAAATTCGCATAAGCGTCCAACTAGCTCGATTTTCAGGAGTTGAGGCCTCATATTAAGGGCGGTAGGCAGGGGAACGCATGACTACGCTCGCAGCCGCCTATCGTTTCGGCCCTTTTGAAATCCGTACCCCCACCCGCGAGCTCTATAAGTACGGAACCAGGCTCAAGCTCCGCCCGCAGCCGTTTCTGATCCTCCAGGTTCTGGCACAGCGCGCCGGCGAAGTGGTCACCAGGGATGAGCTGCGGCAAATGCTTTGGCGTGGGGAGACCTTCGTCGATTTCGAACAGGGCTTGAATACCTCCATCAACGAGCTGAGACGCGCCCTCAGCGACTCCGCCAGCGCCCCGCGATACGTTGAGACGCTCCCCAAGCTCGGATATCGCCTGATCGCGCCGGTTCAGGAAGCGCCCGCGCCGCTGAGAGCGGCGTCCGCCGAAGCGCAATCCCCGGTTACCGCGACGGTGGCCGCCCCAGAACCGTCCGAACAAGCTCCGTCCGAACAAGCTCCGCCCGCCCGCGGCGCCCGCTCGCGTCTGCTTTGGCTGCTTCTGGCCGTATCGGCGACCATCGTCGCGGCCTCGGCTTACTTACTATGGCAGCGCGCGCGCGTTCGATTTGAGCCTTCCGGCGGCGCCATCCTGCTCGCCGTTCTCCCGTTTGAAAACTTAACCGGAGACGCCGCCCAGGATTACTTGAGCGATGGCCTCACCGAAGAGATGATCGCTCAACTCGGCCGCATCAATCCGGCGCGCGTCGGCGTTATTGCCCGCACCTCCGTCATGCATTACAAACATACCCAGGAGCGGGTGGCGAAGATCGGCGAGGAGTTGGGCGTTCAGTACGTCCTCGAAGGCAGCCTCCGCCGGCAGCAGGACCGCGTCCGCGTCTCGGCGCAGTTGATTCGGGTTCGAGGTGAAACCCACGCATGGGCCAGGGAATACGACCGCCAACTGGGCGACCTCCTGGCTCTTCAGGCCGAGATCGCGCGCGAAATTTCGGACGAGATCCAACTTGCATTCGGCGCGGGCCGCACCCAACCGCCGCTGAAACGCCCCGCTCTGTCGCCGCAACAATCCGCGGCCTACGACCTCTACCTTCAGGGCCTCTACTTTTGGAACAAGCGCACCGCGAACGATTTTTGGCGCGCTATCGGGTATTTCCAACAGGCGATTGCGAAAGATCCCAGCCACGCGCCTTCCTACGCCGGTCTGGCGGATTGTTATGCCCTGATGGGAGGCTATACCAGCGAGTCGCGGCCGGATTACATGGTCAAGGCCCGCGCCGCTGCGTTGCGCGCTCTGGAGATCGACCCTGACTTGCCGGAAGCGCATACGGTGTTAGCCGTGATCGTTCAGAACTACGATCGCGATTGGCAAACCTCGGAAAACGAATACCGCCGCGCGATACAGTTAAACCCCGGCTACGCCATGGCGCATCACTGGTACGCGGAACATCTCGGATACCTGGGCCGCTTCGACGAAGCCTTTCGCGAAAGCGAGCGCGCCCGACAGCTCGACCCGCTTTCACTAATCATCGCCGCCGATCACGGCTTCCTGCTTCTTTATTCCCGCCAATACGATCGCGCACTGGAGAAGTGCCGGTCCGTTCTGGATTTGGACCCGCATTTCGGAAGAGCCGCGGGCTGCGTGCTCCGCGTATACGAGGCCAAGGGGATGTTAGAGGAAGCCCTGACCCGGTTCGCGCCCGACCGCAGAATCCCTTCCGATGAAGCCTGGTACTGGTCGGAGCTGGCCTACGTATATGGCCGCTCCGGAGAGCGATCGACCGCCGAACGCGCATTGCAGTCGGCGCTGCGGATTAATCGCCCCGGGCAGACCGATCCCGCCGGTTTCGTTGTAGCGTATATCGGTCTTGACCGCAAGGATCAGGCTTTTTTGTGGTTGGAAAAAGCCTACGCGCAGCATTCCAACGCCATGACCGCCCTAAAGGTGGATCCCATCTATGATCCGTTGCGAGGCGATCCGCGGTTTGAGCAGTTGCTTCATCGGGTCGGGCTCTCACCCTAAGTTATAGCTAGTTTCTGTCGCGAAACCAGTAAGCTATTGATTTGCTTTAGCCTTGCGTGCTCCGGAGGCGTCGAGTTTGCAGTTGGCGGATCGGTGCCGGGTTGAGGATTGTTGCGGGAAACTCAACCTTTACCAGAGCGCGGCGCAACTTGGGGGTGTCTCCGATCGGAACGTCCAAGCGGTAGCGCGATGGTTATGTCGATCCCACGGGCGAAGGCCCATTACGTTCCGAGAGCATAAGTCAAGGCCGACCGAAAATGTTCCCTGCGCACCGATCCCTCGGCTAGCTTCCTGGTCGACGATTGAAATTTAACGCGGCTATGTTCATTCGGCGGTTGACAAGATAGCTTTTTTGTTGTTTCACTTGTATAAGTGAAGCTGGGAGCAATCCTTAAAACTCGCGCCAAGCTCGCCGCCGCTCTGCCCTCCACCACCGAGATCCTCCGCGGCTCCTTGCTCCATCGCACCATCCGTCATGCCACCGGCTGTTCCGTCTGCGCCCGCGGCAAAGGCCACCCGGTGTGGGTTTTGACCATCAGTTATCCGGGCGGCCGCACCAAACAAATCAGCCTTCCCCCTGCCCAGGTACCGATGGTCCGTCAGTGGCTGCGCAATTACCGGAAGCTGAAGGCTAACCTGGAACGCATCTGCGAATTGAACCATCGTCTGCTACGTCCGGAGAAGAAACCGTGAGCCGAACCCTCGATCCCCAATTCACGCCAGGGCGTCCAGCTCGACCCCACCCTGCGAGGCATCGCCGAATTCCTCGATCAACACTCCGCCTTGGCCGAGAAAGTCCGCCTGGATCTGGTGCGCGGCCTGAAGAAGCCCACCACCGGGCGCAACGGCATCACTCCCTCACAGACCCTGCGCGCGCTGATTCTCATGCGCGTCAAAAACTGGGATTACCGCGAGTTGCGCGAACGCATTAACGACGGCTACACGCTACGCGGCTTTACCGACTTTGACGGTATCACGAATTCCTAAGAATGCCACTCCGCGTTTTCGGGGCAGATCTATCCATCTGCCGTCTGGACCTCTGAAGAACCACTGTAAAAGAGGCTCCAGATCCGCGGGATTGGCTCGCAGCTTGGCTTTGCCTCTGCCACCAAGTCGTTTCCAGAGGGTGCCCATATTGCGAATCATTCACCGGAAAAATACTTTGGGCACCGCCTGAAACTGGCCCTCGTTCCCTCAGGCAACAAATCCGCCGGCCGATTTCTTGGGACTTCTCCTATCTTGATACGTCCAGCCGCGGAATGCCATACTGCCAGAGTGCCGACCAGTCACGCCATCGTAGATGGCGACAGCGTCATCGGCCTTTCCGATCGGAGCGGCTTTCTTGCCACCACCATCTGGGACGATGGAGCCAATGCGGATTTGCGTCAACGCCGCACCGACATGAACATCCTCCTGCCAGGGGACGTCGTTGTGATCCCGGACTTGCGCAAGAAATTTGAGAAACGTCCTACCGGCTGCAAGCATCGTTTCCGCCGCAAAGGTATCCCCGCCGTGTTCCGGCTCCAACTATTCGATATGAATGTTGCCGTTGCGGCTATGCCGTACACCCTAACCGTAAATGGCGTTGCGAAGACCGGCAAAACCGATGGTCAGGGCGTGGTTCAGCAGTTCGTTCCCGCCACCGCGAGAACAGGCGAACTTAAACTCGGCGAAGGCGACAACGTCTTTACGATGAACCTCCAGTTCGGTTATCTCGATCCTCTCAATGAAATTTCAGGAGTACAGAACCGCCTCACCAACCTCGGTTACGATTGCGGCAGCGAGACGGGCAAATTGAACGAGGCGACCAAGCTTGCGCTGCTGGACTTTCAACGCGACAACAGCCTTGAGAAGACTGGCGAAATCGATGCTGCCACCAAAGCCAAGCTCGGAGAGATCTACGACAAGCCTTATAAATACCCCCCGCCTGACGATGGAGCCTCTAATTGATCGCCGGCGCCCCTCCACGCCCCACCCGGGCTTATCTCAAACTGCGCGAAGAAGTGCTGGAGCATTTGTGGCGGCGTTTCCCGTCTCACTGCATCGTGATGACCGATCCGCAAACTCGGCGGGTAATCGATCTGGCAGCTGAGCGGGCTTACGCTCATGGCTTCACCGCATCTCACGAGGTGTCTTCCTGGGCGACGCTGATGGTCTTCTTCGGCGCTTATTTCGATGACGATCCGCTCTGGCCCTGGGCCTCGGGAACGCTGCACGCCACGCGGGACCTACCGCGCGAAGCGGCTATCCAGCGACTCTTCGCGGCGATGAATGAAGCTGCGAATCCGGTCGTGGGAGCTACGGGCGAGCAATTTCTACAGGCCCTGCTTTGGGTGAAGGCGCAGCCGTACGATAAAATCGCCGCCGATAGCGAGGGGAGCGTGGAAGAAGCGATGGTGCGCTGGCTGCGAAACGGTTTTCCATCCAAGTACGCGTCCCTCAGCACCAAGCAACTGAACCTATGGACGGGTCAAGCCCGTGCGCGCGCCGAGGATTTCGGATTGTACGCGCGAGCCGGGACGATCCTGTATGGCCTATTGATGGCGTTTCTCGGATTTCACTTCTGGCGCGATCCGCTGCACGCCTGGGCCGGCGACGCATTGCAAGACCAATCGGCGCCCGATCCATTGGCCAAGACGGCCAGGCTCCATCGCAGCGGAATCGCCATACTGCGCCGCTACCTGATCTTAGGACAGTTCACCAAAGGGGATTGACATGGGATGCTGCGATAAGCGGTCCAATGAGGCTCCGGTAAGTCCCACCAATTCTGGCGGAAGCGGATCTTTGTCGGGTGGAGGCGGATCGAGCCCGCAAATTCAGCCCATATCCAGCGTACCGGTTCGGGGCATAT
>JBEKNN010000328.1:0-9174 GCA_049522755.1 Bryobacteraceae bacterium | reverse complement strand
TCACTTGATGCACAAATTCGCAGGCCTTGAGGCCGGCGCGGTGAATATCATTCTGCAAACCCTGCCGCATCTGTTCCGCCGACTCCTTTACTATTTGCCCAAGCACACTGCCCGCGCGTCTTTCCGCTCTTTGGTAAGAAACATCGAATTCCGCGATCCGCGCCTGAATCCGATCCTGCAACTCCTGTGTGGCTTCCTCCAAGACGATCCTGTTGATCGTCACCAGCGCAAACAGTGGGTCGTCGGGCTCCACGCGGATGCCGTTTTGCGCGGCAACTTCACTGATCAATCGCTTTACGTCCTGCATTGCGTTTCTCCTCTCACAACAGCGGCATTTGGTCCAACTGCTCGAATAGTTCCCGCTGGACCACTTTGAGGCGCTGCTTACTCATTACCGAAGCCCTGCCGTTCCGAATCGCATCCTCAAATGTCAGCTTGCGCGCGATGACCTCTTCGATGTCGCGACCGAAGGTATCCTGGTTCCTCTTGGGAATGCGCACCACCCCGAAGATTTTCGACTCGCTCTCTTTGTAAGCCAGCATCTCGGTGAACGCCTTGCCGTCGCGCTCGATCAGGCCGAAGTATTCGTTCAACCAGACGACGATGTTCCGGTCGTCGCTACTGTCAGCGAGGCTCTTGAACCCCTTGAGGGTGTCCCCGAGGGCCTGTCCGCCCGTCACCACCGTATGAACGCGCAGTCCTCGGCCGGTGGCGCGGAGCAATTCCAGTACGTTGTTTTCCACGATGTAGCTCCAGAGCGGAATGAAGGTAGACGCGCCGTCGTCCACGATGAAAATCCCGTCTTCGGTGAGAAGCCGTTCCATCAAAACATCAAAACCTCGCGAGTCAATCTTGCCGTCGTGCATCAATTCCAGATGCTCCGCGCCCAATTCGGCATATTGCGAGAAAGTCTGGTTGACTGGATCGGTATCGACGCAGTGGATCTCCGCGCCGCGATGGCGGAAGTATTGGGCGAGGATGCTGGCGACCAAGCTTTTGCCGACGCCTCCCTTTCCTTGCAGCGTGAGATGAATCGTGGGTGTAGCGGTCTCACCGCCAGATCCGATAGCTTGCAATGCTTCGAGGTCTTGTCTGTCAAAGTCCGTAACATTCCGGCGCATAGCTTCTCCTTACTTTGCCCCCTCATATACTAAGGAAATGGCAGAGGCACTTCGGGACGCGGAATCGTAAGTGAGCTCTTTCGAAATGTGCGATTCAGATCAGCTTGCTTTCGTCTGGCGGGCCGGGAGGATACTCAAATCCGTGCTTTTTCTTGGCGCTTTCCTGAAGCTTCGACGGTGGGCTCGGAGCAGGTGGCAACTTCGCTTCTACCAAGGGTTGGGTGCCCGGCGGATTTGGTTTGGTTGTCTCGGCCATCTCCTTCCGACGAATGCGTGTGAGGTAGGAACCGAGGCTTTGCACGGTAACGATGACGCCGCCTTCCTCTTCGAGCCACTGCCGGATGCTTGCCAAGCTTTGCCCATCGGCAATGGCAGTTCGGATCTCGGGCCAAAGAGCGCGAATCTGGCCGGATTTTGTCGCCGGCTTTTTTCCGCGCCTTTGTGCGAGGCGGAGGCGGGTCTCGGCGATCCACTGTTGCTCGGCCTTTGTGTATTCTTCGCCCTTTGGCACGTGTTCAACAGTTTACGACGTCTTTCGACATAATTCCACACGATTCGACAGTTGGAAGACTTCGACAAGATTCGACATCTTTCGACAGCCGACAGCGCCCTAGACTGGCCCGAGGATCAGTTCCCAGGCCCAAAACACTGGTAGTGGAACATAAGGTTGGGATGCGTCGTTTGGGTTTTTGGAGTGTTTTCTCATTGCTCCAGTTGCAGTTAATGTGGGATGCACTTCGATCCCTCCGCATCCCATCTGGGATGCACCTTCGATTTTGCGATTATCTCCGTCCGAAACCGCCTCCGCTTATTTCCTTACATGTGAAAGGCGTTTCCACATGGCCCAGCGAGCAATCCGAGTCGGAAGCGCCGGTCGGTTGGACCCGGCAGTGGCCCGAAGGGCGCTCGGCCCTGCAACCAACGATGTCCTGTGCGGGTCATGTATGCGAAGAACACCGTTGCCGGACAGTGTCGAGCCCATGGGCAATACGTCGCCCGTGAGAGCGCCACTCACGAGGGCGAGCCCAGGGCTTTTGGGTTCGATGGTAGCGGAGAATCCATCGACATTGTTAGGGGATGAATGCTCGATTCGACGCTGAGAAGCCTGTTAAGTACCCTGCGAAACGCGTCGACCCCAAGGCCGGCGACGTCAGTTTCATTAATAAGTCCTGAGAGAGACATTTCCTCTTCGAAACCTCACCATCTTCAAGCGTACACGCGCGCCCTTGGTGACGCTAGCGGACTGGCTTTGGGACCGGGGTCGTCAGTGATGTGATTGCTACTATTAGTCCCGTGAAGTCCGGTTGGGGGAAACGTCGAGGGCACTGTCGGCCGATGGTCCAATCTCCTCGGACGCCATTTCCGAGGAGATTGGAGGCTCCCGGCCGTTTCTCACGTCGGCGACCTGAGCCCGGCTCCGCTTCGCGGGATGGCCTCTTTCCGAGCGGACCGACGATGCACCTACTCGCCCCGATAAACGCTACGCCGTGTGGGTTTCTCCCCCAAAGTGCTTCAAAGTCCTTCAGACATCACCAATCGTTAGAGCCCGTGGAACCTTGCCATCAGTGTCGGTGAAACCGTACTCGACTGCCAAGTTCGCGGCAACACGGACGGCTCCGGTGTGTTGTATGAGGTTCGGATCGGCCGCAAGCGCTGTGACGGCCCGGCCAATGAATTCGGGGGATTCGGAATTACTCAGATCGAGCCAAGCCGCAGCTTGCATGACCTTGTCTGTCCTGACGAGTCCCGGATAGAGAGACACAAAGGCGACACCGTGAGCAAGCCGGAAGATGGATTCTCTCTATGTCGCACTGAGGCCATTTAAAACTTAAAGTACGTCGCGACATTCGCTTCCTCCTTTGAGTGGCCGTCGGCTCCTCCAAGTCTAAAGAAGTCTAACGATTATGCAAAGTAGTTTGGCATCATTTTTAGGTTGGTTTTCCGTTAAGAATCAGGACGATGTGTGGTGGCTTCCTGTCGACTGTGCATCACCGATGAAATTTGGTGTTATCCCATTTACTCGACGCAGCGCGAGGGGGACCTATAAGTCAGTCATACACAAGCCACTACCGGTCACCGCGGCTTGCCCGCCGTCGCATCGCCTGCGCACGGGCGAGCATTTGCGCGATTTCGGGCGAGCCGGGGTCGAGGCGTTGCGCGACTTCGAGGTGAGCGATGGCGTCGGGCAGGCGGCCGGGGACGGACGACAGCGCCAGCGCGAGGCTATAGTGGGCCTCAACGTCATCCGGCGAGGCCCGCAGTAGCGTCTCGAATTCGGCAATGGCTTCAGGCAGACGGTCGGGCGCCGCAGCAAGCGCGATGGCAAGGTTGTAGTGGGCGTCGCGATAGGCGGGCTGAATGCGTAGCGTAGCCTTAAATTCGATAATGGCTTCCGGCGCGTGGCCGGGTGCCATGAGAAGCAGCGATCCGAGCGTGTTGTGCGACTCGGCGGAGGAGGCGTCCAAGCTAACAGCCGCGCGTGCGTGGGCAATGGCTTCGGCAAGGCGTTGCGGAACGCGCGAGAGCCCGATGGCGAGGTTGTTTTGCGCGGCGACTGAGCGGGGATCGAGGCGCACGGCGGTTTCGAGGTGCGCAATGGCCTCGGTTAGGCGGTCCGGCGCACGCAGCAGCGCAAGACCATAGCTGCTGTTGACCCCGGCCTCGTTCGGCCCCAGACGCAGCGCGGCTTGGTATTCGCGGAGGGCTTCGGGCAGGCCGCCGGGCTGGTCTTCCAATTCCGTGGCGAGGTTGATGTGGGCCTGGGCAAGGTCGGGCTTGTAGCGGACAGCGGCGCGGTATTCGGTAATGGCTTCGTCCGCGCGCTCGGGCGAGGCCGCGTAGATGACACCCAGGTTGTAGTGCGGCATCCAGGACGAAGGATTACGTCCGAGGGTGGCGCGCCAAAGGGTTTCGATATCCTTGTAGTCACGGCTTTGGCACCATGTGAGAAGGCCCAAGACCGCCAGGAGGACGGCCGAAATCGAAGCTGCATATCCGCGCGGCGCACGTGTGCGAAGGGCGCAGAGCGGCACGATGACGGAAATGGAGGCGAGGTAACCAAAGTGATCGGCCACCCAGGAGTAGATGAACGGATAGACGTTCACGAAGCCGAGCGCGGGAAAGAGCGTTCCGCTAAAAAGCAACGCAGCGGCGAGCGGCCCGCGGCGTGTTCGTGCCAACCGGATAAGCCCGATGAGCACGAGGATTGCCACAGCGGGGAAAAGGTATTGAAGCGGATTGCGCGCGTCAATATTGAAGCGCGGGTAAAAGAACATGAGGTTCGAAGGCCAGAGGAGGTGCGCGAGGTAGAGCCAGAGGACACGGCCGGCGAGCAGCGCGCGATCAAGTAGTGTGAGCGCGAAGTCGGCGCCCTCGGCATGGATGTAGCGGCGCTCCACCCATGCGGTGAAGAGTCCGGCGGAAGCGCCAAGGGCGAGCCACGGGACCAACGGGACAACATCGCGCCTGAAGTCGAGGTGGCCGCGCTTCCACCAGAAGACGACCAGAAGCGCGGCGGGCAGCGTGCACGTTACGGTCTTGCTCAAGAGTGCGCAGAGGAAGAGCGCAAGAGCAAGAAAGTAGCGCGAGCGGCGGCGGGTGTGGTCGAAGTACAGATAAACGAGCGCTGAGCCGAGGCAGAAGACGCCGGAGAGGGTGCTCTTCTGTTCGCTGATCCAGGCCACGGCTTCGACGCCCGCCGGGTGCAAGGCGAAGACGGCACCCGCCAGCCACGCGCCAGGGATCGCGAGACGGCGAGCGAGCAGCACAACCAGCCATGCGCAGGCAACGTGCAGCAGGATGTTGAGAGCGTGATAGCCGGGAGTCCACTCGCCCCAGATACGGTGCTCGATCCAGAAGGCGCTGTGAAGGAGCGGGTAGTACTGCTGAGTTGCGCCGAGATCGAACCAGATGCGCCAAAGGCCGTGGAGTGATTGCAGATCGGGGCGTGTAATATGCGCGTCGTCGTCCCAAAGGCGCGTGCCATTGAGTGCGGGCACGTAGGCAAGCAACGTGACGCACAAGATAACGGCGAAGGCGGCGGCATCGCTCCAGCGGCGGGGCCGGGGCGGAGATGCCAGGGTCGGCGGCGAAGCGGGTTTCGTCGGGTGCCGTGGCATCAGGCTTCAGATATTTCGCAAGGAGGCCTCAATGCCGCCAAGTTCTCTCGCAACAACAGCACTAAGGCGTTTTCATCGCCTCTTCAGCTTATCCTTAAGACGGCCCGAATCAGCAGCACTTGGCCCGCGCATACTTCGCCCGCATCCACTCTTCCGAGAATCGCCGCCACTCCGCGCCGGAATGCACGCGGCCATGCGCCGCCAAATGCCGCTGATAAGCGTTCTCGTCGCCGATTTCGCGCAGCAGCGCCAGCACAAATCTCCAAAAACTGCGGACGAGGCTCATAGCTTCTCCGCGCGAAGCTGCGACAGCACGAACGGCGCTTCCACTACCCGCGCCTCTTGCGTTCCGCTCAAAACGCCGTACCAGACGCGGAACGAATCGAGCAGAATCGTCGCTACCATCAGCAGCAGGAATGCGCACAGCGCCGCATCCAGGCGCGCGTTGAAGATCAATGTCCGGGTTGCGACCGTAGGCGCGGCCAGACTGGCCTGAAGCTGGTCCGCCTGCGCCAAAAACCCGATGGCCGGAACGGGCGAAAAGATCTTCTGCCATCCCGCCGTGAAAGTGACGATCACCAGCCACGCCAGCGGCGTGCAGGTGATCCACATGTATTTCGCCCCATGCATCTTCAGCAGAATCGTGGTCCCCACGCACAGCGCGATCGCCGCCAGCAATTGGTTGGCAATGCCGAACATCGGCCACAGCGAGTTGATGCCGCCCAGCGGATCGCGCACTCCCTGAATCAGAAAGTAGCCCCAGGCGGCCACTATCGCCGCGCTGGTAAGAATCACGCCCGGCATCCAGTTCACTCGCCCCAGCGGTTCCGAGAAGTGCCGCAGCAGGTCCTGCAGCATGAATCTCCCGACGCGCGTGCCCGCGTCGATGATAGTCAGAATAAACAGCGCCTCGAACATGATGGCGAAGTGGTACCAGAATGCGATTAGCGCCTGCCCACCGCCGGTTTGCGCGAAAATGTGCGCCATGCCCAACGCCAGTGAAGGCGCGCCGCCCGTGCGGTAGAAGAGCGTCTGCTCACCAACGCTATGCGCCAGCGTGCTCATCTCCGTAACAGTAACGGGAAAGCCCCAGGAAGCAATCTTCGCCACCGCAGCCGCAGGAGTGGCCCCCACCACGCCGGCCGGGGAATTGACCGCAAAGTAGACGCCCGGCTGCATCACGCACGCTGCGATCATCGCCATGATGGCGACGAAGCTTTCGAGCAGCATGGAGCCGTAACCGATCGGCAGCGCATTCGATTCCTTGGCGATCATCTTGGGCGTAGTACCTGAGGATATCAACGCATGGAAGCCGGAAATCGCGCCACAGGCGATGGTGATGAAGCAGAACGGAAATACCTTGCCGGCGAAGAGCGGCCCGGTGCCATCCACGAAGCGCGTCAATGCCGGAAGTTGCAAGTCGGGGTGTACGACCAGCACGCCCACGCCGAGCATCAGCACCACGCCCAGCTTGATGAAAGTGCTCAAATAGCCGCGCGGGGCCAGCAGCAGCCACACCGGCAGCGCGCTGGCTAGGAATCCATACGCGATGATGGCGACCGCCAGCGCCATGGCGCTCCAAGTGAACCATGGCGACAGCCAGGCCGACGCGGCCACCGATCGGCCGGCGAAGATGCTTGCCATCACCAGCACAAACCCCAGCCCCGAGCATTCCAGAACCTTTCCCGGACGCCAGTAATGCAAATAGAGCCCCATGAGCAGCGCCACCGGCATGGTGGCCGCGATAGTGAAAGTTCCCCACGGGCTGCCTTTGAGCGCGTTGACCACCACCAGCCCCACCACCGCCAGTAGGATTACCATGATCAGCAGCACTGTAAACAGCGCCGCGAAACCGCCCACTTTGCCGATCTCCTCGCGCGCCATCTCGCCGAGGGATTTGCCGTCGCGGCGCATCGAGGCAAACAAGATCACGAAGTCCTGAACCGCGCCGCCCAGCACCGCGCCAATCACGATCCAAAGCGTACCCGGCAGATAGCCGAACTGCGCGGCAAGCACCGGCCCAACCAGCGGACCCGGCCCAGCGATAGCCGCGAAGTGATGTCCGAACAAGATCCATTTGTTGGTGGGCTCGAAGTCGTGCCCGTCGCGAAGGCGTTCAGCGGGAGTGGCGCGTTCATCGTTCAGCGCCATCACGCGCGCGGCGATGAACTTGGCGTAGAAGCGATAGCCAAGCGCATAGGTGCAAGCCGCCGCCAGTACCAGCCAGATGCTGTTAATGTGTTCGCCGCGGTTGAGTGCAATTCCGCTCAGGAAAAAAGCCGCGCCGAAAGCAATAATCAGCCAAAAGAGACGCCAGAGGAATTTCGCGACCCTGGCCAACGAACCGCTTCCCAGAGCCGGGCCGTGACCGTCGATTCCCGCATTCGTCTCAATCTTGATCATGGCGCCACCATCACCGCCGATGCCAGGTGGGCAGGCGTTAATCGCATTCTGGTAGCAGCGCCGCCGCGTCCGCCCCGGCCGCCGCCCCGGATCGCCATTACCTTGAGCCCCGTAATCTTGACAAGGCCTCCGGCCGGAGCAGACAACGTCTGGTAGTTCGCTATAGCGCCGCCGATCAGCAGCGCTATAGCGCTCTTAATGAAATTGCGGCCGGTAAGCACCGTCGTGGATTCCTCTCTACAGTACGGGACCAACCCCGCATGTCACAGCATCCCTGTCGAACGCCTCCAGCTTATAACCACACAAGCCAAAATTAACCTAACCGTCGATAGGGTCTCGGGAACCTGTCCTGGTGTAGAATCGGTTGCGCCTGAACGCGTACTTCACAGTGCAGGACTAATTCTGATGAAACACACGACCGCACAGCTCATGACGATCAAGACATCCAGCTGTGTCTTTCTCCTAACGCCGTGGTTGCTCGCTCAGCCGCAGGCCAGCCCTACCCCTACGAGGACGTTCGAAAACCATTGCACCATCTGTCACGGTGGCGATGCCAACGGCACGGACCGAGCGATCGGCATCCTCCCCTTCGTTACTTCGCATTCCGACGAGGAACTCTCTGCTCTGGTGCGCAACGGCCGCCTCGACAGGGGCATGCCCAAATTCGATTTCAACGACTCCGAGATCAAGGTGCTGATCGGTCATTTACGCGGACTGGCCTCTGGCGCAATCAGCGGAGCGGCGTTACCGGCACGCGGTGGCCGCGGCGGCGGACGCTTCCAGCCGCAGCCCGCGACACTGAGACTTGAGGATGGCCGCACGCTGGAAGGCACACTGATCAGTTCGGCCCCCTTCAGCGCCACCCTCTTGACCGCCGACGGCAAATTCCATCTGCTGACGCGTAGCGGCGATACTTATGCGGAACGCCGGATCGAGCCAAAACTCGATTGGCCCAGCTACGATGGCGGCTACACGGGTAACCGCTATAGCTCGCTCGCTCAGATTGATACGGCCAGTGTAAAGCACTTGGCGCCCGCCTGGATTTTTCCGGTTCCTGGCGCGCCCCGGCTGGAGGTCACCCCGGTTGTCGTGGATGGTGTCATGTACATCACCGGCGCGAACGAGGCTTATGCCCTCGACGCAACCACCGGCCGCCAGATATGGGCGTTCCGCACGCCGCGTACTGCCGGCCTGCTCAGCGAGGCAGGCGGCGGCGCCAATCGCGGCGTCGCGCTCTCCGGAAGCCGTGTATTCATCGTTACGGACAACGCGCATCTCCTTGCGCTTGACCGGCTGACCGGCCGCAAGTTATGGGATGTCACAATGGCGGACACCAAAGAGGGCTACAGCGCGACCGCCGCTCCCCTGGTGATCGGCGATCTGGTGCTCTCCGGCATCGCCGGAGGCGAGGAAGGCGCGCGCGGCTTTGTCGATGCCTATCGGGCCACCAATGGCGAGCGCGCGTGGCGCTTCTGGACCATTCCGCTACGTGGCGAGAAAGGCTCGGAAACCTGGATCGGAAGCGCTCTCGA
>JBEKNN010000327.1:0-9348 GCA_049522755.1 Bryobacteraceae bacterium | reverse complement strand
AGAAAACGCCCATTTTACAGGCACTCCAGCCACCCGACTCCCAAGAGGAATTATTCAGCTCCGCCAATCAATTGATTCTGTTCGACTTATAGCCGGACAGTTGTGATCTGACCTATTGGACCGCCTTGCACTCGAACCGGAGCACGCCACCACTTGGGATGACGTTGAGCAGTGGTTTGGGTCATTCCCGCCTGGGTGGTGTTATAGGGGCCAAGCCAATGCAACTTGGAACCTCATCACATCTTTTGATCGTTACGTGTGGAAGACGGTCGAAGCCGCTCAGGGTGGTACCCACATCACATCCTTTGGACCCATGAATGGTAGGCGGAATGAAAGTTTCATGTTGCATGGATTCCAGCGTGATGCACATGAACACCTTGCTCTCCCTGTTGACAGCGTAGTTGATTGGCTGGCACTGATGCAGCACTACGGAACACCAACACGATTGCTGGATTGGACCCGATCTCCCCACGTAGCCCTTCACTTCGCCTTGGGGAACGGACAGCCGCCACAGACCGACGTAGCAATATGGGCGATTGACTTGGAATGGTTCGTCCAACGTTCGATGAAACTGCTGCAAAGTCATCAGCCGCCGATTCCACATCCCTCGGGTTTGGAGACTGACGACAGCTACGTCAACCGAATTATATTCGCTGACGACAATCCGCCCATCATCGTCCCCGCACGACCTGTGCGAATCAATGATCGAATGAAGGTACAGGAAGGTCTGTTGCTACTCAATCTGAGTGATGACTACCACTTCTATTTCAGCCTTCTTATGATGCTATTGAACTCATCTGTAGTCGAAAGACAGGTCGTGAGCAAGTTGATAATCAAGAAGGACAAGTACCCCAACTTCGTTGAGGAACTACACAAAAGGGACATTGATCGCTCTTCGCTCTTTCCTGGCCCCGACGAGTTAGACGTGTTTTCAGAATGCCTCAAAAAGCAGTTGGAACGCTCACTTGCGGAACAGATTGAGGCTTTCGGGAAATCCATAGTAGAACAAATCGAAGTCCGTAAGCGATCTTCCTGAAGGCCCAAATCCACATAAGCTTCAGCCTGGGACGGAGCAATATTTCGTTGCGGTGCGGCACGTTGCTATTTCAATTCCTCTTCGCTCGTATTATTGGACGACCACCACATGACGAACGTTCCGTTTGCTTCAGACCCGAGTTATTTCTTGATTTCGCCGCCAAAGGTGATGGTGCTTTGTGCATCAAAGCTTTGTATTGATCCTTCGCCAATGGAAACATTACCCGCTATAGAGTAGCCCGTAGTCGCCGTCGCAATCGTTATGCTTTGTTTGCGCTGGTTTGGATATTCAATCATACCTCGTGCCGCAACCGACTCTGTCATGACCGGAACGCATCCTGTGTCAAGGCATAGTCCAACCTCAACTGGATTATCTGACAGATTGACAAAAAAAATAGCCTGAACGCCACTACACTTGAAACCTTTGGCAAGCTCGGCCTCGGATTCGCAAAACGTAGACGTATTGTTAAACGTGAATCCCTTGGTGAATACGGGGGTTCCGGGCGCCAACGAATAGTGTTCTAGCTTGTTGTCTTTTAGAGCTTCCATTGTGGCAGAAACAACGACCGCCTTGCCCTCTTCTATGACCCGAATCCATCCAGTGCTGAGGTCATAATTCTCGTCTTCTCTACTTAAGACGCCGATAAGCCAGTGGGCCTCTCGGGTGCTGAACTCTGGAGTTACCCTTGCGACATGCCTTGTGTTGTTGTCATCGCCGCGTTCGTATACGATGTCGAGCGATTTGCCTCCGCTATCTTGAATCGCTTTGGAAGCGTCTGCCGTTTTCGTGATCGGTCGTCCATTTATGCTAATTAACACATCACCTTTACGGAGACCGGCCGTAGATGCAGGCATTCCGGGTGTCACAAATATGATGTGTTGCGGCACATGTCTTGTAACCACCTTTGGTTCAGGCAATACCACGTCCATCCGAACCTCTGTGGCAGTTTCAGCGACCGCTGTCCTCACAATGGAATCCAAAAGAGTGCCATCAGCTAAGAATCGTTGAATTAACAAATCGTGTGGGGCTGCTTCCTTGTTATTGAAGTGGAACACCACCGTCTTGCCTGGGCCGAAGTTAAGAGGCATGAAGATTGTTTCGGTTTCTACCTCCTTGTCCTCGACCTTTGGGCGTTTGATGAGAACAACGCGATCATTGGAGAACGACACCGTAAAATCGCCGGACCATACCTCAAAATGGTTGTTGCCTTTAGATGAGAATTGTGGCTTTCCAAGGACTTGGTGAACTTCGGCTGTCGTCTGACCAATGTGGATTAAGTCCCATTTGTCTTGGGCGATCACAACGGATGCCAAGAGCAAAAACAAGCTGCATAGTCTCATTTCGACCCTCATTCCAAATGTTTTTACCTGCCTGTGTTTTCCTTCCTTTGGTCTAACCGGTACAGGCACCCAAGCCAAACATTCATTCCAGCGTCCACAAAAGGCATGGGATAATTGTACCGCCGATGACCCGAATGGAAAATGCTGCCGCCTTGGAGCTTTCCCGGCTGTGCTGGCGTTCCTTCGGGTGATGTCCTCAGATTCTTGGGGCTGCTTGCGCGTAGGAAGGCCGGGGTATGGATTGTTTCGCGGCGAACTCGCTGCTGTCGCCGGGGCCGGTTGCCAGAAAAAGTGCAACAGTGATTATCTGAAATGAGGGCTCCCCGGTTTGGGTTTTATAAAAACCGGAGGCTGGGTTTACCGAGGACGTACTTCATTAGAATTTTCAAAAACGTCCTGGCCCCAAATTTCGAAAAAAACTCCGGCCCGTGCAATCTGGCCTCTGGAGTCCCTTTTCCGAATTCGGACACGACACGAAGCGTACGACCGGCTGCTTGGTCGCTCTCAAGATTTGGCCGAGGCATGGCGCGACCGATTCAGACAGCGGCGCGGACTGGTGGCGCGAAGGATTTGGGGCCACGACTGACAAGATGTTTTGAAGTAGAGTTTAGGTATATGACCACCACCGAAGAAAAAGTAATCCAGATTCTGACGAGCTATGGTCCGGGTTCGAGTCGTGATGATGCAATTCACGCCGTTCATAGCGAGATAGGCTGGGAGACGGCCCAAGAATTCGTCAACAGCCTTGAAAAACGTGAATTGGTACATTTTGCGTATGAAGTACGAGATGGAAAAGAACATCATAATGGTAATCAAGGCGAGTGGAAGAAGGGCGCTCTTTAGCTGAAGAACTGGCGACCGGAAAAGAGGGTTAGTCTGTCAGGTTGCGCTGTGATTGACGCTGGGAAGCCGCTGGCGCGGCCGGTGCGGGCGTCTAGGTGGTCTAAGGTCGAGCGGTCCCTTTAGTGCGGCTGGAGCGAGCCCAAAAGAACTGTAGGCGCTGTGTATGCAAGATGCGCAAAATGCCGCAAATTGCCGACAGTTGAGCAAGTTATAAATCACTGAAAACACTTGCTTTCAGCACCTACGGCACAGCGAATCCCTGTCTCTCGCCAATAACTTAGCCCCGTAATCTTCAAACCTTCGAACCGTTGCCGCGAATGCCACCCGAAATGGCAAAACGAGCGTTGCAGTCCCCCGCAGCCAATCTTTTCATAACGGGCTTCTGGAAGGCGGCAGCCGATGCTCACTTCCAAATCCTGCAGATCCTCAATGTCAGGCTCCCTGAGGAATCGGCAGCCGCACCTGAAAGTGCGTTTCGCCGGGATGCGAATCCACCCGGACATCGCCCTTATGCTGGTGGACAATCCGGTACACCGTGTCGAGTCCGAGGCCCGTGCCCTCACCCACCGGCTTGGTCGTAAAGAACGGATCGAAGATGCGGCTCTTGACCTCCGCCGGAATACCGGGGCCATTGTCGATGATGTCGACCAGTGCGAAAGCGCCGTCCCGCGCGGTGTGAATGGTGATTTGACCACGGCTTGCCTTAGCCTGTTCCGCCAGCGCATCAATCGCGTTGTCGATCAGGTTGGTCCAGACCTGGTTGAGCTCGCTTCCCTTACCGCAGACCTTAGGTAATGATTTATCGTAATCGCGGCGGACGTTGATGCCGTTCTTCAGATCGTGATGCAGCATGGTCAGGGTGCTCTCAAGACCTTCGTGCAGATCCAGCTCTTTTTCGCCGGATTGGTCCATGTAGGTGTATTCTTTGATCGCCTTGACCAGGTCGGAAATACGCGCGGCGCTGCTCTCGATCTGCCGCAGGGTCTTTTCCACCTCAATGGTGGCAGACATGCGGCGCAGGGCGAATTCGAGAGTCTTGCCGGGGAATTGAGCGAACAGCTTGCCCAGACAGTCGTCGCCGGCTTCGGCTTCAACCAGCGCCGGCGCGAGCTCCCAAGGTCGCGTGACGCCACGTCCCTCGAGCCATGCCGTGATGTGGTCCTCGCGATCGCTGCGTTCCAGCGCGTCCATCACCGGCGACCCGGTCATCTCGGTGGCGACCTCTTTTTCGACCTCCGCAAGGTGCTCCAGCACTTCGTCCGACAGCTCTTCGCGGCATAATCTGAAGTTGGCCTCGCGCAAATTGGCAAGGGCGTCGCGCAGACCGGCAGTCGATCGCCGCACCGCCGACGCGGGGTTGTTCAGCTCATGCGCCAGACCCGCCGACAGTTTGCCCAGCGCGGCCAGTTTCTCGCGCTGCTGATCGGCCCGCGCGCTCTCGCGAACGCGATCGGTCAGCAAGCCAACCAGTCGAGGCTGGATGTCGGGGATGCGGCGAAACATCTCTTCGAAGTGGTCCTTGTGCAGGGAGGCTAAGCGGGTTGGCGCGGTCGCGCGAATGCGGGATGGGAATTGGGTCATGCGCGAGAACGGCAGCAGTCCGGTAATCGTGCCGGCGGCTGCTATATAGACGCTTCCGTCGGTGGGCCGCTTGCCTTGCAACTCACCCGCCAGGATGACAATCAACTGGTCCGCGGGAGCGCCTGCCTCAATCACCAGATCGCCAGCCGCGAAGTGCAGATCCTCGGCATTGGACGCGAACCACTGCAGCTGATCCTCCTGCAGATCTTCGAAAACGGGAATCTTGCGGAGAGCCTCAATAAGTGGAGTTCCTGTGACGGTCGCCATAAAATACAATTACACCTTGCTCAGATACTGATGCACGAACTGTATCGCAATCGAGCCTTCTCCAACGCCGGAGGCGACCCGCTTCACCGATCCATGGCGGACGTCTCCTACCGCGAAAACTCCGGGGACGCTGGTTTCGAGTAATCCCGGATCGCGGTCGAGAGACCAGCCCTTGGGACGTTTGCCCTCGCGAACCAGGTCGGAGCCGGTCAGAATGAATCCTCGATCGTCGCGCTCCACCACGCCTTCCAGCCAGTTGGTGCGGGGCTCGGCGCCAATGAAGATGAACAGCGAACTTGCTTTAGCGTTATCCACTGCGCCGGTCGCGTGGCACTTGATCGAAATCTCTTCGAGCCGGACGCCGCCGCAAACTTCCACCACGCTCGCGCCGGTCTGTACTTCAATATTGGGAGTCTGCTCAATGCGGTCGATCAGGTACCTGGACATGGTGGCCGCCAACGATTCGCCGCGCACCAGCATGACCACGCGCCGCGCATAGCCGGAGAAATGCACCGCCGCCTGACCCGCGGAGTTGGCGCCGCCTACGATGTACACGTCTTCATCCTTGCAGGAGCGCGCCTCCACAATCCCGGCGCCATAATAGACGCCCGCGCCCTGCAACCGGTCCATGCCGGGGATGCCGAGCCTGCGCCACTGCAGTCCGGTGGCAATCACCAGCGCATGGCACCATACCTCCGTCCCGTTGGACAGCTTGAGGTACCGATACGGGCCGTCGATTCGCAGCGCCTCCACTTCTTGAGGGGCAAGAATCTCCGCCTGAAACCGCTTGGCTTGGGTAACGGCCCGCTGCGTAAGGTCCCATCCGCTGATGCCCGTGGGAAACCCGAGATAGTTCTCGATGCGCGAGCTCAAACCCGCCTGACCTCCGGGAGCTTCCCGCTCGATCATCAGCGTCTTGAGCCCCTCGGATGCGCCGTAGACCGCTGCGGCAAGGCCTGCGGGACCCGCACCTGTGATCACCAGGTCGTAAAACTCGGTCTCGGCGCGCGTCCTGAGCCCGATCCGCTCGGCGACTTCCGCGTGAGGCGGCTCCGCCAGCCGGCCGCCGTCCTGGAACAGAACCAGAGGCAAATGATTCAAAGCCTCCGGATCGAGCTTGGAGACCACCTGTTTGACGGCGGCGTCCTGATCGGCCGCCTCGACATCCAGCCATTGATAAGGAATCCGGTTACGCGCCAGAAACTCGCGTAAATCATAAGACTTCGGCGACCAGCGGCTCCCCAGCACGCGCAGCCCGTCGAACGGCGGCGTATACTCCGCGAGCCAATCGTCCAGCAGTTCGTTGATAACTGGATACAGATTCTCTTCCGGCGGATCCCACGGCTTCAGCAGGTAGTGATGTAGCTTGATTTCGTTGATCGCCTGAATGGCGGCGTCGGTATCGGCGTAGGCTGTCAGCAACACGCGACAAGCGTTGGGATAGATCTTCATGGCCTCCGCCAGGAACTCGATCCCGTTCATCTGCGGCATGCGGTGATCGGCCAGCAACAGCGCAACCGGATCGTTGCGCTGCTCCAGCCTGCGCAGCAGATCGAGCGCGGCCGGTCCGGAGTCCGCGCGAAGAATACGGTACTTCTCCGCATATTCGCGGCGGAGATCGCGCTCGACGGCGCGGAGCACATCGGGGTCGTCGTCGACCGTCAATAGAACTGGCTTAGGCATGAGCTCTCTTTCCGTTCATCGAATGCAGGACGTAGACGCTTCACTTTAATTTTCCCTGGTTCGCCTCGAAAAATCCATCACGATTTGGAGCACTGGTTAGATGCCACCATTGGAGTAAGAGGTTGTAACACTTTTGGCGAGCGATCGACACCTTCCGGATGGGCCGTAATCAACGTGGCCGCCCGCCGGGCCGCGAAGGCTGGGCGGATGGCGCTGTGGAACCAGACCCACGGCGAGCCGGATGCGGGCGCGGGAAAGCGGCAGTCTCACCCCGGTGAACCATCGCCAAGGTTCCTGTGGACATCCCACATTGCGTGTGCCATACTGATGTGCGAATCCCACAGGAGGAGCCATCGTGGCCCAATCGAAACTCGATCTTCTCCAGGGCACTTTGGATCTGATGGTGCTGCGCACGCTGTCGGCTCTGGGTCCCCTGCACGGATACGGAATCGCCCGCAGAATCGAGCAGGTCAGCGGCGATGAGGTCCTTCTCAATCAGGGCACCATTTATGCGTCTCTGGTGCGGCTGCAACAGCGCGGCTGGATCTCGGCCGATTGGGGCGTCTCCAATAACAACCGGCGGGCCAAGTATTACTCGCTGACTAAGAAGGGCGCGAAACAGCTTGTGGCCGGAACCGAGAACTGGGACCGCATCACCGCCATGATGGGCCGCGTGCTCACCATGGAGAGCGGAGGTGAGCAATGACCTGGCTGCGCGTGATCGCATACCGCCTGCGTGCTGTTTTTCACAGGCAAGATCTCGATCACGAGTTCGACGACGAGTTACAAGATCACCTGGAGTCACTCACCGAAGAGTACGAAGCTACCGGGATGAGCCGAGCCGAAGCGCGCCGCGCGGCGGTGCTGAAGCTGGGGCATCCGCAGCAACTGCGCGAAGCGAATCGAGATCACCGCGGCATGCCGCTTCTCGAGTCTCTGGTGCAAGACCTGGGCTTCGCCTTTCGCACGCTGCGCAAGAGCCCCGGCTTTACCGCCGTCGCCGTAGTCACTATGGCGCTGGGCATCGGGCTGTGCAGTTTTATGTTCAGTTTCTTGAATGGGCTACTGTTGCGGACAGCGCCGGGGATGCGCGATCCCGCACGGCTGGTTGCGTTCCAAGGCCCTGTAACGTACGCATACTTCGAGCGCTACCGCGACAGCAGCGGCGTCGCTTTATCCACCGCTGCCTTCATCGGTCCCGTGCCCTTCGGAGTCGCGATCGAGAGCGCGGACAACGCTGTTCCGGAGCGCATCTCCGGGCATCTGGTTTCCTACGCTTACTTCTCCACGCTGGGTACGAGACCGCTGCTCGGACGCTTCTTCGACCCGGCCCTGGAGCGTCCCGGCGGCGCGCCTGCGGCGGTAGTGAGCGAACGTTTCTGGCGCATGCGCCTCAATGCGGACCCGCACGCGATTGGCCGCACGCTGCGCATCAATGGACAAATCGCCACGGTTGTCGGCGTGGCTCAGAGGGACTTCCTGGGAGTGTTCCCCGCTAACGCCGCGGACATTTTCATTCCTCTCACGGCCGATCCCGCGGTGGCGCCGGAACTCGCCGGCGACGTGCTGCATAACGCCGGCTCATCCGTCTTCCAGGTAGTGATGCGGCTCGCGCCGAACGTGACAATGGCCGCGGCGGAGGCAGCGCTGGACGCACAGACGCGCTTGCTCGATCGGCAAAATGGCAAGCGCGATCCGGCGCGGGATAGACGGGGCCGGGTAATACGGCTGGTCATGGCGGGCGGCATCACGCCCAATACCCCCGAGATGCGCGCCTTGGTGGTCGCGAGCTGGGGATTGGTCATGTCGCTGATTCTTACATTCACTTGCGCCAACCTGGCCGGGCTGATGTTGGCGCGGGGCAGCGCTCGCGGCCGGGAAATCGCCATTCGTCTCTCGGTGGGCGCCAGCCGGGCGCGCTTGATCCGCCAGTTGCTGATGGAAAGCGTCGCGCTGGCGATTGTGGGCGGCGCCGCCGGTCTTGCTTGCGCGTACGGCATCCTCACGCGGCCGATCTTGGGGCAGCCGGTCACCGCGTTTCCTTCCGGTATTCGCCTCACTCCGGATTTGCGAGTGGCGCTGATCACCTTCTTCATCTCCGCCCTGTCCGGCGCCGCGTTCGGACTGATGCCCGCGCTCGCCAGCACGCGGCCCGATCTGGTGACCAGCTTGAAGGAAATTGCGGCAGCCAACGCCGGCCGCTACCGGCGGTTCGGCGTGCGCAATCTATTCATGGTTTATCAAATGGCCGCCGCCATGTTGCTGGTATTGATGATGGGTTTCGCTGTGATCGGTATACAGCAGGGCGCGAACCGCGCCGGTCCGGGATTCGACACGGCAGGCATCTATTTGTTCTCAGTGGATCCGGTGCGCGACGGTTATTCACCCGCTGACTCCGCGGCGACATTGGCCGGTCTGCCCAAGCGGTTGGCACGGGTAAGCGGAGTGGAGGGAGTGACGCTCGCCGACTCAAGCGCTTTCACTTACATGCCGCCTACGCTGAGCGCCGTTTCCGTTGGTCCAGCGGAACCGGAAAACCCGAAAAGCATTTACCGAGTGAGCTTGCAAAAAGTCGGCCCGGGGTTCTTCGCCGCTTTG
>JBEKNN010000326.1:0-9445 GCA_049522755.1 Bryobacteraceae bacterium | reverse complement strand
GATCGAGACAAGAAATTTGACCAATATCGCACGTTGCCCTCACTGCGTGAATACCTTTTGGTCGCACAGGATGCGCCGCGCATCGAACAATGGATTCGCCAGCCGGACGATAACTGGCTGCGCGCTGAGACGCGCGGCAGGGACGCAAATATTCAGCTCGCATCGGTAGACTGCGTGCTTCCATTGGCCGGGATCTACGACCAGATAGAATGGCCGCCTGCGGAAAAAGAATGCGTGCCCAACCCTCGACATTTCTGACTCCGGAGGAGTACCTGGAGATAGAGCGCCGGGCCGAATGGAAGAGCGAGTATTTCCAGGGCGAGATGATCGAGATGCCGCAGGTCAACCTCCGGCACGCGTTGATCGTCACGAATGCGATGTGTGAGCTGAGCCAGCAACTAGAGGAGCGGCCATGCGGCGTGTACGCGAGCAACTTGAGACTCCAAGTGGCTGCCACCGGTTTCTATACGTATCCCGCACGCTGCCCTCACTGCGTGAGTACCTCCTGGTCGCACAGGATGCGCCGCGCATCGAACAATGAATTCGCCAGCCGGACGATAACTGGCTGCGCTCTGAGACCAGCGGCAGGGACGCAAATATTCAGCTCGCATCGGTAGACTGCGTGCTTCCATTGGCCGAAGTCTACGACAAGATCGAATGGCCAGCCGCCGGACGAGCACAAATTACTTCCTGACCGCCACTGAGACACTCGACGCTCCTGAGAGGCGATACAGCCCGAATCTCTCCATCCCCTGATATCTCCGCGCCGCGCCGAACTCCTTATCTAAGTTGCTCCGCGGCGAAAGGTAGTCGGCGCGGTGAGTGCTGTTCCGTCCCACGGCCCCGAAAATGCTCTTATACCGGCGTAACAAGGCTTCGGGACACTCGGAGCCCGGAAAAGAGGAGCTAATAATGAAGACCGCGCTGATACTGATGCTCTCCTGCGCCAGCCTTTCATTGGCGCAAGATCCCAAACCAGATTCGCAGGCTGTTGTAGTCAAGAGGCTCGCCTCAGTCACCTGGGATCTCAACACGCACAAGCTCGTTTGGGTGGTGCAAAAGGGCGCGGAAGTGGACGGCGCGTTCGTTCCATTGGCATCCGACCGGTATGAGGTTTCGCCGGAAGAGGCATTCATGGCGTCGAAGGGTGAGAAGCGCGGCCTCGGCGAAGAGGAAGCCGGATCTCTTACGGACCTGGTCAATCTCTTGAGCCTCTACTGTGCCCAGAGTACGGATTGGTGGGAGCAAGGCTTGCCCGCCGATGAGACCGCTGCGCCGAAAAGTGAGCAGAAAAATGTCGAACCTAAGACACCTGCGACGCCGAGTGAGAAGCCCACGCACGTGGGCGAACCGGATAGGAAGAGTACGCCCGCGCCTCGGATACCCGGCACTCTGGTGGCCGCAAACTCTGGTTCAGGGAAGTAGGTTCAGGGAAGTGGGTTCAGGGAAATAGGTTCAGGCAAATAGGCTCAGGCAAATAGCATGTTGGTGGGCTCCACGCCGCGCGCTTCGCACCATTCCGTGTAGAGGCGCGCATAACTGGCGGTGATGTAGTCCTTTTCCGCAAACCCCAGCTTGCGGGCCGTGCGGTCTATCCAGGCGGGGCTGCCCTCCAACTCGAGATAGACGCCGATGGGGGTCTCATCCACCATGGCTACTCCGCCCGTAACCGAACCGTCCGTAACGACACCGCTGGCGCCGCGCTGGCGGAACTCGGTGCGGAACTTGTCGTAGCGGAACGCCGGATGATACGCCAGCCGCTCGAAAATGGCGCCGATAGTTCTAGCGTCCGAAACGTCCAACTCAAGCTCTTCCCTGCTCTTGTATTTTCCGTTATCCGGCGGGCCCTTGTAAGTCAACTTAGCGATCTTGCCGATCTCGCGGACGCGCAGAAGCCGGGCGGAGTTTCGCAGCGTCTGGCTGCTGGTGTCGAAAACCGTATTCTTCTCGAACACGCGGCGCTCATAGACGCGGAAGCCCGCGGCGCGAAGCATACGCCTCGCTTCGACGGCGCCGGAAACCGCCAGCTTGATTTCCACCTCGCGGCCGTTGTGCGTCATCTCTATTACTGCGAGCGCCTACTGAGGCGGTCAATGCGTCCGGTCGCCTTCGTGGTGGTCCAGAAAATCCTGGTCGATGGGTTTGCGCCCGCGGAAGCCCTCTTCGCCGTGCCAGAATTCGATGGAAGTTTCGCCAACCTTCCAACACAGGTAGACTTCGCGGCCGCGGAACAGCGTGGGAAAATCGACCAGCCCCGAATCGAGATCCTTCAGCTGCACTCCCAGATCGAGTAGATCCTGGAGGGCCTTGCGGAGTCCCTGCGAAGCCCGGTCCCGCCGCTCCTTCACTTCCACGAACGGCGGACGGTCTACCACCGAGCCGCCCATCATGTGGATTCGTTCCTTCATCTTCGCCAACTCCGCGCCCGCCCGGTCGAAATCCGGCTTCAACCGGATCGCTTCCTGTAACAGCCGATCCACTCGGGGGATCAGGCTCTGGGCCTCGGGCAGCGTGAAGCGTTTGGCCATGTCTACGTCGATAACACGTCGATTGAGCGGCGCTAAACGCCGGATACCTGAATCGAGAGCGACCGGCTGCGCGGACCGTCGAACTCGGCCAGAATGATGCTCTGCCATGTGCCTAGCAGCACCGCCGAGTTACGCACCTGCAGACAGAGGCTCTGGCCCATGATCATGCCGCGCAAGTGCGAATCGGCGTTCTTACGCTCGCAGTCGGAGTACTCCGGATCGTTGTGCCGCCAGTTATCGTCGCGGTCTACCAACTCGTCAAGCAGCCGGCGCATATCGTGCAACAGCGCGTCCTGCCACTCGTTCAAGAAGACCGAGGTGGTGGTATGCAGCGACTGCAAATGCACCAGGCCGTCGCGAATGCCGCTCTTGCGGACCACATCGTTGATCCGGTCGGTAATATTGATCAACTGCGTACGGTCGTTGGTGATCCAATCGACAATGCGATTGAACATCTTGAATCCCGGGAGCCCGTTGTTCTCGGGGGGTGTTACCACTTCCACTTCCGCAAGCTTGGCGTTGGAACTCATAGCATAAAGACCGTAACTCGATTATAACAACTGCCCTTCGAGAACTCTCTCCTCCACGGAATAGTGTGATCCCACGTACTCATTTAAGATGCCGATGAACTCGGCGACGATGCGGTCGCCGCGCAAAGTTGTGAGCAGCCGGCCATCGACATATACCGGCGCAACCGGCTCCTCGAAGGTGCCCGGCAGCGAAATGCCGATGTTGGAGTGCTTCGATTCGCCGGGCCCATTCACCACGCAGCCCATCACCGCGACCTTCATCGACTCTACGCCCGGATGGCCGGCCTTCCACTTCGGCATCTGTTCGCGCAGATAAGTCTGGATCTGGTCGGCCATATCCTGGAAAAACGTACTCGTAGTTCGCCCGCATCCCGGACACGAGGTAACTTGCGGAGTGAAGCTGCGGATTCCCAGCGATTGCAGAATCTGCTGCGAGACAATCACTTCCTCGGTGCGGTCGCCGTTGGGCGGCGGAGTCAGCGAGGCGCGAATGGTATCGCCGATGCCCTCCTGCAGAAGCGGCGCCAGCGCAGCGGTGGTTGCTACCACACCCTTGTTGCCCATGCCCGCTTCGGTCAAACCGAGGTGCAACGCATAATCGCAGGCCGCGGCCAGCGAGCGATAAACGTCGATGAGGTCCTGCACGCCGCTCACCTTGGCGCTGAGAATGATCTTGTCTTTGGCGAGCCCATGGCGTTCCGCAGCGCGCGCCGATTCGACGGCGCTCACCACAATTGCATCCAGCGTTACGTCGCGGGCGTCTCGCGGCTCTGCCGCACGCGAATTCTCGTCCATCATGCGCGTCAGCAGCGCCTGATCGAGCGAGCCCCAATTGACGCCGATGCGCACGGGCTTGTTATGCTCGATGGCGGCTTCGATCATGATGCGGAAATTGTCGTCGGTCTTGCGTCCGATGTTGACGTTGCCGGGGTTGATGCGGTACTTCGCCAGCGCGCGGGCGCATTCGGGATACTTCTTCAGCAGCAGATGGCCGTTATAGTGGAAGTCGCCGATAATGGGCACGCGCACGCCGAACTTGTCGAGCGCATCGACGATTCTGGGAACGGCGGCGGCGGCCTGTTCGGTGTTGACGGTGACGCGCACCAGTTCCGAGCCGGCGCGCGCCAATGCCATCACCTGGTTGACGGTGGACGGCGAATCGGCCGTGTCGGTATTGGTCATCGACTGCACGACGATGGGATAATCGCCGCCGACTTTGACGCCGCCGACATCCACCACAACCGCCTTGCGGCGGGGCTTCACTGCCATTCGATTCCTCCCCGGGAAAGTCTTATTTTGACTGAAGCCTTATTTTACTATTGTGCAGGGGGAAGGCGCTTTGGGATATTCCGATCCACGCGGAACAGGATCGTGAGCCAGACGATGGCGGCCGCGTATCCGGCCAGCACGTCGGTCGGATAATGGACGCCCAGATAGACGCGCGAAAAGCCGATGATCAGCGGCACGGCGATTCCGACGGCCCAGTAGGCGGCGCTGCGTGCGCTGCCGGCCGCCAGAATCGCCGCCAGCGCGCCATAGAAGCACACGGAGGCCATAGCGTGCCCGCTGGGGAAACTGTAGTGTTCCGGCTGGGGCAAGCCGAAAAAGGCCTCGGGCCGCGCGCGGTGAAAACCCGCCTTCAGAATCGCGTTCACGCACTCGCCGCCGATGGCCGCGGCCCCCAACGTGACGGCCGCCCGCGCGCGCCGGCGCCATATCAGCATCGCGGCCAGCAGCAAACCGAGCGGAATCACGAAACCCGGCTCGCCAAGCTCGCTTGCCCCGCGCATGGCACGCGTGAGCCACGGCGACGCCCACGAATGAACGGCAGTACGAACCGCCATGTCGAAGCCCATGGTGTTGCCGCGCGCCACCTCGCTTGCGAGCCACGCGAAGAACAGTGCTGCCCCGAGAGCCGCGATCACCCTTATACTCTACAGTGCGATGGACCGCATTCCCTTTCAGGCCACCAGCGCCGGCGCGCCTTACGACCGGATTGGGCGGCTGCCGGTTTCGATTCTGCTCGATAACGTGCGCAGTCTTTACAACGTGGGCGCGTTCTTCCGCACGGCCGACGCCGCGGCCATCGAGAAGCTGTATCTTTGCGGCATCACCGGGCGTCCGCCCAAGCGCGCCATCGCAAAGACCGCTCTGGGTGCGGAGGATACCGTGGTCTGGGAGCATGCCTGGGAAGCGGCGCCGCTGCTCGAAAGCATCCGCGCGCGCGGCGTCGAGATCGCGGCAATTGAAACTACCGTTCACGCTGTAGACCTGTTCGACTGGGCGCCGCACTTCCCCGTGTGCGTGGTGTTCGGGCATGAGGTGGATGGCATCCGCGCCGAGGTATCGGCGCGCTGCGATACGCATGTCCGCATCCCCATGCTGGGCTCCAAACATTCGCTCAATGTGGCCACGGCGGGCGGCGTGGTGGTTTACGAGCTGCTGCGAAAATACCGGGCGTTGGCGCCGGCTGCGATACCATAAAGCCTTGTCTCTTACACTACCCCGTTTGCGCATGAACCTCGACTTCATGCCGTCGCCGGCGCCCGATCAGCCGGGGCTGTTCATCCGCGACCCTTACCACTTCTCCGATGCCATGCTGATCGTTCCGCCGGCGCTGGTGCAGTGCCTGGAGTGTTTCGACGGATGCCATACCGAGCTCGACCTGCGCGAGACATTAGTGCGGGTCACCGGCAAACTGGAAGTTGGCGAGGTGGAGCTGAATCTGATCGAGACGCTCGACCAGGCGGGGTTCCTCGAGAACCCGACCTTCGCCGCCATGCAGGTGGAGCGCCGCCGGGAATTCGCGGCGCAACCGGTGCGCGAGCCCGCGCACGCAGGCTCGGCATATCCTGCGGAGCCGGAGGCGCTGCGCGCGGCTCTAACGCAGTGGGAAACCGGGGCGCATGGGCAAACGGCGGCGGAGCGGCAAACTAATGCGCCGCGCGCCAACGGCGGACTGTTGGGAATTGCGGCGCCGCATGTGAGTCCGGTTGGCGGTTGGCAATCGTATCAAGCCGCATACAGCGTGCTGCGGCCGGAGCACAAAGAGCGCACGTTCGTGATTCTGGCGACCTCGCATTATGGCGAGCCGGAAAAGTTCGGACTGACGCGTAAACCATTCCGCACGCCCATGGGGGAAGTGGCTAACGACACGCGGCTGGTGGATTGGCTGGCGCAACGCGCGCCGGCGGCGGTGGAGATGGAAGATTTCTGCCACTCCTTCGAGCACACGGTGGAGCTGCAGTTGATTTTCCTGCAGCACGCGCTGGGCGCCAACGTACGCATTCTGCCGATTCTGTGCGGTCCTTTCCTGCGCAGCCTTTACCGCGGCGGCAAACCCGAAGACGACGACAAGGTGAAGGCGTTTTTGGAAGCTCTCGGCGAACTGCGCGAGCGCGAGGGTGACAACCTGTTCTGGATTCTGGGGGTGGATATGGCGCACATGGGCGCGCGCTATCAGGACCGCTTCTCGGCCATCGCCAACGAGGGCGCGATGGCCGCGGTAGGCGCGCGCGACCAGCGGCGAATTGAGAGCATCAACGCGTGCGACGCGCAGGGGTTCTGGGATCTGGTACAGGAAAACCACGACGATTTGAAGTGGTGCGGCTCGTCGCCATTCTATACGTTTCTGAAAACCGCGCCGGACGCGCGCGGGGAATTGCTGCGCTATGAGCAGTGGAACATCGACGAACGCAGCGTGGTGAGCTTCGCGGGGATGGCGTTTTCGAAAGGGCAAAGCAGTGAGCGGCACGGTGGTGGCGGTAAGTAGCAGCGCGACACACTCCTTTAGCAAGCCGAATCGCGAGTATATTCGGCTGCTGGCCGGGCTGGGAGTGGAGGGCGACGCTCACATGGGCGCCACTGTCAAACATCGCTCGCGCGTGGCCGTTGACCCAAGCCAGCCGAACCTGCGCCAGGTACACCTGATTCATTCCGAATTACATGCTGAGCTGCGCGGCGCCGGATTCACAGTCTCACCCGGAGAGTTAGGTGAGAATGTGACAACCTGTGGCATCGATCTGCTTGGTTTGCCAAGAGGCGCCCGGCTGCATTTGGGTGATTCGGCGGTGATCCAAGTGACTGGTTTGCGAAACCCGTGTGTCCAGTTGGATCAGTTTCAACAAGGTCTTCTTAAGCGGCTTGTAAGTCATGACGAGCAAGGCAATGTAATTCGCAAGGCTGGCATCATGAGCGTCGTACTGACCAGTGGCGAGATATACGCTGGCGATCGGATCGATGTCGAATTGCCCCCGCCGCCGTATGAGTCACTGGATCGCGTGTGAGTTACAGGACCTACAACGTTAGGAATGCTAAACTCACCAAAAGCAAGTGCCAATTCTGAGAATCACCCACACCGGTTCCCATGTGGAAGCGACGGTAGAAGGCGGCGGCCCGCGGCAAATCGAGAAGCGGCCGTTTTCCTTCGCACTGTCTGCCCAGGAGGCGGAGGACATCCGCTGGTATCTGGAGGATTACCGGATCTACCCGGTGGACCCGGCCCCAAAAATCGCCAAACGCATCGAGCAGCGCATGGGCGAGGTAGGGCGCGAATTGTTCCGGCTGGTGCTGGCCGGCAGCGACGTGTGGGAGAGCGTGCGCCATAGCCTCCACGACACGCGAATAGAAGTCGAAACCGAGGTGGAGGACGCGCTGGTTCCCTGGGAGCTGATGCGCGATCCCGTGGCAGATTCGCCACTCGCGCTGAGCGTCCCCTCGTTTGTCCGCTGCCATTCCAGGCCGGCCCTCCGTCCCAACCCGCCACAGCTGTCTGCGGGGAAGATCCGGATCTTGCTGGTGATCTGCCGTCTCGAAAACGACCGCGTGCCGTTCCGCTCGGTAGCGCGGCACTTGATTCGAGGGCTGAGCGACGCGGCGCGCGAGCCGTTCGATCTGGAAGTCCTGCGGCCCCCAACTTTCGAGCATCTCGCCAAGCGACTGCGCGAGGCCAACGCCGAAGGCAAGCCTTTCCACGTGGTTCATTTCGATGGCCATGGGCTGATGGGCGATGTCTTCTTCGAGAACCCCGAACTCGAACGAAATACGCACTCGGTGAAGGCCGCCGAACTGGGCAGGCTGCTTCACGAAACGCGCGTGCCGTTGCTTATTCTGAACGCCTGCCGCTCCGCAGATAGCGAACCACCGGAGCAACCGCAAAAAGTTGGCGACCTTCACCAGCAGATCCGCCAGTTCGGATCTTTCGCCCATGCAGTGATGGATTATGGCGCTTCGGGGGTGGTGGCATGGCGCTACAGCGTCTTCGTCGATACGGCTGCGCAGTACATGGCCGACCTCTACGCTGCGCTGGCCTCGGGTTTGCCGCTGGGCGAGGCTGCCACGATGGCCCGCAAACAGTTGAGCAGCGGCGCCAGACCGATTGAGGATTGGACGGTGCCGGTGGTGTTTGAATCGGCCCCCACTCAACTGTTTCCCAAGCCGATGGAAGGGGCAGGCACCCTCGATATCAAACTGGATGCCCGCCCAGCCGCGTCCGATTCGGGCCTTCCACACGCGCCCGACGTGGGTTTCATTGGCCGCGATGAGACCATCCTCAAGCTGGACCGGAGGTTCGATGCGCAGAACATCGTTCTACTGCACGCTTATGCGGGAAGCGGCAAAACGAGCACTGCGACGGAGTTCGCCCGCTGGTACCTCGAAACAGGCGGACTCTCGGGACCGGTGCTGTTCACCTCGTTCGAACAGCATAAGGCGTTGCCGCGGGTGTTGGATGAATTGGGGCGGTTGTTCGAGACGACACTTGCAAGAGGCGGGATTCAATGGCTTACGCTCGATGACGGGCAACGGCGGGAAGTGGCTCTTCAAGTTCTGCGGCAGACTCCGGTCTTTTGGATCTGGGACAACGTCGAGCCGATTGCGGGATTCCCGGCTGGTACCCCTTCCGCCTGGAGCGTTGCTGAGCAGAAGGACCTGCTGGACTTCCTGCACGCGGCGCGACCCACCAAGGCGAAGCTTCTCTTGACGTCGCGGCGGGACGAGCGCGGTTGGCTCCACGAGTTGCCCGCGCGGATTGAACTACCGCCGATGCCGTTTGAAGAATGCGTGCAGATGACGGAAGAACTGGCGAAAAAGCTCGGACGCCGACTCGACGATGTGGAGGACTGGCGTGCGCTCATCCGGTTCACGCAAGGCAATCCGCTGACCTTGACGGTGCTGGTTGGCCAAGCGTTGCGCGATGGGTTGAAGAGTCGAGAGCAAATCGCGGCCTTCGTGCATAAGCTCCAGACGGGCGAAGCGGTTTTCGAGGATGAGGCGAGCGAGGGCCGGACAAGGTCGCTGGCGGCCTCGCTGGCGTATGGCTTTGAGAACGCGTTTACCGAAGCCGAGCGGAAGCAACTGGCGCTGCTGCATTTGTTTCAGGGATTTGTC
>JBEKNN010000325.1:0-9483 GCA_049522755.1 Bryobacteraceae bacterium | reverse complement strand
CATCATCGCTCTGCGTTGTTGCCGTTTCAATCAGAGGTTCGAAGACTTTTGGGCCGAAAGCCGCGCCGCCTGATTCCCCCGCCTCTCACTTCTATGTCTCGCACCCGTTAGCGGCTGATCCAAAACAATCGGGATCGATTGCCAAGTGTTAGACGAATTCTCGAAGCCCTATGGTGGTTTAGCGCTGGACTCGCCGATGTACTCCGAAAGGCTGTACCAGGCAAGTGGGCGAAGAGCTTATCGGAAACCTACCTGACGAGTTCCGATTTTCCAAGATAAGACCTCATTTCGAGCGATTTCTGGAGCGGCGCCGACAATTCGGACGGGCTCGTCGCATGGGTTTACCCAAGGCGGTTTCCCTGGCTAATCTGTACTCTTCCCACTTCTTCTTTTGCGCGGCCTCGATGCGGCGTTGCGCCTGCTCCCTCAGCATCCCGCGACTTGGAAGCTCGATTTGGGCTGCAACATCTTTGCGAAGGAAAAATGCGTGTCCCTTACCAGCGTCAGGTATTGGGATCGCAAGCAGCGGTGTGCCTGACTCTTTCAGGTAGTTCGCTAGCGAACGGCTGTTGAGACGGAATCGCCTGGCGAGGACCGATGTCGCCACGTAGCTTTCCGCGAAATGTTGGACATCCGTGGCAGGCAACAACTTCGAAAAGCCGTTCCGATACTCCGCAGTGGTTTGCAGAATGCCCTCTGCCACCAGGCCGCGAATCACTGGCACCGCTACGCCCAAAACGGCCGCCGCCGCGCCGTAATTGACAACGCCTCCTTCGGGCACGGTTGTGCCTGGCACAGGGCGGTACTTCCGCAGATCCTCAGACCGGAACAAATACCCGGTGATCCCGCGAAACTGGTTGGTGTATCCGACTGGAACAAGACTGCCGTCGACGACGGCCCGGATAACCGCGGCAAGCCCGGAATCGCGGCCGAGGTAATTCTTCATGGCATGGCGCAGTGCAATGAACTCGCCAGGCTTCGAGTATGCCTGCGCCGGCACGGAATGTTTTTCAAACGCGCCCTTGATCTTCATAACGTCTTCGCGAAGGAAGAAAAAACACCGCGCCGGGAGATTTCGCTCGGGTCCTATCGCGTAGCGGATGGCCCCGGCGGCGGCGACTGTGGCAAGGGTGAAGTGCTTCAGTCCGAGCGCCCCCTCTGCCTCGGGTCGCGCCATGTAGGGCGCGAGCGCCGCGTCGCGAGCGGCAATCCACTGGTTCAGCGATTCCCGTCGAATCCAGCACTCCGTGCGGTTCCCTCCTCGGCCCAAGTTGAGGAATATAGCGTCGATTTCACCTTGACGGGCAAGATCCCAGATCCGCCCGCCGGCCACGTGTGCTATCACCTCGGCCTCGTTCGCGGTCATCCAACGGGAATTCCGCAGTACGGCAGCCGAAAAGTATCGGTGCTGGCCGCGGATCAGGCCCGGCCAATCCTCGATTACAAACCTCTCGAAGACATCGTGCAAGAATCCGACTTCGCTGCGTGGAAGAACACGAAACAGGTGGCGGTAAAAATTCCCGAAGATCTTACTGAAGTTCAGCGCGGCCGGATCGGTGGGCTCCGGCGGGAGCATGTGCCTCAGCACCTCCCGTAGCGGCCGCGGCCATTCCCTCAGCACCGTGACCGCGCCACGGTCGATCTCGGTTGCAAAAGCAATGTCTGTCGCGGCAAAGGGCCGTTGCGTCTGGCGCAGTTTATCTTTTTCACGAATGGAGCCGACAAAAAGGATCAGCCTTAGCGACGCTCCCAAGCTCAATCTCAGCATTTCCGGCGGAAAGCCACATTCCGCCAGATCGAGCTCAGCGCCTTCGCCGGGTGGAAAGCTGGCCGCTCTATAGATCGCTGCGTTGATTGCCACCAGATCGGCTGTCGCTACTTCCGCGGTCACGGTGCGCAAATCGAGTCCGCAACGACATTTATGCACCGATGGCCGCTCCCAAGCCAGCCTCCTCTTGCAGGCCGGACATTGGTTGACCAGATGGCAACGGTGGATAGGACAGGCTGTGACGAGTCCCAAATCCCACACGGCCCACCAGATGGGGCTCTCCTTGAGGCAATGGGGGCATATTCGTGGGCGCTCGTAATTCAGATCATCGACGCTAATCCGTTCGCCGTAAAATGACCGTTGGTCGTATCGGTTGCGTCCGCCGACATGCCGATAACACATCGCCTGCCACTCCTCCGGCTCCAGGCGCAATACGTGGGCAATCTGCTTAACGGTGTCATCTCGCTCCAGCCCGGATGTCGGTAACCCAGCAATCTGGGCCAGAGAAAGGGGGCCTGCATAGCCGTGCTCCTGCGCGACGCGGCATAGATATCCGCGGGGACTCTCGCGTGGCAATGGATCGACCCGGAAGAGCAACCGGGCGCCGCGGGGAATCGATTGGCTCATGCGTGCAGCTCCAGGCCCACGCTGCGATGACCCGCGGCGCGCGGGACATACGTCCGTGCGCTCGGCAGCGTCATCGGTGGCGCCTTGTCACAATCGAAGGTTTCGACAAACGGATTCGGATCATCGAGACGGTCCGACCACACATGCTCTGCAAACGACTGGGACAACGTCTGAAGTGTGATCTGCCGGCGCGGGTGATCACGGGCGATTCGGGCGGCCCCGCGGATGATTTTCATCGTATAACCGATGAGGCCATAAGAAGCGTAATGCATCCGGAAAGCCATCTCGATGTCCGACAGGGAGGGCATGACGTACTCCGAGAGCTGTTCCTGAACTGCGCGGAGGAAGGCCCTATAGGTTGTCCGATCGTCTTTGGCATCCCAGCGAAAGGCCCCTACCCGCAAGGTGGCGCTAAAGCGGCGCCGCAGCTGTTCATTCTGCCGGAGCACCTCCAAACAACGTTGCAGTCCAAGGACCACGATTGCCAACTTCGCTTCCTCGACTTGCTCCTTTAGCCAATCCGCAACATCGTTCGGAATATTCGCCTGACGGACATCCACGAAATGCTGGAACTCATCGAGTGCGAGCAGGCGTACGCGGCAGCGCTTGAGGAGTTCCCGCAGGCGAATGCTTTTGCTCACCGTGTTGCCGCGCGACCAAAGCGGATCGCCGAGTTGATAAAGGAGTGTTTCTGCGAAACTCTTCACAGTTGGCCGGGCCGGAACCTTGGCAACGAGCACGGGAACTTCGAGACCCCATTTGTGGTCAACACGCGGATGCAGGCTAGAGAAGTACGAAATGATGGTGGTTTTCCCGCTGCCGCTTTCGCCAACAATGGGACAGCAGTCGGGTTCGGCCGTAGCATCGTGACTGTCAAAGCATGCCTGGATTCGCGCAATGGCGGTTTTGAACAGCGGGTATTTGACCAGTACACGCTCAGACCGCTCCATGGATTCCGTCATTGGCTTTCTTTCATGCCTGAGGCGTTTTTCGGAGCAATCACACCAGCCACTGCCAGGTGAGGTAGATCGAGATCGGCCTCGAAAACTGGTAGGATCTCGTCATCAGTAAAAGCGTCGGGCCGGGCGGCTGGCGAGGGTGCGGGACTGGCTTCAGCGGGTGCTCGTTGTGGTCCCTCTGTACCGTCTGGAAGACCGGGTTGGTTCTCTGAACAGTCCGGTGTGTCGTTGCCTACGGCCTCGGTGCTGACCACTTCCAAAGCGGTCGCGGTTGCATGATCCTCCATGAAACGCGCATGACGCTTACGACCCCGCGTCGATTTGCGATTGAAGTCGCGCTCCACGAGCGCACGGATTTCTGCCTTGGCCTGCGCGAGTGCCACGATATCGGTGCGAGCATTCAACTGACGTTGCGCATACCGTCGGATTACCTTGTTCTGCCAGAAGGAGAGCCCCTTCGCATACGCCTGATCCACCGCGGGAACATGAACGTAGGCTCCCTTGAGCGAGTCAAGCACATTGATATGGCCAAGGTCGCCAGGGTCGAACGTTAGCTCGACTTTCGCGCCCGTCCCCAGTCGCCGACGCAGTTCGCCGAGCTCTGGGCAATTGTATTTCAGCCCCTCCAACTCGACACCGTAGTGGAACACAACGCGCTGGACGATCATCCCCAGCACGACGTCCAACTCGCCGGCACTCGGCGGTAAGGGCGGCGGCAAGCCAATCATCTCACTGTGCCACCGGTGAGCCGGTGTGTCCTTGATGCCGCGATGGGGCGTCTGCAAATACACGTCGATGATCCACTTGTGGAGCATCTCGCGAAATGTGCTCAGCAAAACGACGGCGTGGCGGGTGGGATCGTAGTCGTCACGTTCCAGAATGTTGCTGAATGTTGTCCCAGGATTGCCGTGCATCAAATCGTGGTTCATCGTGCCCTGGAACCTTTCGAGCTTACCTTTGTACCAGGGCACGAGAACCTTGGCATATTGGATATCGGCGCCGATCTGCAAACACGCGCGTTCGAAGTGACTGGAATGGAACTCCGGCGGGTTATCGACGACCACGAGTTCCGGTACCCCGTAGCATTCCCACCGGTTCTTGACCGACGGAAAGTCCCGCGGGACATAGGTCTTCGGGAGAATCGCGTGCTTCAAGCATCGCATCACCGACAAGCAGCTCGGCGGTTCGAATCCAGTGTAGAAGCCCATTGGACAACGAGTGTGCTCATCGAGGGCGGAAGTGACCGTCGGCCGGCCCAGCGGCAACATGCTACGGTCGTCCACTACGATGATGTCGCTGGGAGTGTGATCCATCGATACACGTTGCAGGGCGCGGGTAGTCTCGGGCCCCGTGGCGGATACTCTGAATTCCATTTCGGCGCGGCGTTTGCCGTAACGCGCCACCATGATCTCGTAGGGGGATCTGCGGCCTATCTCGCGATAGGTGGTCCTTTGGCTTGGAATCGGAAACCGGTCGCCTTCCGGACGCAACTGGTTTGCCTCACTGAGCTGGCGAACAATTTCCAGATGTACTTCTGGTACCCGCTTGCGCTCAGCCGTCATGTACAACTCGTCGATAACTCGATCGCTGACGAGTTTCACGTCCGGAATAGTTCGAGCAACGCTCTTGCCGCGATCGGCGTATCTTAAAATGACTGCCCGGACGTCACGGCCCGCGGCTACCCACTTACGGTAATCCCGCCAGACCGTGAGCCAACCAGGCGGATCGTCATCATTGACCCGCTCCGATACCAAACGGATGAGCGGATCCAAGGTCGTCCTGGTAATCGGAATGGGCTGCTGCCGATCAATCTCTTTCAAATACTGCTCGCGTTTTCTGCCGAGCGCCACCAATTCGGGTGGGTAGGCGGCCAGATCACGGGCGATCTTCGCGGCGAGTCCGCCGGCGATACCGCCCGCCTCCGCCGCGGCAATGAACGACAGCTCACTTCGCGCGAATCTATCGAGAAGATCATCTTCAGTAAATGTGCACCATTCCCCCGTCGCGGAGTTTTGCAGTTGCCACCTGCTGTCCGGCAGTCTTTGAAGTATCAGAAACTCACTGGCTCCGGCCTTGATCCGCTGTCCCTTTCTCAGTGCGTTTAGCGACATCGCCCCTCCGGAAATCGCTGTCGCGAGGATTCGGGATAAGGAAAGGGCCACACTTGGCGGCCGATCGGCGTGATGCTGACCTTGGAGTCCAGGCAAAGCGGCTCCCACCAGTCGATATGCAGCGTGCCGTCGAGCACGAGACGAAGCACGCCTGGAACGGTCATTCCCTGGGTTTCGCTGAACGCGCGCACGCTCAGTTCCAGCTCTGAGGCGAATGCTCTTCGGATTCTTTCGTGCTCCGCAGGTGAGACGTATACGCAGCGATAGCGCAATATAAGGCCGACGTTCGCCAGGCGGGGCTCGGCGCAGATCTCAGACCGCTTCCAGAGTCGGAATAGATATCCGTGCTCTGCCAGCAGTTCGCGGATCAATGCAAAGCGCGCCTGATTCTCGGGTTTCTCGGCCTCCGCATCTTCCTTAACTTCGACGACTTCCTGATTAGCGCCCCAAACGACGAGAATGTCCGGGGTATACCGATGCTTTGTCCCATCGTAGTGGTATTCGAGAAAGAACGGCTGCTCCTGCCAGGCGTCGGGTTGGGCCGTGGCCAGTAAGACACGGAATGCCTTCAGCTCATTTTGTGATTCCGCATGCCGCGAGCGCCCACTTGCCACGTCGGCGACCTTGCCCTGCACGCCCGACTTTGACCGGCTCACAGGCTCGCGCACTCGCCTTAACCGATCAACTTCACCCCGCTCCGAGGACTCGCGGGAGGCGACAAAAGTCAGCTTGCTACGGCACGCTCCGTCGATTAGTTCGTTCATCAACCCTCCAGGCGCGTTAAGGCTCTTGCGTTCCTGGCTGCTCTTGGGTAATCCTTATAGAGGATTTGCCAATCCCTCAAAAGGAAGCTTAACGCGAATCCAAGCTGGCGTCAACACCAAAAGGATTATGATATCCTCTAAAAGGATGCACGCGCACATGCCGGAGATCTACGAACAGATTGGAAAGCAGATTCGGGAACTAAGAACCACGCTCAAAGGTCAGGGCATCAGTCAAGAGGAGTTGGCAGAAGCGGTAAGCACTACCGCCAACACGGTCTCCCGCTGGGAGACTGCCACCTACAAGCCTTCGATCTCCGATCTGGAGAATCTGGCTAGGTTCTTTGGAGTGCCGATCACTGTCTTCTTTCCCGAGCCAGCACCCAAGGCCCGAACGAACGCCCTTCTCAGTGCTACAGCAGACCTGGACGACGAAAACCTCGAAGAAGTCACGCTATATGCGCAGTTTAGAAGGGCCCGCCAGCGAAAGAAGACACGTTAGACGACCGGACGGTTCCACTCCAGCCGCTAACAGCTACTACGTCAAGTAGGATTATTTCACTAACTGTGGCAAGTTTTTTCACTAACCTGTCAAGAAATTTCATTAACTCTGTCAACCTACAAACTAAGGAGGACTATGAAGGTCGAAGCATTGGAGCGGGAATTTCGTTATAACGGCGGACTGCGTTTGCCCGATCCGAATCCAAATTTAACAGTGGTGGAAGTGATCAACCTATACGCCACCACTTATCCTGAGATCACGACCGCGGCCATCGAGGGTCCGGAGGTTATAGGAAACAAGCTGGTGTACCGACTGACTCGTGCGATTGGGACCAAAGGCTAGGTTTATCAGCCTTTCGGTCGCAAGGCTTCCGAACCCGTGGTTGGCGATCCAAGACTTGCTCGGCCCCATATTTCCATTAGCCAATAGCGCGAAAAAATCGCCAGTCGACTCCGCGGCGCCACTCCACCGTTTTTAGATGGCGTGGCAGGCTACCCAGGAGGCTGCCCGAAGGCCGCCATCCACTCCGGGCTTGATTCGGCGCTCGGGTCGTATCCCTGCGTTGCCCTATCCTCCTATCAAGCTCCTCCATTGTACGGCGGTCGCCGACATCGCTCAACAAAAATCATCCACTCTGGAAGAAAACTGCAATAAATCCTGGGGGGCTTGGGGGGCAAAGCCCCACAAGGGACTGCCACGAGAAATGCGGGACCTTCCGCACAGATTCCGCCGGAGACAGCCGGAGATATAAAAAGCAGATCGCCGTCTCTCCAACTCATGTCTGTACGTTCAAGTGTTTGCCTCGAAAGGAGATGTTCCGCATGCTACATACATACACCGCAGGTGCGCCACGGATATCGATTGGCACGAAGGGCTAAGAACGGAACGGAGTCTATCACACGATGCCGCATTATACGATCTAACTAACGGCGTCTTACTCATAGGTTTGCAAAGTATGGTTCCAACCTTGCGAGCTATGGGTAAGGCCCCAGTCGTGGTCGGCCACGGTATATACGGTTTCAAAACGGTCATCTTACGATTCAAGTCACAACAACAGCAGCAGCAGCAGCAGCAGCAGCAGCAGAGCAGTCTACTGCTTCGCCGATCCGGGCAATCAAATCCCGACTCCACGTCCGGGGATTTCGGCCGTGCATGATACGCCCGATGTAACCTAGTTGGTGTGCCACGTTGCCCCGGTTCTTGCGAATGTCGTCTCTGCTGGTTGTGGCGTAATGGTTCACAAATTCGCGGACATCGCCGGCCTTGGCAAAGATATAGGTAGCGTGGCCCAGTTGAGGGACTTCGGCAACGATCACGCACGGCAGTTGGAAGATGTATTCGTCGCGGAAAAGATAGACGCTCTGGCTACGTTTCTTCAACTGTTGGTAAAAATATGGATCGTAGTCCGGCTTCCAACAGAATTGAGCGATATCGAAATCTAGTGGTATTCCAAGGCCACGGCAGAGGTCCATCAACTGACTTTGATCCAACGGCTCCCGCTGTAGACGCACTCGAACGTGCTCTATCGCGTCATAATACTCGCCGAAGCGTTGATACGAGCGGCGAGCCTCGGCAAGACATGTCTGAGCGTCTGAGGGCACTGTGACACTCAGACGACTGGGCAGCGCGGTCTCCCACCTAACCAGATCCCATTCGCCGTTCTTGTGTCGGTACTTGCCGGATTGAACGAAGCTTGCTGTGACGCCAATCTTCGTCGCCACGAGATGCTTCCACTGGTTCCAGGTCGGATCCCACCGGAGCGGGAGAAGCGATGGATCGATATACACCTGTGCTTTCCGCCGGCTATCGCGGTAGAGCGCACACCCATCGAAGTATTCGACGCGGCGCAGTGGAGCGCGAAACTGGCGTTGCCGCTGGTCCGGCAGATAGGACAGCAGCCGTCGGCCGAAAAAGGTATTTCCATCCTCCGCAAGTTCGCCACAGACCACGCATTGACCGAAGCCGCCGTACGGGAAGACGGCCGGGGCGTCCGGGTCTCGCAATAGGGCATCGTAACAGGCGCGGAGGTCGGGATGGGCCAAGAGATTAAAGGCCCGCTCTGCGCTTCGGGCCTCTGGCTTGGCGGCGGAATCAGATTCATGCTCCAGGCGAGAAATTCTGTACGAGAGCCGCAAATCGGCGGGCGTCGCTGCTGGCCGCGTCCGCAAGACTTCGTAGAGTGTTAGCTGGCTCTTACCGGGTGGCGTTGGAGTGAAAAAGTAGAAGTAGTCTCGTACGGCGCTGTTCGGTAGATAAAGCGAGCGAATCCCGAAGGCGCTTTCGAGGACTTCTGCGCGAACGAAATACTCATTGCGCTTGTCGCCCTTCGGTTGCGCGGCGTAGCCTATCCGGCCGAAGTAGAGTTGCCGCGCTTTCCGGGGAGAGCCATTCTGAGTGGCCAGGAATTCGCGGATTGGCGAACTGACCGCGCCGACGCGTACGTCGTCACCCGGACGCAAATAGCTGGCGGGTACCCGCGGCACCAGAATGTCGTCACCGTCAGTGGCACATCGGACTGACGGACCCTCCGGCTGAAGGCCGCGAATGCGTAACACCGGCCCGGCTTGGCCCGGGCAATGTGCCGCCTGGACGTTTGCTTCGGGCATAAACGAACCTTAATTGATCAGCCTATTCCCGGCGACCAAAATGGGACCTTCCCTTAGGGATTGCATCAACGCTTCGGCGTCGGCAATTGCGAAGTCCAGTTCGGGATCAGGAACGTAATCGATTTCCGGTTCCATGGGAGGATCTAATT
>JBEKNN010000324.1:0-9484 GCA_049522755.1 Bryobacteraceae bacterium | reverse complement strand
GCGCTGGTCGGACTGCCGAATCTGTTTAGCAAACTGCGCTTCGTACTTCTTGTGCGCGGTGGCTTTGTCGGTAGCCAGACCGCGTCGAAAGCAAGTGTCGATGAGCGTGCGCGGTGTACTCGGCGCTTTATTTTATTGGACGAAATCTGGTTTGGATGCGGCTTTCGTTGCTTCTACGAGAAGAGCTTCGAGCTTTGGGAGATCCGTAAGAAGCGCTCGTGCCGCTTCCGTCGTTAGCATTACTCCCATCGGAGTTTCAAATGATGGGCCCCCCGGGACGTGAAACGATGAGAGGAAGACTATCACAACACGTCCTGTTTCGGGGTCGCACCCCAATTCTAGCGGCTTCTCCGCTAGAAAAGGACCGCCTCGCTCAAATCTCTGAATAGCATCCATAACTTACCTTTTCCCCCATCGTGCCTTTACCGCTTTATAATTAGCTGCGATCTAGGAACGTTTGCGAGGCGTTAGGGACGCAGCCGGACGGGCCGGATGCGGGGGATGGTACGAAGTGAGGCCGCCGGCTTTGTCCCCAAGTTTGCGTCCAGGGCGCCGAAGCCCAGCCTCTATCATCGAGCCTAGGCCGAGCAATCGCCGAATTCCTCAGGCGGGAGGCTGTCCACGTTGTGGTCAGCCTCGTCCTTAATCGCGGCGGGCGCGGGATTGTGGATTCTGAAGGTCCCGCCCCAAATTCCTCTCGATCACTTGCGGCTATTCCTACCAGACAAGCCGCATCACAATCTGGCCGGTTCGCGGCGGTTCGAACGTCGTTCCCGAATTGATGTATCCGAAACCGGAAGTGTATAGACCCCCGCCCTGTACGGCCGTCGCGGCAGCGTTGGTGGAGGTTGGATTGTTTAAATACGTTCGGTTGAAGACGTTGTAGAACTCCGCGCGGACCGTCAGTTTCAGCTTCTCCCGAATAGGGAAGACTCTACCGAAGTTCGCATTCTCTTCGGGACGGCGTTCGTAGCGGTAATCATTGTAATAAGGAGCGCTTGTGCCCCAGTTTCCCGGGCCCGGATCGGTCCACGCCGCCGGATTCAGAACCAGGGTTTTGGTAGGATCGATGCAGCCGCAGTTTATGTTCTTGAGAAACAGTGGTTGGCCAGGCACCCGGTCATCGAACGTGGCGTCGGCCGCACTATTGGCACTGCGCAAAAGATCTGACTCAAGACCGTTATTCGAGTAAGGAACGAGAATCGGAAGGCCGCTTTGGTATCGCGCGAGGAAGCCTAAGGTCCAGTCACCCAAGGTCCCCCGTATCCATCGGTTGCTCCCGAACTTGGGAACCTGGTACGCCACATTGAATGCCAAGATTAACGGAATCGAGCTAGGCGAGATATATTTGTTGTTTTGACGGTTGTAAACATCGTTGATCGCCACAGCACCCCCGCTCTGAGAGTCCGCCCCAATCTCCAACTCCTGAGCATATGTGAAGGCAGCCTGAGCAGTCAGCCCGTGCCCGTAGCGTTTTGTAACTTTCGCCTGTAGCGCGTTATACCAACTGTTGCCATCTGGCGCCCACAAGACCGGGATGGTCCCAAACTGCGGAAACGGACGCAAAGCCTGGGCCAGCGTCAAAGTCGAGGGGAATCCCGCGTAGGGCAGCTTGAAACCGGCAGCGATGACCTGGGGCGAATTCATCGGAGAGGTCAGCAGCGAACGGGCGGACGCGCTAGAAATGTTCAAACCCAACGAAGCAAGATGCTGCGTTGTGATGCCATTCAGATCGACCAGCGAATCGGCTTGTTCCCAAACCCCGGTGTTGCCCACGTAGGCAGCTTCTACCAGGAGATCCTTCGAAATTTCGCGTTGAATGCCGATGTTCCACTGCATGATTCTCCCCGGGCGCCCTCCCTGCGGATCAAGCCAGTACGCTGGCGAGTTAATCTGGCCGGGCGAGGGCCGGATTCCAGGATCCAACGAAGTTGCGTACAATTGAGCTTGGGTGTACTGTAGCCCTTGATCCAGCGTCACGGCGGGCTTGCCATACGCGGTGGGGAACCACGTCAACTGATTGAAACCCACCCCGACGATCGGATTGTTACTGATGTAGTTGTACTGTGCGCCTTGCGAATACGTGACGCCCCACCCGGCGCGGAGAACCATCTTGGGAGCGAACTGATAAGCGACCCCAAGCCGGGGCCCAAACGCGTACGGATAGTTTTTGGTGAAGCTGCAATTGCAGCGTCCAGTACCATATCCGTCGTAGATCGTCGCGCCAGGAAGGCCGCCGGCGGATGGATTTGGTGTAGTCCCTGAGAAATTAGCCATGCGGTTCCATAGCTCGCTGAAAGCGCCCGCATAGTCCCATCTCAGGCCGTAGTCGAACGTCAGGCGGGGCGTGATTTTCCAGGTGTCCTGAGCGTATAGAGCCCAAAGCACGTGCCGATATTGGGGATCTTGGGGAGTTGAAAGACTGGCGTTGTCCACCAGGCCGAGCAAGAAACTCGCGTACGCGAATCCCGTGACACCACTAAGAGATTCTCCGTTAGTGGATGGTTGGGCTGTCTCAATATTTGAGAAATTGTAAATACCCTGGCTCCCTCTTACATTAGTATCCGTGTCAGCCTCCTTCATCCAAGACGCGCCGATCTTATAACTGTGATTGCCCCTGACAAAAGAAGCGCTCGCTACCGCCGTGGGCTTTTCATCCAGATAATGGTTGGCATTGCTCGGTCCCATGTTGAGCATGCCGCCGAAGGACGAAGTCAGGCCGGTAAGCCGCGGAAAACCATAAGCCGGGGTACCCGTAAAGTCGTTCAGCACCGCGCCCACCAAGCCTAGTTGGGTCACGGAATTATAATTAAGGACCGCGTTATTCGCGGAATCCGGAGCATAGAGCTGGAGGTAACCGATGCCAACATGGAGCAGCGTTGTCGGCGTAATGGTTCTATCGTAGTTGAGCCGAAGCGTAGGGGAACGGAAGTGATTGTCGCGCGCGCCGGTAATCGGATAGGGCAGGCCGTCAGGGCCGTTGCCGCCGTGCAGATCGTTTCTTAATTCCGAGATATAGAGCGAGATCTTCTGGTTGTCGCTGAGATTGTGATCTATTTTGATGGTTGGGATAGTTATTCTGTGTGGAATAGTATAACTTTGCGCCCAATTGTTTGTATTTCCAGCCTTCGTAGGCTCGGGAATCAACGCTTGAATCTTCAGCGCAACTGGTGACATGCGGTTCACCGGAATGATATTGCCTGGGAATTGAGTCTCCTCTGTGTATCCGTTCACCGTGTAGGCGGAAAGCGGGTCGTAAATGGCGTTCTCCGTAATCGCGTTCCCGACGGGGTCTGTGCCGAGAGTCTTTCCAGTCAATATGGAATTGAAATTCCCGCTGCGCATGGCTGCGGTCGGCACCGTGGCGAATACTCCCGAAGTGGTTGGATCGTCGCGATATTGCTCGAAACTAAGGAAGTAGAATGTTTTATTGTGCCCGTTGTAGATATGCGGAATGACCAGGGGTCCGCCGAGGGTGAGACCATAGTCGTTCTTCTCGTTGTGCGGGCGAACCAGTTGCCCGTTGCCGTTGTTGCTGAAGGGCTGGCCAGCGCCGAGGTCTGAATTAAGAAAGTCTTCGTAAAGGCTGCCGTGAACATTGTTGGTGCCGGATTTCGAGGTAAAGTTAATCAGGCCGCCTCCCACCTGGCCGTACTCCGCGCTGAAGTTGCTGGTCTGCAAGGCGACTTCTTGCAACGCTTCCGCGGAGGCTTGACTTTCGAAAGCGACGCTGTTTCCCAGAGGATTGCTGGAATTCTGCCCTTCCACCATGAAAGTGGTTGTGTCGGTCGGCAGGCCGTTAACGCGAATGCTGTCGCTACCATAGGTGACGAGCGAAGCGCCTGGCAGAAGCTCAACGAAGGCGATCGGGTTTTCCACGGCGCCATTGCCCGAGTTACGCCCTTGGTAATTAACAGGCAGGTTGGCGATGTTCGAAAAGTCCATGTTATGGGACACATCGGTGGACTCGGTTCTGAGCAGCGACGCCTCGGCCGTCACCGTAACGGATTCCGTAGACTGGCCGACTTGCAGCTTGATATCAATGCGCAGTGTCTGTGCCGCCAGCACCTGGACGCCCTGTTGATTGTATTTAATGAACCCCGGAGCTTCGATTGTCAAAACGTATGGCCCACCCGGCATCTCTTCAAGCGTGTAATTGCCGGTCTGCGTGGTCGCGGTTTGATAATGCGCCTGAGTATCCGTGTTTGTCGCCATGATAGTGGCGGACGGAACCACCGCGCCTGAGGGGTCCGTGACAGTACCCGTCAGAGTTCCCCTGCTGGTCTGCCCGAAGGCGGCGATTGAAAACAAGGAAAAGCAAACTGCGAATAGACGGAACTTCATATCCAACTCCTTTCAGACCCCGGCCAAGGAGAGTTTGGAACTGCTTGCCCCTACTCGGAGGCAGCATTGCACAGACCCACCAGGTCAGATTGCTTCTACTATTGCCCACGCAAACTTCAAAGTGGCCTAACTATCGATAGGGCGCCCTTGGAATTTTTGGCGACAAGCAGGCGGCGTTTCAGGCAGCCCCCACTCGCCAAGTCATAGAGTTTATGCAGAACTGGAGGAGTGGTAGTGAAGAGCCCTGTTGGGTTCGTCGTTGGGACGGCAAGAACGTTCGGAAGCAGTTGTGACCGCGAGCAACAAAATACCGAAAGGATCGACCGGCGCAACCGGTTGAATGTCGATTGACGATCAAGTGCGCAATGTAAATCTTGAATAGAATACCGCGCCTCTTCGCGCGCCTCCTAAAGGCGGTGATTCGATTGCCGCCTAGCCTTCGCCATGGCTGCTCGCTTGCTCGTGAGGAAACCCAGCATGTGGCTGGCGGAGACAGGATATGCACGTATCTCGCCGAATCGATTTGCACGGGATTTCTGGCCGCCCGCGTGATGGCTCGCGCGCCACACCCGCCGAGCGACTCCGCGAAGGGCACGATTACAGGCCGGCGAATAAATGGATCGTCTCCAGCCAACATTTCACCGCCCTCACCGGTCCCGGTCGCTCGCGCGATCGACGCCGGCTGCGCAGTTCGGCTGTCTGACGGGCGCGCTGCGGATCGTCGTGGGGGCGGCGCCGACCGGCGCGGCGCAGGATTTGGTGCGCCGCGCTGGCAAATGGCTGGGCGAGAGACGGCCGCCAAGAAACTGGAAGGCCAGAATCTTCGCGGCACCGTTCGCCACGCTACCGATTAATGAGCAGCGTAACTCTCGTGATACCCGTTGCGGTTATTGGTTATCGTGAATTTTCCATCGCGGGAAACCACAGCCTCTAACCAATTTCCATCGTTACTTCCTGTAGTCGCGGTATTGGCGATCCTCTGTTCGTTGGTGTTGTGCGCCTGATCGCTCCTAGACGCGAGGTGTTCCTGCCAAACGGCTTCCAGTCCGGGGATCTTGTTTATGCGCTCGAAAGCGGAAGGCTCCAGCCCTTTCGTGTCGCCATTGTTGACCACGACTACCTGAGGCTTTATCGCGAAAATGAATGCGGGCGCGCCCGACCAGTCCCGAAAGAAACCATGATGTGTGGCTTGAAAAAGGGTCACTGTCCCAACCTTATTTTCCGGGCAGGCAAGCTCCATCTCCTTCGACCAAGTCAGGTCACCCATATCGAGAAACTTAAAGTTTCCGTAAGTCACAACAACGCCCACGCTGCGGTTATTCTCTGTCTTATCCTCTTCTTTCTGCTCGGCGTTAGTGCAGAGTGGATTCGGTTCCCCGCGGCCTTTTAACGGCTTGGACAAAACCGCGCCGTTAGAAGAGACCGTCACGACGTCCATGCCGCCCTTCAAGGGGATGTGATCCCCGGGCTTCAGGATCTGGCGCTTTCCCGCGGAAATCGCCTTATAGGAGTCATATAACGGTCCGCCATTTTTGGTTTGGGTCTCGACCGAATCGCCGTGGTCGAAGAACCGTCCAATCGGAATCAGTTTTGCCAAAGCTGCCAGGCCGCCTACGTGATCGGTGTGGTAATGCGTGGTCAGCAGATAGTCGATCTTGTGGAGGCCGGCCTGCTTGGTCGCGACATCGTAGATCCTTTTCGCGTCCCGATCGTCCGCCGGCACGGAATTGCCCGTATCGATCAACAGCGACTCGCCAGCGGGGGTGATAATCAATGTCGCCGCGCCCCCTTCGACGTCGACCCAATATATAGTTAGATCTCCGGATGCGGCAAACATCACGGGAAGCGTTATTGCGAAAAGCAACGCAGAAAGACGAAGAATTGACATTTTAGAAATCCTCACGATTTTAGAAATCCTCAGGGATAAGCTTCTAGTTATAATCGGACGCGGGTTTACCCCCACCATGGCTCGCCATCCGCCAAATGCGCCTTCAGGTAGTCATTATTGGGGAGAAAGCCGATACCGGGAACGTTGGACACTTTCATCCGGCCATTCTTTATAATCGGTACGTTGCCGGTGGCAAGCTCCGATTTATCGGAACCCGGCGGGCATTCAATGCGGTCGCAATTGTGAACTCCGGCCGCAAACTGCTGGTTGACGAGGTTCGAGAGCAACCCGCCCCCATGGTGCAGACAAAGCGGGAAGCGATAGGGGATTCCGAAGTCGGCGATCTTCTTCACCCCGGTGATGCCCCCCGAGTTCACCATATCGGGCTGAAGATAATCGACCGCCAGATTTTGGATGAACGGGGCGGCGCCCTCTACAAGCTCGACATCCTCGCCCGTGAGGATCGGCGTGTTCGTGGAATGGCGGAGCGCGATCCACGATTCGGAATAATGAGGATCGATGGGATCTTCGAAGAACATCGGCTTGATGTGTTCCAGAGCCTGAGCCACCTGGATTGCGCTGGAGATATCCAACTCATTATGCCCGTGGATATCGATATCAATGTCCGGACCAAACGCTTCGCGCGCCAGGTCGTAACACTTGGCCACCTTGGCGATATCTCGTGGACCAATGGCGGGCAAGTACTGCCGGGCAATGACGCCCAAGGCGTCGTTCAGGTCTACCTTGAACGCACGGTACCCGGCCGGCTGCTCCACCAGCGCCTTCGCCCTGGCATTCCATTCGCTCTTATCCCAAAAATTGCCCTCGTGCCCGCACCAAGAATAGAGATCGATTTCGTCGCGGAAGTTGCCGCCCAGGAGTCTGGAAACGGGCATGTCCAGAATTTTGCCGGCCACATCCCAGAGCGCAATGTCGATACCGCTCAAAATGCGCATCTGGCGGTAGCGCTGCGCCCATGCGTAGAACATGTTGTGGTGGTGAACCTCGATGGCAAGCGGATCCTTCCCGATCAAGCCCAGGCCCTTCGCCGAGCCCTGGTCGCTCATGAATTCGGCAATGACGGCTCGCGCCAACGGACCGCTTCCCAGAGCCGGGCCGTAACCATCGATCCCCGCATCCGTCTCAATTTTGATCATGGCGTTACCACCGCCGCCGCCGGCAGCGCCACCGCCGGGGTTAGCAGCGCCGCCGCGTCCACCCCGGCCGCCGGTCGCCGCGCCGCCGCCCCGGATCGCCATCGCCTTGACCGCCGTAATCTTGACAAGGCCTCGGGCCGGTGCAGACAACGTCTGGTAGGCCCCTATAGCGCCGCCGATCGGCAGCGCTACAGCGGCCTTAATGAAATTGCGTCTGGTAAGCATCGTCATGGATTTCTCTCTACACCAATGGAACCAGCCAGTGGAACGACGCGCCGCACGGAGGCCAGTTGGGGTTCCACACTGCTGCCGAAACCACAGCTTCACTTCGCCCGGACGGGCGCTATAGTTAAGCCGGATCTAGCCCCACCATGGCTCGCCCTCCGCCAAATGCGCCTTCAGGTAGTCATTATTGGGGAGAAAGCCGATGCCGGGCAGGTTCGCCACTTTCATCCGGCCATTCTTTATAATCGGTACGTTGCCGGTGGCGAGATCCGATTTATCGGAACCACGCGAGCATTCAATTCGGTCGCAATTGTGAACCGCAGCCGCAAACTGCTGCGAGGCAAGATTCAAAAGCAACCCGCCCACGTTATGCAGACAAATCGGAAATCGATAGGGGATTGCGTAGTCGGCGATCTTCTTCACTCCAGTGATGCCCCCCGAGTTCACCAAATCGGGCTGAAGATAATCGACCGCCAAATTTTGAATGAACGGGGCGGCGCCCTCCACAAGTTCGACATCCTCGCCCACGAGGAGCGGCGTGTTCGTGGAATGGCGGAGCGCGATCCACGATTCGGAATAATTGGGATCCATGGCATCTTCAAAGAACATCGGCTTGATGTGCTCCACGGCCCGAGCCACCTGGATTGCGCTCGAGATATCCAACTCATTATGCCCGTGGACATCGATATCGATGTCCGGACCAAACGCTTCGCGCGCCAAGTCATAACACCGGGTCACCTTGGCGACATCTCGTGGCCCAATGGCTGGCACGTACTGCCGGGCAATGACGCCCAACGCGTCGTTCAGGTCTACCTTGAACGCCCTGAAACCGGCCGGCTGCTCCACTAGTTCCTTCGCCCTGGCAGTCCATTCGGCCTTATCCCAAAAATTGCCCTCGTGCCCACAGTGCGAATAGAGCTCGATCTCCTCGCGGAAGTTGCCACCGAGGAGTTTGGAAACGGGCATGTCCAGAATTTTGCCCGCCACATCCCAGAGCGCAATGTCGATACCGCTCAAAATGCGCATCTGGCGGTAGCGCTGCGCCCATGCGTAGAACATGTTGTGGTGGTGGACCTCGATGGCAAGTGGATCCTTCCCGATTAAGCCCAGGCCCTTCGCCGATCCCTGGTCGCTCATGAATTCGGCAATGACGGCTCGCGCCAACGGACCGCTTCCCAGGACCGGGCCGTAACCGTCGATCCCCGCATCCGTCTCAATCTTGATCATGGTCCCACCACCACCGCCACCGCCAGCAGCGGCCGCTGCGCCGCCCCGGCCACCTGGGGCCACTGTGCCGCCCCGGCCGCCTGCCGCCGCGCCGCCGCCCCGGACCGACATTGCCTTAACCGCTGTAATCTTGACGAGGCCCCGGGCCGGAGCGGACAACGTCTGGTAGGTCGCTATAGCGCCGCCGATCGGCAGCGCAATAGCGCTCTTAATGAAACTGCGTCTAGTAAGCATCGTCGTGGATTCCTCTCTACGGGACCAAGCCAGCATGTCACCGCATCCCTGTCGAACGTCTCCAGCTTACAACCACATAAACCGAAATTAACCTAACCGTCGATAGGGTCTCGGGAAAACGCCAACGCGCCGGCGGCAGTCCGTTAAAGTTCCACAATGCCGCTTGGAAGGCCGGAAACCGCAGTTCTAGCTCGGTCGGAGACGACGCCTTCCTCGATCGCCAGAGATTCCGCGATCTCTATGTCGCTCTCGCCCAGCCAGCATTTAAGTCGTTAAGTTAGATCACTACCGTCCGGCTAATGAGAGCGTCGTTGCTGGCAAGTGCTTTTCTTGCTGAGATTTGAACGGGCTTTCGGCTTGCCGCGATTTGAAAACTGGCGGGCATCCGGCAGGGTGAAATCCGGGGTGG
>JBEKNN010000323.1:0-9494 GCA_049522755.1 Bryobacteraceae bacterium | reverse complement strand
GGAATGACTCCAATAACACCATCATCCCCATGGACAGTTACACCGCGTATCAGTCGATTCGTGGATCTCTCGGACTTGCCACCAGCGCCTTGACGCCGGTAACCAGCGTAAGCGGCGCGCCTTATGGATTCCATACCTTGCTGACTGAGCTGGCAAGTATGTTCACCGCTAAAGAGCTGGCTGTGGTCGCCAACGTGGGGTCGCTGGTCTCGCCCATCACGCAAGCGCAATACCAGGCGGCCCAGGCGCCGATTCCATTGAATCTCTTTTCCCACGCCGATCAACAGCAACAGTGGGCCACATCCATCGCTCAAGGTAACAGTCCGACCGGTTGGGGAGGGCGCCTGGCCGACTATGTCGCTTCCCAGAACCTGAACTCCTCCTCGTTCCCCACTTTCCTATCTGTGGCTGGAAACGCGCTCGAGGGCGTTGGACTCAAGACTCAACAAGGCGCGGTGGCGCCGGGCCAGTCGATGCAGTTGGCCGGCTTCAACAGCTCGGCGGCCTCGCAAGCGAGATTGGGGGCGCTAACTAATCTACTGACTCTCAACAGCGGCGTTTCACTGACTCAGGCTGCTAACAGTACGTTATCGAACAGCATCGCCGACGCCAAAGCGCTGGGTCAGGCGTTAGCGCAATCGACCCCGCTCAAGACTCAGTTCCCAACCACGACGCTGGGCGCGCAGCTTCAGCAGGTAGCGCAGATCATACAGGTGCAATCGTATCTCGGAATGCGCCGCCAGATCTTCTTCTGCTCGCTGGGCAGCTTCGACACTCATACCGGCGAGTTAGGCACGCTCAACACTCTATACCCCGAGCTGAGTCAGTCGATGTCCGCCTTCTACAATGCGACGGTAGAGCTGGGAGTGGCCCAGAATGTAACCGCCTTCACGGAATCCGACTTCAACCGGACATTCCAGCCCACTTCGGGAGACGGCAGCGACCACGCCTGGGGCGGACATCACGTGGTAGCCGGCGGGGCGGTTCAAGGCGGCAGGATCTTCGGCGCATTCCCTACTTTCGAACTGGGCGGGCCGGACGACACCGATACCCGCGGCCGCTGGATCCCAACCACTTCCATCGACCAGTACGGAGCGACTCTATGCTCGTGGTTCGGCGTACCCACCACTGCGCTGCCCATGATATTTCCGAATCTGCCGAACTTCACCTCGCAGAACCTGGGCTTCCTGGGGTAGTCTGGACCAATGTTTTGTGAGGCAGTTTGCCAACCGCCGCTGTCGTGGCGCGCGCACTCCTGCGTGCAGCGTTCACACTCCTGTGAACGCGACATAACTTAGCGGCGCACTCAGCTGCATGCCGCCTGTTAGCATAGATGCGTGATATCGCGTTCAGCGGCAGATCCGGACCGCGAGCTTCTGCGCCAGTGGGTGGAGACATGGCGCACGGCGGGCGTCGAGCTGGAAGCGATTCGCTGCCGCGAGCTCCGATCGTTGGATACGCAGGAAGCCATCCGGCAGATCTTCGGAGAAGAGGACACGGCGCTTCCGTCGCCCGGCCCGGCGACCTCGGGACTGGTGGAACAGCAGGTCTGGTTCGCTCGGCTGCGTGCCGCTAAAGAGCGCGAATGACGCCGTTGCTCGAGGCCGCGCGCGGCCTCCAAACCTTTCTCGAGGAGCGCAACTGGCGCTTCGCGATCATCGGCGGTCTGGCGCTCCTTCGTTGGGGAGAGCCGCGTTTCACTCGAGACGTCGACGTTTCGCTGCTCTGCGGATTCGGCCGCGAGGACGAGTTCATCGCGCCATTTTTCGCGTCCGGTTATCGGGGGCGAATTTCGGACGCCTCCGCGTTCGCCCGTCGGAATCGCGTCTTGCTCTTGGAAGCTCCCAATGGCGTTCCAATTGATATTGCATTGGCGGGTTTGCCCTTTGAGGAAGAGGTAGTCGAGCGTTCCAGCAAGTTCGAATTCGCCGCTGGGTGCGCGTTGCGGACCTGCTCGGCGGAGGACCTGATCGTTTTCAAACTCTTCGCGTTCCGGCCGCGCGATCTTGCTGACGTCGAATCCGTCGTCACTCGCCGCGAAAGCGAGTTGGATTGGGATTACATCGAGCGGCAGCTTGCGCCACTGGCCGAAGTAAAGGAATCGCCCGGGATTATGGAAGCCTTGGCGCGTTTGCGGCGGACGCGGGGATGACGCTGCCACCGGCCCGGCGGCATCGCGGTTGCGCGCCCAAAATGTACAAACCATAACTAAGACCGGCGCATCTCCGCGCACTGGGGCGGCACGCCTGCTAATTTGGAGCTAAGGTCAATTGCCACGATGCCACGAACAGTCTTGCCGGGCAAACCCTATCCGCAGGGCGCCACCTGGGATGGGACAGGCGTAAACTTTTCCGTCTATTCCGAGAAGGCCATCGCCGTCGAATTGTGTCTCTTCGATGAGGTCGATTCCAAGGAGACCGAATCGGTCCAGATACGCGAATGCACCGGCTACGTCTGGCATTGCTGGTTGCCGGGCGTCAAGCTGGGCCAGTTGTATGGATACCGCATCCACGGTCCGTACGACCCGGAGCGGGGCGAGCGCTTCAATCCGGCGAAGTTGCTGATCGATCCCTACGCCAAAGCTCTTGCCGGACGCCTGAATTGGGATGCGCCGGTATTCGGATACAAGCTCGGCGACCCTGGCGAAGATCTTACTCGCGACGAGCGGGACGACGCCTGGGGCGTGCCGAAATCGGTGGTCACCACGTCGCATTTCGATTGGGAAAACGACCGGCCGCCCATGACGCCGGTCCACGATTCGGTGCTCTATGAAATGCACGTCAAAGGCTTCACGGCGCAGCATCCCGATATTCCCGCGGAATTGCGCGGAACCTATGCGGGGCTCGCGCATCCGGTGGGCATCGAGTATTTGAAGAAGCTCGGCATCACGGCCGTGGAGTTGATGCCGGTGCACGAGTTCGTCGACGACAAGTATCTGCTCGACCGCGGACTGCGCAACTATTGGGGCTACAGCTCCATCAATTTCTTTGCGCCGGACGCGCGTTATAGCGCTTCCGGAGACCACGGCGACCAGATCGGCGAATTCAAAGCCATGGTGAAGGCGCTGCACCGCGCGGGCATCGAAGTGATCCTCGACGTGGTGTATAACCACACCGCGGAAGGCAATCACCTGGGGCCGACGCTGAGCTTCAAGGGCATCGATAACTCGTCGTACTACCGCTTGGTGAGCGATACTCCGCGTTACTACATGGATTACACCGGCACTGGAAATACGTTCAACGTGCGCCATCCGCAAGTGCTCAAGCTCATTATGGACAGCCTGCGCTACTGGGTGCAGACCATGCACGTCGATGGCTTCCGCTTCGATCTGGCCGCGGCCCTGGCGCGCGAGCTGCACGATGTGGACCGGCTCTCCGCGTTCTTCGACATCATTAATCAGGACCCGGTCATCTCGCAGGTCAAGCTCATCGCCGAGCCCTGGGACGTCGGCGAGGGCGGTTATCAGGTGGGAAAATTCCCGCCTTTGTGGGCCGAGTGGAACGGCAAATACCGCGACGTGGTGCGGCGCTATTGGAAGGGCGACGACGGCCAGCTCGGCGAGTTAGGATACCGGCTTACGGGGTCGAGCGATCTCTACCAGCGCGACGGCCGGCATCCCGGCGCCAGTATCAACTTCGTTACCGCGCACGATGGCTTCACCCTGAACGATCTGGTGAGCTACGACGGCAAACACAACGACGCCAATGGTGAAGAGAACCGCGACGGATCGAACGACAATCACTCCTATAATTACGGCGTCGAGGGCGAGACGGACAACGCGGAGATTCGCGACGTGCGCGAGCGGCAGAAGCGCAACCTGATGGCGACGCTGCTGTTGTCGCAAGGCGTGCCGATGATCTGCGGCGGCGACGAGATTGGGCGCACACAGAAAGGCAACAACAACGCCTACGCGCAGGATAATGACGTGAGCTGGTTCGACTGGCGCCTGGACGGCCGCGCGAAATCGCTGCTGGAGTTCACCACCAGGCTGGTGGAGATTCGCCGCCAACACCCCAACCTCCACCGGCGCAAGTTTTTTCAGGACCGCAGTATCTTGCCGGGCTCGACGCCCGAGCGGGAGGTGGATGGCCGCAAAGAGCAGGACATTACGTGGCTGCGTCCCGACGGCGGCGAGATGACGCCGGATGAATGGACCGCCGGGTGGGTGCGCTGCATCGGATTGCAGCTCAGCGGGCGCACGCTTGACGACGTCAATGGCGTGGGAGAATCTATCCGCGACGAGACCTTTATGGTTTTGCTGAATCCGCACACCGAATCGATCAAGTTCTACATGCCGCGGCGGCAGGGGATGGCGTGGGAAGTGATGCTCGATTCCGCGCAGCCTGAGCGCACGGAGAAGCCCGTGATTGCGCCGGGCGACCCGTATGAGCTGATCGCGCGGAGCACGGCGCTGTTGCGGGAGTTGACGGATTAGCGCGACACCGCCTGGATTTACAATGCCGCTTACTTCTTATTGTGGGGCGGACCCCCTGGTCCGCGGCCGAGGCCCTCGTCGGCCTCTCGGGGTGGCATGAGGCTCAGTTACGGCGCCAGCCGTATGAAGCGCCTTTATCCCATTGGCGCCGAGCCGTCCGCGGACGGCGTGCATTTCCGCGTATGGGCGCCCCGGCGCAAGCATGTAGACCTGGTTGTCCTATCCGAATCCGGCGCCGAATCTGTCCAGCCCTTGCAGCGCGAAGCCTCCGGTCACTTCTCGGGGTTCGTGGCGGGAGTGAAGGCTGGCGATCTTTACCGTTTCCGTTTGGATGGCGGCGGCCAGTTTCCAGATCCCGCGTCGCGCTTTCAACCGCAAGGGCCGCACGGGCCTTCGCAAGTGGTGGACGCCGCGCGCTTCGAGTGGACCGATTCGCACTGGCAGGGCGCCGGGCTCGAAGGCCAGGTGATCTATGAGATGCACGTTGGCACATTCACGCGCGAGGGCACGTGGGAAGCCGCGCGGCGCCAGTTGCCCGAGTTGGCCGCTGTCGGCATTACCGTGGTTGAGATCATGCCGGTGGCCGATTTTCCCGGCCGGTTCGGCTGGGGTTACGATGGCGTCGGCTGGTTCGCGCCGGTGGCGATCTATGGTGGGCCCGACGATTTCCGCCGCTTTGTGGACGGCGCGCACCGCGCGGGAATCGGCGTAATCCTCGACGTAGTCTACAACCACATCGGTCCCGACGGCAATTATTTGCACGAATTCTCGCACGACTACTTCACCGCCCGCCATGAAAACGAATGGGGCGAAGCCCTCAATTTCGATGGCGAAAACTCCGCCGGATTGCGCGAGCTGGTGACAATCAATGCGGCTTATTGGGCGCAAGAGTATCACCTGGATGGGCTGCGCCTCGATGCCACGCAGCAGATCTTCGACTCATCGCCGGAGCACATCATCGCCGCTCTGGCGAAGAGCATGCGCATCGCGGCGGGAGCCCGCAAGGTATTCATCGTGGCCGAAAACGAAAGCCAGCTCCCGATGCTGGCGCGTGCGCCGGAGCGCGGCGGCTATGGCCTTGACGGGCTGTGGAACGACGATTATCATCACACCGCGCGGGTTGCCGTTACGGGCCGGAAAGAGGCCTACTATAGCGACTATTCCGGCAAGCCGCAGGAGCTGATCTCCGCGGTGAAGCACGGCTACTTGTACCAGGGTCAGCGCTACCGGTGGCAGGCGAAGCGCCGCGGCGCGCCGGCGTGGGATATCGAACCGTGGCAGTTCGTGACCTACCTGGATAACCACGATCAGATCGCTAATTCAGGCCGGGGCGAGCGCGTGCATCAGCTCACCAGTCCAGGACGGGTGAGAGCAATTACCGCGTTGCTGCTGCTGGGCCCCGGCACGCCCATGCTGTTTCAGGGGCAGGAATTCGCCGCGTCAAGCCCCTTCTGCTTTTTCGCCGATCACACGGGCGAGCTGCCCAAACTCGTCCGCGAAGGCCGCATTCAGTTTCTGGCGCAATTCCCCAGTCTGGCGCAGGCGAACATGCGCCCACACTTTGCAGACCCCATCGACCCGGCCACCTTCGAGCGCTGCAAGTTGGACTTCGCGGAGCGGGAGAAGCACGCGCCCATCTATCGATTGCACAAAGACCTGCTGCGATTGCGCCGCGAAGACGGAGTGTTCGGCGCGCGGCGGGCGCGGGTGGAGGGCGCGGTCCTCGCGGAGGAAGCATTCGTGCTGCGATTCTTCGGCGCGCAAGCCGGCGACGATCGCCTGCTGCTGGTGAATCTTGGCGCCGGCTTGAACCTGGCGTCGGCCCCGGAACCCCTGCTGGCGCCTCCCGAAGGGAAGCTGTGGGAGTTGGCGTTGTCGACGGAAGACCCGCTGTATGGCGGTGGCGGAACGCCGCCGCTCGACGGGCCGGAAAACTGGCGCATTCCCGGACACGCGGCGGTTGCGATGAGGCCGGCGGAACAGGACCATTTATGGCAGAACTGACCCGAGTCTTACCCAAGCGAGCGCTTCCCACTCCCGAGGCGGACCCGCACCTGAACGAAGAGTGGCTCGTCACCAACGGCTTGGGCGGCTACGCTTCAGGCACGGTGAGCGGCGCCATTACGCGGCGCTATCACGGACTGCTCATCGCAGCGCTCCCCAATCCTTTGGGCCGCATGATGATGCTCAATGGCCTCTCCGAGCGTCTCCGGCTGCCGGACCGGCGCGTGGTCTATACGGGCGCGGAAGAGTTGGCTGGCGTGCCTCCACAGAGCACGCTGGCGGCAGCGGAATTCCGCCTGGAGGCCGGTCTGCCGGTGTGGCGATATGAAGTGGATGGGTTCGTGATCGAGAAGCGCCTGCTGCTGCCGTATCGCCAGAATACGGTTCACATCGCGTACCGGTTGCTCGCGGGAGATGGGCGGCTGCGGTTGGGATTGCGTCCCGCGATTCACTTCCGCTCGCACGACGACGCGGTCAATGCGGGCGACGCGCGAAAGTATGTGCTGACGGTTTGCGAAGACCAGTTCGAAATTACCTGTACGAAAGATTTGCCCACGCTACGCCTGATGATTCGCGGTCCTTCGTCGGCTTTTACGTTCGACCGCAAAGAGACCAACTCGGTGCCGTATGCTACCGAGCGCAGCCGCGGTTATGAGTGGCGCGGGTCTCTGTGGAGCCCGGGTTATTTCCGCTCGGATTTGGCCGCGGGCGATCAGATCACATTGATGGCGTCCACTGAGGCGTGGGAGACCGTGCTGGCGCTCAGCCCGGATGAGGCGTTCCGCCAGGACATGACTCGCCGCGCCTCGCTGCTGGCGTCCGCGCCTCCGCAAGCGCAGACTGGCGTGGCGGCGGAATTGGTGCTTGCCGCCGACCAGTTTCTCATCACGCCCGTAGGCCGCGTGGAAGATGCGGCGCGCGCGCGCGCAGCGGGCGATGAGGTGCGCACCGTGATCGCGGGTTATCACTGGTTCACGGATTGGGGCCGCGACACGATGATCAGCCTGGAAGGCCTGACGCTCACCACCGGCCGCAAGAACCAGGCGGGCTGGATTCTGCGAACCTTCTCGTATTACGTATGCGATGGACTTATCCCCAACCTGTTTCCCGAGGGCCAGAAGGAAGGCCTGTATCACACCGCCGATGCCACGCTGTGGTATTTCCACGCACTGCATCGCTATGTGGAACTGACCGGCGATCGGACGACGCTTCAGTTGATTCTGCCGAAGCTGGTGGATATCATCGACCACCATATTCGCGGCACGCTTTTTGGAATCGGCATGGACCCGGCCGATGCGCTGCTGCGTCAGGGCGCCGAAGGTTATCAACTCACGTGGATGGACGCCAAGGTGGGCGACTGGGTAGTGACGCCGCGCCGCGGCAAAGCGGTGGAAATCAACGCTCTCTGGTATAACGCCCTGCGCCTGATGGAACACTGGCTGCGTGAGGCGAAAGATCAAGCGCGCGCCGCGAAGATCGGAGAGACGGCAGCGCGCGTGCGCGAATCGTTCAACCGGCGCTTCTGGTATGACGAAGGCGGCTATCTATACGATGTTGTGGATACCGAGAAAGGCGGCGACGACAGTTCCTGCCGGCCGAACCAGGTCATGGCGATATCGCTCGACCATCCGGTGCTCGATGAATCGCGCTGGCAGCCGGTGATGGATGTAGTTACCGAGCGGCTATTGACGCCAGTGGGCCTGCGTTCGCTGGCGCCGGGCAGTCCGGATTACAAGGCGAAGTATTATGGCGATCTTCGGTCGCGCGATGCGGCCTATCATCAGGGTACGGTGTGGGCATGGTTGATTGGACCTTACGTCGACGCCTGGTTGAAATTACATCCCGGTAGAGAGAGCGAAGCGCGCCGATTGCTCACGGGTTTCATTCCGCATTTCAACGAGCAGTGCATTGGATCGATCAGCGAAGTGTTCGACGCTGAGGCTCCTTACACGCCGCGCGGCTGTATCGCGCAGGCCTGGAGCGTGGCGGAAGTTCTGCGCTGCTGGGTCAAGACCGGGTAGCTCATGCAGAGATACGACGTAACCCTGAAGCTCTTGCTGCAAGGGCCGGCCAGGCTCATGATGATCGAGTTGACCGGCGGCGCAGTGGAGAAGTGGCTGAACGTCGAATTACCCAAAGTGCAGAATCCAAGGGCGGACCTTCTCGGTGAGACCGCCGATGGGAGCCTCATCCATGTGGAACTTCAGAGCGGGAATGAGGCAGCCATGGCGCTGCGCATGGCGGAATACTGTTTGGCAGTCTTGCGGCTCTTCGGAAAATTCCCCCGTCAGGTCGTACTCTACGTGGGCGAAGCGCCGCTAGGAATGGACAGCGAACTCCGCGGTCCCGATGTGTCGTTCCGGTATCGCCTGATCGACATTCGCGATTTGGATGGCGACCGCCTGCTGCAAAGCGAGGAAACCGGGGATAATGTAATTGCGATCCTGGCGCGGTTGCGGGACCATAAAGAAGCGGTCCGTAAGATCGTGGGAAAGATCGCGGCTCTGGCAGCTGCCGAACGAGAAGCTGCCTTTAGCCAATTGCTAATCCTGGCCGGATTGCGGCGCCTGGAAGAGACGGTAGCAACGGAGATACAAAAAATGCCGGTTTACATCGACCTGCTGGAAAACAAGGTGCTGGGGCCCGCATTTAGAAGGGGCCTCGAGGAAGGCGAACTGAAAGGCAAGTTGGAAGGCGAACTGGAGGGCGAACTGAAAATACTCCGCCGCCAAATCGAGAAGCGCTTTGGCCCGATCCCGAAATGGGCAACCGAACGGCTCGCCGCGCGGTCGGCTGCGGAACTGGAAGAATTGAGCGTTCGCATCCTCGAAGTTACGAATATCGAAGACCTCCTGCGGTAACCCTTCCCGGGCCGCAACGGTGTGAACGCCGGAATCGATTCCTCGCTGTGACCGCGTGATTATTGCTCTGGAAGCCGGGTAGCCGGCGCGGAACTACCGCCGGCGCTACCCGACCCACTCGAACTAGAAGTACAACTTGAGCGCCATCTGAATAATGCGTGGCGAGCCAAACCCAGTGATTTGGCCGAACGTCG
>JBEKNN010000322.1:0-9496 GCA_049522755.1 Bryobacteraceae bacterium | reverse complement strand
CGTCCAAGTTCCAGCACGCGGCAATTGGACAGCGGGAGTCCGAGGCTCTGAAGGTGGCCGAGGACAGCGCGATTATGCCTTTCGTAATTAGGAGAGAAGAAGTAAGCTAAACCGCGTCCGGGAGCGGCATAACCAAGCGCTTCCATTGCTTCGCGATGATGCCGCCAGAACAAATCCTGCAGCCCCCGAGGCATTTCTTCGCACCAGGACCCAACCTTTCCCTTTCGAAAGAACCACGGCACTGCGTCGTGCCACTCTTGAAAAGAGGGCAGCGGCGCATAACGCTTAGCGAGGCGCCCTGCGCCAACGCGTCAATCGCCCGATCGAGTTCCTTACCTGGATTGCCTATGAGGACTTCGAAATGGACGATGTGGGTTGGCGCCTTGCGCCTTGTCCATGCGAGCGCGTGCGGCCCCAAGCCGCCGAAGTGGCTGGCGCTCTCTAGCACTTCCTGTAAAGATCCCCAGAAACAGTTCGAGGGTCCGCCGGGCGGAGCGCTTTGCTGTGTCTTGAGGACCGTTGTGCGCATCAGATAAAAGCGCGTCCCGTCCGTCGCGGACCAGATAAATAGCCGGCCAATCGTCTTCTCCCGGCAATTCATGTGTCTTCACAAAGAAATGCTCGGGCGCGGCAGCCATCTCAGGCAAACTGATTTCCGAGGGCAACTGTCCGATAACAGGTTGAATTGTGCGTACATCATTCGCAATCGGGTACACGGTCCTCCTTGAGATGCCGACCAGATAATGGAGAGGAATGCGGGCGAATGTGGTTCCCGAACGCGGATACGATGCAACCCAAACAATCACTACAGAGTCTCCTTTGCGCAGTGCTCCCGGCGTCGGGCCGGTCGCACGGAATCCGGCCGCCGGAACACAAGCCGCACACCACTCGACGTCTCACCCTGTAGCATTCACCGTTTGCCCCAAGCGATCCGCCAATCGATTTGAGCGCCATGGGACCGCGCGGGCGGGTCGGGCTGCGGCTGCCACGGTCGAGTAACTACCCGGCTTAGCCCCTGCTCGGCTTTGGGCGATCGCGGCTATACCTGCGAGCCAGATAATCTCGCAAACCCTCTTTTTCCAACCGATTAATGTGCTGGCAGAGGGTGTCTTTTTCACGGATTAAAGCGGCCAGCTCCGATTCCAGCCGGCTCTTCAGCGCCCTAATCTGTTCCGTATCAGCTAGCGCGCCTTCGAGCCTCTCGTGTAACGCTGCGAGCTCGGCCTGCAGGGTCGCAATAACCTGATCCCAGGCGACCATTGTCGCCAGACGCTCGCCGGCCGCCGATTCTGACGCGTCGGCACGACGCGCGATTTCCCGTATCGCACGATCACGAGACTCGATCTTCGTGTGCAGGCGTGAAATAAGCAGATCCCGGTCTTGCATGGCCGCGAAGCGCTCGGCGGCGGTGGATTCGAGCGCCGCGATGCGTTGTTCGCGAGCCTGAATCTCGCGGCCGCAGTCCTGCATGACGGCGAGGCGCTTGGCGACGGTGGATTCGAGCGCCGCGATGCGTTGTTCGCGAGCCTGAATCCCGCGGTCGCAGTCCTGCATGACGGCGAGGCGCTCGGCGGCGGTGGATTCGAGCGCCGCGATGCGTCGTTCGCGGGCTTGGATCTCGCGGTCGCGGTCCTGCATGGCGGCGAGGCGCTCGGCGGCGGTGGATTCGAGCGCCGCGATGCGTTGTTCGCGGGCCTGGATCTCGCGGTCGCGGTCCTGCATGGCGGCGAGGCGCTCAGCGGCGGTGGATTCGAGCGCCGCGATGCGTTGCTCGCGGGCCTGGATCTCGCGGTCGCGGTCCTGCATGGCGGCGAGGCGCTCGGCGGCCGCGGATTCAAGTTTGGCGATGCGGCCTTCGCGGGCTTCCTCGTCAGATTCTGTGATAATCTGCCAATCGTCCGGCGCCGGGCGAACAGGCAAATCGGCGGTCAACTGATCATAGTCGTATCCTAATTCACGTACCAGACCTGGCCCCATAGCCTCTACATACGAGCGGGCCCATGCCTCCCATCGCAGGGACTGTTTCAGCGTAGAGCGCCAGCGCGTCGGAGGCACCATCAGGGGACCCGTTTCCCGATTCACAGTACCCTGATCGCCGTACAGCCATCGCTCTTCGCCGGTCGTCGCACCATACTTAGTCATGCGGGGGTGAAAGCTTATATCAAGGCTCGCGCACAGGCGACGAATTTCTTCAGTAGGCTTTGATGTCAGATCCTCGTATCGGACGACGATCGCATTTGGGCCACAACTTCGAACTCCCTCCATGAGAAGGCGCGGGGCAACCATCAAATCGTGTCGGAAAGCGCGGAGTTGCAGCGGGTCCTCACCTTTTATCCAGGTGTCCAAAATAGAGGATAGGACTGCAAGTGGATTCCGTAACAGGAACACAAATCGGGCACGTGGAAAGACTCGCCGAAGTTCGGGAATAATGAAATAATAGCGAGGTGTTTTGTCAAGAAATATGCTTTTTCCAGATCCATCTAGCGCGCGGCTGTAAAGAGCGCTCAGCATTCGCTGGACCGCTTCCCAGTAAGCATCCTCGCCATCGGGCAGATGTCGAAGAAATTCGTTGACCGCCCTCCGGGCCAGCATTGGATCGTAGTCCGTGGCAAGACCGTGTTCTCGCAGAGCGAAGAGAGGATGTAAGGCAATCCAAGGCTCCGAAACGGTATGAATCTTCGGGTGCGCGCCTAAAATCTTTTGCAGCATCGTGGAACCAGACCGTGGTTGGGAAATCAAAAAGATCAGGTTCTCCCCGGTGAGAGAACTGTCGTCCGGCTTGTCAGTCGACATGTTAATAGGACGTACGCCGTTGCAGATTCCGCGTGGCAGTTCCTAATTTGTCAGACGGCGCAACACGGATCCCGCACGCTCGGACTGTGGAATGTGGATTTTGCGGTACCCGGGCTTCCAATAGTGTTTTTTGGCCCGAACGGCGGGCGAGAATAGGAATGAAAACACAAGACTTGCCTGCGGCCGCGCGCTTTGTTTTCGAGGGTGGAAGCTTCCATGCGCGCGCACACTCGCTCGCCGCCTGCACACACTCAGGATTAATATCGACGCTGGTGACATTACAGCCCGCAATCGCCGCGAGAACCAAAAGGTGCGTCGCCGGTCCGCCAAGGTCGAGGACCTTCATCCCGCCGCCGGAAAGCCCCAGCACTTTGTACAGCCAGACATACTCCCAGAGACGAAATGCCCTCAATGGCAGGCAGGGCGCGGTCTCGGGCAGCCCGGTCGAGCTCATGGGCAATCCGGCAGTAGTCCCCGGCAAGTCGAGCGCCAGAAAATTCCGTACATCTTTGTCCTCGGCGAACTCGCTCGGAAGGGCGGACAGACGCGCGTGGTTGAAGACCAGGTTCACTGCGTCCAGCGCCGACGGCAGATCCCGGTCATCCTCTGAGAGCCACGCCAGTTCGTATGCCCATCCGGGAAAATTCCAAGACATGTTTCCAGTATCGCAGGCGCTCGATTCCGGCTGCGATCGGGTCGAGCCAATCCCCGGAACATTAACCGTGCACCGCTTGACGGCTCTCCCGGTACCACTGCACCGTTTGGGCCAAGCCTTCCGACAGCGTGGTCGGCGCGGAAAAACCGAAAACCTGTTCCGCCCGTGACGTATCCAGACACCGCCGCGGCTGCCCGTTCGGCTGGCTGGTATCCCAAACGATCTTTCCTTCATAGCGGCAGAGCCGCGCAATCGTCTCAACCAGGCTGCGAATGGAAACCTCCTCCGGGGTTCCGAGGTTCACCGGGTCGGCGCCATCGTATTTCTCGGCGGCGGCGACCAATCCCGCGGCTGCATCTGGCGCGTAAAGGAACGCGCGCGTGGCCGAGCCGTCGCCCCAACTGACGATCTCCGGCGCCGCACTTTCACGAGCTTCGACGCACTTGCGGATCAGGGCGGGGATGACGTGCGAAGTTTCCAAATCGAAGTTATCGCGCGGTCCGTAGAGATTCACCGGAATCAGGTATATGGCATTCATCCCATACTGCTGGCGATAGGCCTGGCACTGCGCCAGCAGGGCTTTCTTCGCGATTCCGTACGGCGCGTTGGTTTCCTCGGGATAGCCGTCCCACAGCGCGTCCTCGCGAAAGGGTACCGGCGTGAATTTCGGGTACGAACAGGTAGTCCCGACCACAATGATCTTCTCTACGGGATTGCGCCGGGCGTATTCGATGAGCTGGATCCCCATGATCGCGTTGTCATAGAAGAACTGGCCCGGATTGCGGCGGTTCGCTCCAATGCCGCCCACAACAGCCGCGAGGTGAAAGAGCACCTCGGGTCGGGCATCGGCAAACAGCCGCTCGATCGCGACGGTATGCGTCAGATCGTAATCCTTGCGGCGAGGGACGAAGATATGGCGGCATCCGCGGCGCTCGAGTTCCTCCACCACGAACGATCCCAGAAAACCGCCGCCGCCCGTCACGCAGATGCGCTTTCCGGCTAACGGAGAGGAAGAGCTCACGTGAGCCCCTCGGCCGCAATTTGTTTGAGAGTGCCGGCCGAGCGCTGCGCGAGCGCGGCCATTTCGGCATCTACCATGATGGAGACGAGTTCCTTAAACCCGACTCTGTGGCGCCAGCCGAGTTCGCTGCGGGCGTGGCTTGGGTCCGCCTGTAGCGCTTCGGCCTCGGCGGGCCGGAGGTAACGGGGGTCCAATTCCACAAACTCTCGCCAGTCGAGATCGACCCAGGAAAATGCGGTCTCCAGAAATTCGCCGACCGTATGCATTTCCCCGGTTCCGATGACATATTCGTGTGGCTCGTTCTGCTGCAACATCCGCCACATGGCCTCGACGTATTCTGGCGCATAACCCCAATCGCGCCGCGTTTCCAGCGTCCCCAAATAGAGCTTGCGCTGTAGCCCGTACTTGATGTGCGCCGCAGCGCGAGCGATCTTGCGAGTGACGAAGGTCTCGCCCCGGCGCGGAGATTCGTGGTTGAAAAGAATTCCGCAGCAGGCAAATATGCCGTAGCTCTCCCGATAGTTCACTGTAATGTCGTGGGCGAAAACCTTGGCGCAGGCGTACGGGCTTCGCGGGTGAAACTGGGTCTGTTCGTTCTGGGGCGGAGGCGCCGAACCAAACATCTCGCTGGAAGAAGCTTGGTAGAAACGGCACTGGATACCCGTCTCGCGGATGCCTTCCAGAAGACGGAGAGCGCCGTTTGCCGTGACATCGGCGGTGTACTCCGGAACGTCGAAGCTGACGCGCACGTGGCTTTGGGCGGCGAGGTTGTACACCTCGTCCGGACGGATATCGTGCAGCAGCTTCCAGAGGCTGCTGGCATCAGCCATGTCGGCGAAATGGAGGCGAAAGCGGTTCTCGTGTTCGTGGAGATCGCTGTAAATGCTTTCCAGACGGTCTGTATTGAAGCTGCTGGAGCGCCGTTTGAGCCCGTGGACTTCATAGCCCTTCCGCAAAAGGAATTCGGCGAGGTAGGACCCATCTTGGCCGGTGATACCGGTGATAAATGCGCGTTTCATTGTCTTCCATTCCGCACTTACGATTGCGAAAGCACAGTCGTGCCCTGGAAATCGAATCGCCACCTGACTTCCCTGAGCCCCGCTCCGCAGAGTGCATGTCGAAGCCGGGTCTTTTCCTCGGTATAGAATAGCAAAAAGCCGCCGCCCCCCGCCCCAACCAGTTTGCCGCCTCGCGCTCCCTTGGATCTGGCGAATTCATAGCATTCGTCAATGGCGGAGCTGCTCATCCCTTTCGAACGGTTCTTCTTGTATTCCCAGTGCAGGTGGAGCAGGTCCGCGAAACAGTGCAGATCTCCGCATTCCAGAGCCGCTTTGCTGTCCAATCCGATCTGCTTCACAAAGTGGAGGTTGTCGAGCATTGTGCGATCCTTTTGGCGGCTGCGGGAATCCTGATCCTGGAGGATGTTGGATGCCGAACGGGTAAAACCGGTAAAGAAGAGAAGCAGGTTATCTTCCAGATTATGCAGCGTTTCCGTGCTCAACTTCAGGGCCATGGCCTCGACCTGCTCGTTAGCTAGGAAACGGAAACAGGTGATGCCGCCAAACGCCGCAATGTATTGGTCCTGCTTTCCGATTGGTTCACCCAGACGGTCGATCTCGATTTCACAGGCCTGAGCGGCCAATTCGCCGGGGTGGACAAGATTTTTCCGGTAACTGTGGAGCGCCTTCAGCAAAGCCGTGGTAAAGCTGCCTGATGAACCAAGTCCGGTTCCAGAGGGAATATCCGCCATGCTGGTGATTTCGAGATTCGTCTCCTGGATGCCAACCAATTTGAGGGCTTCCCGAACAATGGGGTGCTGGACGTCTTCAACGGACGCCACTCTTTCCAGCCTGGAATACTTGATGATCAGATCCTCAATGAAGGTCTGGTGGATCGTGATGTACACGTATTTGTCGATTGCGGCAGCTATCAAAAAGCCTTCGTGCTCCCTGTAGTAGGAGGGTAGGTCTGTGCCGCCGCCGCCCAAAGACAAGCGCAGGGGACTACGCGTAATGATCATTTGCCCGACTTTCGATAAACTTCTTCGACGATCTCCAGGGCAGCCACAGCCTCGATCAATCCAGGCCGTGGCGTCTCCCCGCGTTCAATGAAACCGCGGAACGCGGCAAACTCGCGGATCCACGAGGAATCCTCCCCGGGAAATTCCCAGATAGTTGTTTCGGGAGGACCCATCTCCGGCAGCATTTTATAAAAGTACAAGCGTTCGACGCCGTAGCTTCCGCCCAAGCCTTCTATATGCAACTTCCCGTCACGTCCATAAATCTCAAATGAGAAGAGATTCTTCCACTCGGTACAACTCGCGTGCAGCAAAGCAACCTGATCCTCTGCTGTCCTGAGCAGAAGAAATCCGTTGTCTTCCACCGGCATGTCCCAAAAATATGTGTGGGCGAAGCCCTCGGTACGGTCGAATGAACCGAGGAACCAGCCGGCGAGATCGATCAAGTGAACACCTTGGTCCAGGAGTTCGCCACCGCCGGAAATCTCCCTTATCGCGCGCCACTCCCGCTCATAGCCAAGTCTGCCTCCATGACCATAACGGCCCCTAATGAAAAGAAGGGGTCCCAACGCGCCAGAATCCACAATCTCACGGGCCCTCTGGAAGGCGGAGTGATACCGATGATTGAATCCGACCTGAACACACACTTTCTTAGTCGCTGCAGCGGCCATTAACGGCTGCAATTCGGCGCTATTTCGAGCCGCGGGCTTCTCCACTAATACGTGCTTTCCCGCTTGTATAGCCGCTAGCGAAACCGGAGCCAACCACTGATTGGTTGTGGCAACCAGCACCGCGTCCACATCCGGCCGCCCGACGGCGTCTTCCCAATTTGCGGTTGCCATAGCCCCTGGAGTATTTGCAGCCAATTCCTCGGCTCGTTGCAGTATCGGGTCGGCAGCCACCATCAACTGATGTGTTTTTCCGAGAGCGCGTAGTCTTTTGCGCCCGATGAGACCGCAACCGACCATCGCAACCCTCACTGCGTTAATCCCATTTCAGGTTCCGATCCGCGGGGACGATACGCCGCAACGTGTAGACATCGCTGCCATGCAGTTCATTGCGATGGCTAGCCATGGTTTCCCAAGGATCCCAAACAGCGCTGATCAACCTCCCTGTTATGCCGTCGCTTGCGGCGGACAGCAAGTATACGCAAAGCGCCGCCCCTCGTTCCAGGGGGGAGCCGCCTTGTTTTTTTTGCTTGACGGAGCGTTCATAAAAATCGGCGCCGACCCGTTCCGGACCACTGGCTAGCACCTCGTCGAGCAGACGCGTGTTTAAAGCGCCAGGCGCTATCGCATTCACGTCGACGCCCGCCCCCTTAGTCTCCTGGGCAAGCGTTTCGGTCAGCCGGACTACAGCGGCTTTGCTCGCCGCATAAGCGCTGATACGAGGTAGCGGCGCGGTAGCGCCTCCTCCAGAAAGGTTCACGATTTTGCCATAGCTTTGTCGACGAAAGATCGGCAGGGCATTTTGGCATGCCACAGCCACGCCCAATAGATTAATCTCGATGGAACGCCACCAATCGTTGAGATCCACCTCTTCGAGAAGCCCCTTGGGTCCGTATACCCCGGCGTTATTGACGAGTCCGTCTATCCTGGGCAACGCGGCCGATGCCGTTTCAAACAGGCGCCGAACATCATCGGGCCGGCTGACGTCCGCAGGCTGCGCCACAATCCGCTGGCCGGGAGCGGCCTTGGCCACGAGCCGCACGCGTGCGGCGTCTAACGCTTCCGCATCGCGAGCGCAGATCGCCACGTGGGCTCCTTCACCCACGCAAGCCTCGGCAATCTCCGCGCCCAGCCCTTGGCTGGCGCCTGTGATAATAATCCCGCGGCCGTCCAGCTTCATGCAATCTCCTTGGGCATTCCCACTGCGATGTAGAGCAAGGGCGCCGTCGCCGCCAGGGATTTGTCCAAGAAGCGATTCGCGTCTAAAACAATCGGGGTCTTCATCCGGGCGATCAAATCGGGAGCGCTCAGGGCGCGGAATTCCGGCCACTCTGTAGCTATCACCGCCGCATCGCAGCCGTTTACCGCAGCCAGCGCGGAATCGGCAAGCGTGATCGTCTCCTTCAGATCAGGCGGCAATTCTTGCACCGCTGGATCGAAAGCGTTGACGGTTGCATGCTGCTCGGAAAGCCATCGGCAGAGTTCGACCGATGACGATCGCCGCAAGGTATTGGTGCCGGGCTTGTACGTCAGGCCGAGTACAGCAATTCTCTTTCCAGCCAGGGTCCGCAGCAGGGAAAGCAGTTTACGCCGGGGCCAATGCTTATGGAGATCGTTGCTACGTTTGACGGATTCGAGCAGCGGCACAGGGAGATCCAACGAACTGGCCGTGGACGTCAGAAAGGAAATGTCTCGCGCCAGCGTGCCGCCCGCAAAAGGTCCGCCCGCGCCCAGATAAGCTCGCGGACCGATACGCTCATCGCTCTTCAAACCCTTCTCCACCTGCTTCGCATCGGCGCCGACCCCTTCGCACACAGTTGCGATCTCGTTGATGAAAGCAATGGAATTTGCAAGGAACGCGTTTAACGCATGCTTTGTCATCTCAGCGGACTCGACCGACATCCAGATCAGGTTATCGCAGAACGGAGTTAATAGCGGGATGAGCCGTTCGCGATCTTCAGCCGTCCGTGTCCCGATCACGATGCGTCCCGGACTGCGAAACACCTCCAGCGCCTTGCCCAATCTGAGGTTCTCGGGCGAGTAGGCGAAATGCACATGCTTGCCGGCGTACGCTCCCCGATAAGCCGCTTCGATGCGGCTGGTAGTTCCGACCGGCAGCTGCGAGGAGATCAGTACCATCGATTCCTCCCGCAGGTGGGGAAACAGAGACGCGATCTGGAATTCGACGAAACCGATATCCGCACGGTCTTCTTCGTCAACCGGCGTATCGAAGGCGACCCAGACGATGTCCGCTTCCGCCAGTGCATCGCCTGCGTCATTTGTGAATCGAAGGCGGCCGCTCGCATGGCCGTCCCGAATCAGGCTTTCAAGACCGGGCTCCA
>JBEKNN010000321.1:0-9678 GCA_049522755.1 Bryobacteraceae bacterium | reverse complement strand
CAATTTCGCATGCAACGCCGTAAGATTGCCGTTCGCCTGCGGGCTCGACCCGTACGACGCGGACCTTGCACTCGAGCGACGATCCGCGGCCATTATTGGAAGGCTGGCGCGAAGGTACACGCAATCTGCAAGTTACCAGCTCGCCGGCGATGAGGGGGACGGGCGAAAAGCAATGAAACCCAGCGCTGCTCAGGTTTTCCGTCGTGGTTTCGACAGTGCGGCCCGCATTCGTTCCGAAAAAGCACACCTGCCAATGCACGTGGGACCGCAACCGTTTCCTTCGCTCTGGGCGACTTGGCATAAAGTAAGTCGGCTGTTGCACTTTCCGTGCCATCGGAACAAGCCCTCAATTTGCCAAAAATGCGTGGTGCCAATAATCTGAATCAAATCCTAAGCTTTTTCCAAATGCGGCTGCACTGTAATAATTGAAGACCCAAGTACGGTTTTAGAACTACTAAGCAGCGAGATTGCCACAATCAGTGTTATAATAAAACCGCTAGTTGCGAGCAGCAACGGCCTCGCAGCCCCAAGCCTTACCCAATCGCACTACAATTCTTCAGGCAAGTACCCCATAGTGAAATAAAACGGTACTATATCCTCTGCTTTGGCAGTTTCCCGCGGTCCACAGTCCATACTTCAGCACCATGTGTTAAGCTGTTTCATCAGGTCAATCCGGCCAGATACCGAATGAATGGTCGTTATGGAATTAAATATGCTCAATACGGCAGCGCCCCTCATGCAAACGCAGCTGGAATACACCCATCAGCCGACCCAATTGATCCTGCCGCCTGAAATGGCGCCGCTTTGGTATGCCGTGCGCGTGCGGTCCAATTTCGAGCGCAATGTGAGCATCGTATTAGAGCACAAAGGCGTGGAGCAGTTCCTGCCCACCTACCGCTCCCGCCGCACCTGGACCGATCGTACGAAAACTTTAGACTTGCCGCTCTTCCCAGGCTACGTCTTTTGCCGAATCCCTTTGGAACAGAGGAATCGGGTTGTGACCACGGATGGCGTTGTAGGGCTCGTCGGAGCGGGGCGCCAACCGATTCCCGTGAGCGACTTAGAGATCGAGGCCATCCGCACGATGATCCGTTCCCAAGCGGAAACTCAACCGTGGCCTTTCCTCAAGATCGGCCAGACTGTGCGCATTTGTCACGGGTCTATGTCCGGCATTGAGGGAATATTGATCCGAGTCAAAAACTCCTTCCGCCTGGTTGTTTCCTTAACCTTACTGGAACGGTCGGTAGCGGTAGAGATCGACGCTGCCTGCGTCTCGCCGGTCCGCTGAACGTCCTTAACCCGGATTTTTTCATCGCATTTGATGAGAAATCCTTGCTAGGGCAATTTGCAGATCGTTCTATGTAAGTACCCAGACCAGACTCCCTTACTTACCTGAGCCCAACCTCAAAAATATCCACTTATGCCGTTCTTTTGAGTGCCAAAGTTCCTCTCTGGAACCAGTAAGTTGGTCAAAGTTCTAGTAGTTCTATCAAATTCCCCAGTACGCTATCCCGATACTACCGAATTGTTGGTACTCTTTCCCCTTGACTTGATTTGGAAGTAAGGTATGCTTGGGAACTAGTTAGAGGATTGGTCATTGGCCGCGTAGCCTTTACAAGAATCGAAATCAGTAGTCCTCAGCAAAGTTTCCGAAGGCGTTGCTCGTAATGCGATTATTAGGAACTTCCAGATGGATGTAAAACTCGTTACTCAAGATCGCGAACTGCTCAAAATGTGCCGGGAGATTGTTACAAACCTCCCGCATCAACATTGCACGTTTTCGGTCGCGGCATCCGATGACGCCGATGCGCAAGCCGAAGCGGACGTTTTCCTCTGGGATTTCGAACCTAATATGACGCGCCTTCCGGATGTTGACGACAATCCTTCGAAGCATCTGTTTCTCGTGCATCGCAACGACCTGCCTTTGTTTCGCGAACGGATCGCAACCGCCGAGGCGAGAATTTTCCTCAAGCCCGCCAGACGGGCCACTCTGGAAGTATTTTTGGCGCAGGCGCTGGCTGCTTACCAGGACCGCGAAGCCGCGACCACGTCGTTGCGCGCCGATCGCGATGAGATTTTGCAATGTCTCATTGAAACCAACCTGAGGCTCCAGGAATACGACCAGGAGCGTACCACGTTTCTCGCCCGGGCCGTTCACGATTTCCGGGCGCCTCTGACAGCTTTGAGCGGCTACTGCGGGCTGCTGTTGAGCGAGCCCCTGGGGCCTTTAAGCGAAAGCCAGAGAGAAGTACTGCGGCGCATGCAGCACAGCGCCAAGCGTCTGTCCCGGATGACCAGCGCCATGTTTCAGTTGAGCGTGGGCCGGCAAGTCAAAAGGCTGCCCGACCTGAGGCCGGGCGACATGCGGGAGTGCCTGGAACAGGCGCTGCACGAGATCATTCCCTTTGCCGACGAGAAGGGCATCGCGATCCGCGTCGAACTCGCTGCGTGCGATCATCCCCTCTACTTCGAAGCCGGCCAAATGGAGCAGGTTTTGATCAACGTGCTGGATAACGCCTGTAAGTTCACGCCAAGATCCGGTACGATCGATATCCGCGGTTATCCTTTTTTCTGGGAGCGCCGCATCAGCAAATCCTCTCTGCCGCCGGCAGCGGAGCGGCGTTGGCGCACCACCACTGAGCCCAACACTTACCGCATCGACATTCAAGATTCCGGCAACGCGATACCAGAGGAACATCTGGAGCGTATCTTTGAGGAATATACTTCTTACGCCGGCGGGAGGGACCGCTCCGGAGGCGGTCTCGGACTGGCTATCACACGCTTGATCGTGAGTCAACACGACGGCGCCGTGTGGGCTGAGAATTCGGATTCCGGACCTATGTTTTCGTTCGTTCTTCCAATGCACCGGCGAGAACCCTTATATTCCGCGGAGCAATTGGTAGAACCAGTCAAAGAGGAGCAACTGTCAAATGCAAGATGTTAAGAACAGCCGAACCATTCTCGTAGGTGAAGATGAGCTGGAAGTCCGCGGATACCTCGAGATGGCCCTAAAATGCCTCGGCTATTCCGTAGAGTTAGCCCAGGATGGGGACGAAGTGCTGGCGTGCTTGCAATCTTCCAGGACAGACTTCGCCGCCATACTGCTGGACATCGTGATGCCGAGCCGTGATGGCATCGATACGCTGCGCGAGATCCGCCGCATGAATGCCGACATCCCGGTCATTGTGGTCTCCGGCGCCTCTTCCACGATGAACATTGTTACTGCTATGAAAAACGGCGGGACCGATTTTCTTTGCAAGCCGGTAGCGCACGAAGATCTGCGAAAGGCCATCACGCGCGCCCTGGAATCCAGGAGCCCGGAATTTCTACCTCCCTCGCGGGGCGCCGCGCCTGTCACGAAGGTTTTTGTCGGTCGCAATCCGCAGATGAAGGAAATCCAAACGCTGATCGGGCAAATCGGCTGGTTTGAACCGCCGGTCCTGATCCAGGGTGAGACTGGCAGCGGCAAGGAAGTGGTGGCGCGCGAGCTGCATGCCCAATCGCCTCGAGCTCATAAATCTTTCCTCAAGCTGAATTGCGCGGCGCTTCCTACCGAACTGGTCGAGAGCGAGCTGTTCGGATACGAGCGCGGCGCCTTCACCGGAGCATATCAGAAAAAGGCCGGCATGTTCGAAATGGCGGACGGCGGCACCATCCTGCTGGATGAGATCGGCGATATGGACGTGCGGCTCCAGGCCAAGCTCCTGCAGGTCCTCCAGGATCATGAATTCCAGCGCATCGGCGGCAAAGAGACCATCAAGGTCGATGTCCGCGTAATTGCCGCGACCCACCGCGACCTCGAGAAGGCGATCGCCGAACGCACCTTCCGCGAGGACCTATATTACCGCCTCAACGTGATCAATATCGTGATGCCGCCGCTTCGGGAGCGCACCGAGGACATTATTCCCCTGGCGGAATTCCTGATGAAGAGGCACGCCTCGCAGAACATCGCCAATCCGGTAATCAATGCCGAGTTGAAACACGCGATGATGAGCCATCATTGGCCGGGAAACGTGCGTGAGCTCGAAAACTTCGTTCGAAAGTTTCTCATTCTGCGCGAGCCCGATTCGCTGGCGCGTGAGCTGCGCGCCAAAATTGCGCGTAAGTCGACAATGTGCGCGGCTATCCCCGATATGTATACCGCTCCCGCCGCCCATCAGGTCGCCGACCGGCCCATTCTGGAGCAGGTGACCAGGGCCAAGCGGCAGGCCGAAACCGAAGCCATCCTGGCAACTCTAAATTCCACCCGGTGGAATCGCAAACAGGCGGCCGTGCTGTTGAAGATCGACTACAAGGCGCTGCTTTACAAGATGAAGAAGCTTGGCATTGAGGACACGGAAACACAGGATCAGCGAACCGATCCGGCTCGCCTGGAAGAGGCGGTGTGGCGCGAAGGACATCAGCGCAGCGTCGCGGAGAGCGCTGGATAACAGGAATCCGCGTTTGACACATTCCGGCCGCCAGCCTCAGCCGTAGCTTGGCGGCCGGATTTTTCCAATCGATTTGCACGCTCGGCCTCAGTCTTTCAGCCCAAGATCCGCCAGCGCCTCCGGCAGATCCTCCCAGATCAACTTAGACTCGCCCCAGCCCTGCCGCCGCTGGCGCCGCGCGCCAAGCCACGCCGCCAGAAAGAGAGTCAGTCCGAACAGGAATGTCGCAGTAAGTTGGCTCAGAGCGGCAATGATAATCGAAAGCGCCGGCGCCAGAAAGAAGACCGCCGCCAGATAAGTCCCTATCACGCTTGTCAAGGGCTTTTTCCCGGGCGCATAAGAGCACGCAAACGGTAGCTGCTGCCAGTTATTAAAAAGCAGTTCGAAGATAGTCAGCGATACCAGCGCCTGGAGCGCCATCATCCGCACCGCCACGCCCCACCCCAGCGTCATCACGGCGGCCGGCGCCAGCAGAACGTAGATCGGCAGGATGGCATAGACCATCACAAACCTCTCCACCGCGGACATCCACTGCGTCCGGCCCTGGCTTTCCGTCATGCGGAAGATCCAGTTGCCGCCCATCTCCACCGGTATCGAGAGCGCATGACGCATTCCGGGGATAAAGATCATCGACGCCGCCAGCCTGTTCGGGCGAATCGCCGATGTGCCAGCTCTCCAGCGCCGCCAGGAAGAATGCCGCCGCAAGCGCTCCCTGCGCGTACGCCGAGACGCGCGCGTGCAGCTTCGCGGGCAGCAGGTTCGTCAGCGCGCCCTGCAATGCAACCATACTGAACAGCGCAAAGATACAGGCCAGCGCGGACGCCGCCCCGCGGGATGGCGCCATCGGACCGAGTGGCGCATTCAGCGCCGCCACCACGCCGGCCGCGAAAACCAGGAACCCCACGAAGCGCGCGAGGAAAATCTGCCGCGGCCGGATGGGAAGCGAGGCCAGCGCCATGTAATCGCGGCGGCTGGGCAGCAGCATCTGCCATCGCAGCATGGCCACCAATCCGGCGATGGCCAGGAACAGCGTGATCTGCCCCGCCTCATCCGCCAGCTCATTGGCCAGCAGCGGCGCGGGCAATCGGGAAAGGCGCTGGTAGCGAGCGGCCTTGGGCAGCAGTACCGCCGTGTGCAGCAGCAGCATGAATGCGGCGATGGCCACCGGCCGCCACCGGTCCCGTCCGGCGAAAAGCTCGCTATCGAACATGTGCGCCAGAAAGTGGCGCGTCAGCTCGAAGACCGGCCCGTGCGTTTCTTCGAGCCGCTTCAAGCCTGCATCGCCTCGATGATCTGGTCCGCTGCCACCGCCGTATCGCGCTCTTCGGTCAACTGGGCGAAGATATCCTCCAACGAGGGCAACTGCATCAGCTCGCGCAGCCGGTCGATGGAATCGTCCGCCACCACGCGCCCCTTGCTGAGAATCACCACGCGCGAGCAGACCTTCTCCACCACTTCCAGCACGTGCGAGCTGAACAGGATCGTCTTCCCCTGCGCCGCCAGCTTTTGCAGAAGCTCGCGCAACACCAGCGCCGCTCCCACGTCCAGGCCGGACATAGGTTCGTCCAGAATCAGCACCTCGGGATTGTGCAGCAGCGCGGCCGAAAGCAGAATCTTTTGCCGCATGCCTTTGGAGTAGAAAGTCACCGGCGCGTCTCTATCGCTCCACAGCGAAAAGAGGCGCAGGAAGCGCTCGATCTTGGCTTCCAGCGCCGCGCGCGGAATCCCGCGCAGCCGCCCCGCCAGTTGCAGGTATTCGCGCCCGGAAAGGTGTGGATAGAGATTGGGCTCCTCCGGCACGTAACCGAGCCGGCGCTGGAAAGCCGGAAGATCTTCGATGACGCTTCGCCCGTCCCTCAGCACCCGGCCCTCGCTAGGCTCCAGCAATCCGATGAGGATCTTCACCGTTGTGCTTTTCCCGGCGCCGTTCGGACCCAGATAGCCGAGAATCTCACCCGGCCGGATGGAAAAGCTGACATCCTGAAGCGCCGCGACGCGATGGTATCGCTTCGTCAGGCCCTCGATTTCCAGCATGGCGATTAGACAAAGCTTGCCGCAGCTTTGTTCCCAACCGGCGCCAGGCAGGCTTCGTCCTTACAACCGGAGTCCCCTTACTGTACCGGTCGCGGGGTTTCCCAGAGCCGCCGCGATGGCCTGATTCCAGCTCGTCTGCTGCAGGGAGTCCTTGCCGTGATCGGTCTGCGTGTCGTAGGCCGCATCGATCGCTTGTGCGTTGGCGTTGTGCGTCTGCTGTATGGTCTGCACTCTCGTGTTGAGCGCCGATGCGGAGGAACCCGTGGCCGCTCCCAAATCCCGCGCCATCGCCTTGGCGACCAGAATCGGCAGATCGTAGTGCCCCTGCTCATGCCGCAGCAGATCGGCCGTTTGCGTCGCGGAACGCAGCACGATGGTGTCTTGCGGCACGGGCGCCACCGTGATGGTGAACGCATTCAGGCGAAATGCGCCATTGCTGTTCACCACCTGAACGTTCGGCGGCAAGCGCATCTCCGGATGAATCTGCGCTACCTCATCGCCCGACAGATCGGGACTGGAATCGACCACGCGGAAATTCGACCAGCTCAGATTGACCGGATTGGCAATTACGTTGACCGCCATTCTTCCTCCCGATTGGGAAATGGTTTCACGCGGCCGGCAAGTGCTGCTGGCAAGTGCGGGCCGGTGCGGGAAAACCCGTCCTATTTATTATGCGAATTCGGATTGGCCGCCGATGTCTGTAGCGGGATAAGCGGTACTGGGGTCGTTCTGGAGCGGCCGGCTTGAGCGCGCCGTTTCCCGGCCATTGCAGCCCGCGCCAGATTCACGATCCGGCCGTCGTGCCATCTTCGCCTTGATTGCGCCGGACCATTACGGCTATCAGCGCCACCGTGTAGCCGGTAATGGCAACGTGCGCCAGAAAAACCCCCACAATGCTCACGGTGGTCATCAGAAACAGGTACGGCGTGGGCGACAAGAGGAAGATGGCCCACTTGCGCATCCACTCCAAATGGGGCGCCTGAAATGGCAGCAGCAGGGCCGGAAGCAGGAGCAGTGCATCGTACACATAGGCATGATGGCTCAGCAGCAGACCACCTGCCAGCACGATGGCGCCCGCCGTCGGAAGGGGATGGCGGCGGCTTAGAAACCAGACCGCAGCTACCACCACCAGCCCCAACGCGACTTCAGCCGCGACGCCGCCGCCCAGGAACGACAGCAACCCGCGCAGATTGGGCATGCGGTCCGCAGCCGGATCAAGTTCCATCACGCGCACCATGGCAATGAGACGCTGCGGCCAATCCTTTCCCGCCGCGACGAAGGAGAGCGAAACGCTCGCAGTTCCGCCGGCCGCAATGCCCAGGAGGGCTTTCCATTTGGATCGCGCGATGAGGAATACGGGCAGCAGCAGGGCGAGGTGTGGTTTGGCGATGCAGGCTGAAAAGGCCAGTCCGGCCCAGAAATCGCGACCGCCCATGAGTAATCTGAGTCCCAGCGCGATGAAGAACAGAAACCACATTGAATCCTGGCCCAGAAGGAGACATAGGGCGACCGGCGCCGACCAGCAGATTGCCACGCACGCCCATGCCCGGCTGGTGAGAGGCCAGAGGTAGACGAAACCCGCCAGCGCCGCGATGCAGGCGCACAGCCACAGCGCCCGCGCCACGGGATAGGGCAGCGCCGAGAGCGGTTCGAAAGCAAGGGCGACGGCCGGAATGCGTGGAAATGGCATCGCTTTGGCATTTCGCTCTAATTCCGAAGCTCGGACCGATTCCAAGTCATACAGGCGGCCACTTCCAACCAGTTTTCCTGCCGAATAGAGCACTTTGAAATCGGCATCCCGCGTACTAAAATTGGCAAGCGCTATGAGGCAATTGAGCGCAAGACCAGCCAATGCGCAGCCAACCAGCAGGAGCTTTCGGCGTAGCTCGGGGCGCGCCGCGAAATAGGTAGCAATCAACTGCAAACCGCGCCGCGACAAATTATGCCGTGACAAATCATAGAGACGGCGTTTCACCACCCGCGCCGCTTCGGGGCGGAACTGCGCGAAGCGGCGAAATAGCTGCGGCCGGCGTGTCCGGGCCGTCGGCGCGGAATCGCGTCCCCCGCCTCTTGCTCAGACCCCACCCTCGCGGCCTGATCGCGAAGCGGATCAATCTGGCGTCCCCAGGGGGATTCGAACCCCCGTTACCGCCGTGAAAGGGCGATGTCCTAGGCCGGGCTAGACGATGGGGACGTGCTTGCCGGAGTGCAAGTGGACCACTCTACTGTAGCGTTCCGCTTGCGGAAGCGTCAACCATGTTGGCGAAAAGGCGGTACGCCCCCGGCACGCCCGCCGGCAATTGCCGGAACCAGGAATACGCCGTGAAAATGTAGACGCCTTTGCCGTAGCGCGTCCATAGCTCGCCGCCCTCCAAAGGCTTGTCGCCGGGGTCGTGGGATGCCAGCACGGTCTCGTATCGCTTGTCCCATTGAGTCGCGAAATACAGGCCCCGCTCCTGCACCCACCCTTCGAAATCCTTCGGGCTGATGTGGTTCGGCGCCTGCAACAGCCGGCTGTCGGGATGCGGGAAAGTCACCGGCGCTTCTTCCACCGTCACGCGGTATTGGTTGCCGCCGGGAATCGTGATCGGGTACGGCCCGATGTTCAGCGCCGGGTCGGGAATGTTGTACTGCACGATGTACGTGCCGCCCTTGCGCACATAATCGAGCAGGCGCGCATGGTTGGCGCGAAGACCGGCGCGGACGTTATAGGCGCGAACGCCGGCCACTATCGCATCGAAGCGCGCCAAATCGCCCTGCGCCAGATCCGATTCGCTCAGCAGCGTAACCTCGAGCCCGAGCTGGCGCAGGCAATCCGGCATCGCGTCTCCCGCGCCCATAATGTAGCCAACTCTACGCGCGGTCACCCGAATGTTCGCCCGCACCACCTTGATGTCCGACGGCGGAAAAAGCGTCTGCGCCGGAATGTGCGGATAAGCGATCACCTGCATGCCCGAAGCGATGTCGCGGCCTGCAATCGTGGCCACCGCGCGCACGTTCGCAACGGTCTCGCCGGATGGCGGAGTTACCTCGAACGTCATCTCCCGCTGTTCGCCCGCCGCATCGATCTGGAACGGCCGCGAGCGCGGCTCTGCTTTCCAGCCCGCCGGCAGATCGAGCCGCAATTCACCGGACGCTTTGGCCACATTCGCCTTCACCGCGACATGTACTTCCCGCGCCCGCGCAGCCGGAAAGACCGCCACCGATTCCGGAA
>JBEKNN010000320.1:0-9712 GCA_049522755.1 Bryobacteraceae bacterium | reverse complement strand
ACGGCTACTTTCGACGGCAGCGATCGCTTCGCGCGGCATTTGTTTCGGCTATTGAGCGATGCGCCCAAGAGTCATCTAAGGATTCTCGATTTCGGAGGAGGCGTGGACGCGGCGATCTCCAAATCGCTGGCGCGCCGGTTTAGGGAGAGAGGAACCAAGCGCGTCGAAATCGCTCTGGTGGACTACAATGCCTCCTGTCAGAGGGATTCGGACGCGGCCACGGTAGACTGCTATCGAAGCTTGCAAGAGGCCGGCGATGGTTTCGATCTGGTTATCGCCAGCGCGATTGTGGAGCACATACCTTATCCGCGAGATACCATCGTGGGCCTGCTGAACTCTTTGTGCGCCCGCGGCCGCGCCTATTTCCGGACGCCCACGGTGGCGTCGATCGTGCAACTGGCCAGCCGTTTCGGGGTGCACATCGACTTCACTTATCCTGCGCATTTGCACGACATGGGCCAGACGTTCTGGGAGAATCTGCCGGCATCGCTCGGCCTTGACGGCGATTTCAGCCTGATCCGGTCGCGCCCGTCGATCGCTGAGACCGAATTCGCTAAACATCCGTCCAGGACGGCAATCGCCCATGCGTTCAAACTGCCGTGGCTGCTGCTCCGGAACCGCTACACGATGGTGGGGGGTTGGGAAGCGGTGATTGCCAGGGAGTGTCACCCACAATAGTAAGTAAGTAAGTAAGTAAGTAGACACGAGTAGTTCATGAAGACGAATTGAGCTTGTCCAATGCCCGTTGGATAGCAGCAACAGAAGTCAGCTCCGGTATCTGGGCTGTAGAGAATTGCACTCCGTAGGCGTCCTCTATGGCGAGGATGAGGTTCAAGTGTCCAACCGAATCCCAGTCGGGCACGTTCTCCTGGCTCGATTCGGGCTTGACTTCGTCATCGGGCAATCCAAATACCGACGCTACCGCCTCTACAAGCCGGCTATCCAACATGAACGGGCTCCTTGACCGGCTCGATCGCGATCCATTCCGGAATTGCCACTTCCTTCGTTGCGATGAGAAGCCGCCAGCGGATGGCTCCCGATTCCTCGCCAATCTGCTCGAATCCAAGGTCCTTGTAAAGATTCGCGGCGAGGCTGTTCTTTTTGGACGGCACGTACTCGCCGATCATCTCCGCGGCGCCGCGCGCAAGCAGCAACTGCTGCGCGAATCCCACGAACGCGTTCTCCACGCCTCGGCCAATTATCCGGCAACTCTGCAGCAGCGTGTCGATCCACCACGCTTTCTCCTGGCGCTCCCTTAAAATCATTACGCCGACAATCCCGTGGTCGGAGAATCGATCCCGCAAGTGTAGCGACAAAACGATCGCGTCGGGCTGGCCGGCAAAGGCGCGAATGTCCGCGTCCGTATACCGGCGCGTAGTCAGGTTGAACTGGTTGGTTTTCTGCGTCAATTGCGCGATGCGCGGAATGGAGAAGCTGTCGGCAAGCGCGATTTGCGCCCGCATTTGAAGAGACTGGTAGTACTCCGTCAGGCTTCCGGCAGTCGCGGCCAGGCTCGCGCGTTCGCGCTCGGCGTGGTACATCGCTGTGCGCTCGCGATCCTCGGCGGTAACGGCGACGCGGCAGAAGTACTCGCCTGCCAAATCCAATAGGGCGGCCTTATATTCGCCCGGATCGTCGGGCCACTCGGGCACGTGGACCTCCGGATGGGACATGCGAACCAGGCTGCGCTCGGCCGGACTGTCATCCACGAAGACGAAGCTGTCCAGGCCGATATTCAGCTCCGCGGCCAGTTCTTTGAGGTTCTGCGCCTTGTCCTGCCAATTAATGCGGCGGGCGGCGAAACTATCCTCCCGCAACCGCATGGCGGGGTGGCTCCGCATCGCCTCAAGAGCGTCTTCCTCGTTGTTCTTGCTGCAGATCGCAAGAAGCACGCCCTTTTGCGCCAAGTGGGCGAGTTCCTCCTGAAACTCCGCGAAGGCCAGGCCCGGACCCTCCTCTGCGAGGACAATTCCTTGCGGGCCATCCTCGCCGACAACCCCGCCCCACAGCGTGTTGTCGAGATCGAGCGCCAGACACTTGCGGGTCTGGCCCTTCCAAGCCCTTACCAGCGCCGAGAGGTTCCGGGCGAGCCTCTTCATGGCAGCGTTGCTCATGCGGCAGCGGGCCAGACGCCACAATCGCGCATCGAACCATTGCCGATATCCCAGGTCGCTCATCGCCGCAGCGACGTCGTTCACCAACAGGTCTGGCTGGCTTGCCGCGACCCGGCCCAGCTCGCAGTTGAACTGCGCGGCCAAATCGCCAAGCCCCCACTGAGAGTGGTACTCGAGGCCAGTCAAAGCGTGAACGGGCGGAAGGTACACGGTATTCAAGATAATCAGCGCACGGGGCAGCTCCGCGCGGATGGCGGCGGCCCAGCTTTCCACTTCGCGCGCCGCTTGTTGCGCACTGTCGCGGCGTCTCTCGCGATCGCCCTGGAATGGGTTCCGCAGCCAGTCCGCGAAGAGATCCTCGCCATCCAGGTGCAAGACAACCACATCGGGCCGCGAGGCATAAAGCCCGGAAGCGGGATTTGCAATCTCCTGCCGGAACTGATTGAAACCGGCATCCCAGGTGTTGGCCGCCCATCCCCAGCGCTGCATCTCTTTCCGCAAGACGCTGTCAAACAGTTGAAGGCTCGACGAAGACAACAACGCAAACGAGACCACGCGGGAGGCGTCCGTCATGCGACTCCCGGCTGCGGCCGAGGAAGATGCCAATGGTAGATAACCTCCGGATCGGAAAACCGGAACCCAAGCATTGAATACACATTCATCACCGGCGTGTTCGTTCCGGAAATAGTGGATACCACTCTGCGCACACCTAACTCCTTCAAAGTATGTAACACCGCTAAGTACAGGTCAAATCCCAGCATGGTGCCTTGCAGTTCGGGCGCCAGCGCGGCCAGCCGCAAGTCAGAGACACTCTCGTCCACTGTGAAATGATAGAAGCCCTGCACCTTTCCCGGCTCACCCATAACATACAGGTATTCCCCCGAGTTGCTCCTAGCTAAAGCATTAGTCGCCCACTGGCTATATCTTTGGTTGGCCAGGTCATTTGGAAACCGCGGATCGGCATGATACCTGCCATGAACAAAGGCTTGACCTGCGATGGCGGCAATGGCGACGGCATCGCCTGGAACGGCTTTCCGCAGCGTAAAGCGCGCCGGCCGGAGGGACGCCTTGTTAAGGCCGTTCAAAGTCACTCTAAGCACCAGGTCGACCCACTCGAATCCCAACCGGGGTAGGTATGTCCGCCAAAACGCGTTGCTTGCCGGGACCGCACACGAGCACAGCGCCACATCATTGCGATGCAGCCAGGAGAGCAGACTTTCGTTAAGAGCGTCGGTTCTGTATTCTTCGATACGATCCGATCCAATTCGGTACTGGGCAACCGGAAATCCGAAAATATCGGAATCCCAGGGAATGACTGCAGCATGACCGAACGAGTCATCGCCGGGGACGACCTCTTCGAATGGCAATGTATATCCACTTCGATTTTGCGGCATCCACGTTGAAATTGATTGTAGCGAAATGCTACTCTGCACCGCCAGTCTACCGGAATTCGAAAGTAGTGACATTCCGAGCCATTCCACACCTGACGCTGCCAGGAGAGGGATAAGTCAAAAGCCAGAGGTTGGAGAATATCGCGAATGGGTACGGCGCCGCACAGTTTGGGGTAGCATGCGAATCGAAGATAAGAGCGCCTGAGGCGATAGATTGCATGAGAATGCAACAGAGCCACCAGGGCCCCGCGGATACGCATCCGCACATCGGCGCATCTTATTGGGTGGCGCGAAATACTTACTAATGTAAAACTATGACCGACAGACCAAAAGATACTAGTACTCTGATAGCTCGAAGGGTTATAGAAGATTTCCTGGATTCAGCCCAAATTACCAACGTTTTGGTTCATTTGTATCGTTTGCATCTATAACATTTTGCGTGATTTAATTAGCGTTAGTAATGTCACTTTATTAGTGCAAATGTCCGATTAACAATTGCGGGTTTTCTGCATAGAATCCTATATGTACTAGGGTAGTTTCCTGACGCTCCAAGAGCCGGGATGGCTCCTCCGTTGTCGGCTGCTTTCAATTGGTGCGTTGTACAAATTGGAGGAACCATTGTCACGTAAGATGCACCCCGTATTCGGACCTGTTTTCTTTCTTCTGTCAGCCGCCGCCGCTTTCGGGCAGCCGTTTTCAGTAATCACTAATCGCAACGGTAACGATCGCAACGGCTTAAATCAGTTCGAGACGGTCCTCAACACGTCCAATGTATCGGACTCCACATTCGGCAAATTGTTTTCGTTCCCGGTTGATGGACAAGTTTATGCGCAGCCCCTGTATCTGCCGAACGTGACCATCGGCGGCGTCATCCACAATGTGATATACACTGCCACCGAAAATAACTCCGTCTATGCGTTCGATGCCAACAATCCCGCGGCGCAAGTGCTGTGGCAGGTAAATGTCGGGCCGCCCATACCGTGCAGCGCGATTCCTATCTGCGCGTTATACAAGGGTCTGCAGCCAATCATCGGCATCACTTCCACTCCGGTGATCGATGTTCCGAGCGGCACCATCTACGTGGTGGCCGAAACATACGTAAGCAATACGGCGAACTTCTACATTCATGCGTTGGACATTACCACCGGCCACGAGCGGCTGGGGAGTCCGGTTCAGATTGTCGGGAAAGTGGCGGGCTTGGGTGACCCGGGTTATCCTGCGGACGCCCCAGGCGGAGAGGTCGTGTTCAATCCCTTTATGGAATGGCAGCGGCCCGGTCTACTGGAATTGAATGGCAACATCTACGTCGGATTTTCCGGCCATCAGGATACAAGGCCTTATCACGGCTGGCTCTTCGGCTATGACGGCACATCGCTACGCCGCGTCCTCATTAAGTGCATGACGCCGAACGGAATAGAGGGCGGCATCTGGCAATCGGGCGCAGGTTTGACTGCGGACGCGCTCGGCAATGTCTACCTCTCCACGGGAAATGGGACTTTCGACGCCAATACAGGCGGTACGGACTACGGCGAGACGGTCTTGAAAATGAATGCGATCACGGGCATGGTGGTCAGCACCTACTTCACTCCGACGAACTTCCAGGCACTCAACGATGACGACGCCGACGTCGGCTCGGTTGGAACAATTCTGCTTCCCGGGGAACAGTATGCGGTTGCCGGCAGTAAGAATGGGGTGTTCTTCCTGCTGAATAGCTCCCAGATGGGCGGATACTCCAGCAGCGGACCCGACGCGGTGCTGCAGGAGTGGCCAACGGATGTTAAACAATACGGCGACCCGATATTCTATAACAACATTCTCTACGAATGGGGCGCAGGTTGGATTGCCGTCGCTTATCAGTTCAACGGCTCCGTTTTTAATACTGCGCCCTTGCTTGAGGGGAGCGATTACATCAACGCCCCCGGCTATTCGAACGAACCCGCCCTGGCGATTTCCGCCAATGGAACGGCTTCAGGCACGGGGATTCTTTGGTCGTCATATTCGGTCAGCGGTCTGTCCGACGGGTTCTCGTATCAAGGAGTTTTTTCGGCTTACAACGCTTCCACCCTGAACCGGCTCTGGAGCTCCGAGGACAACCATGCGCGCGACGATCTGGGCGGCTGGGCCAAGTGGGCTACGCCGACCATCGCCAACGGCAAGGTCTACATACCTTCCTTCGGCAACGTCGACCTAAGCACTCCGGGTGGGTTTTCGATCAATGTCTACGGATTGTTGAACTAACAGGCCCGCAGCAACATAATGGAGAGTCGGTTCGACTCAGGTATCGCTCTGGCAGCGGCCAGATGGAGCGCGTGCGCCCCGTCCCGCTGCCGGATACGCAGGCAGCTAGTTTAGTGGCGGGCGCGGGGCGCGAGGCGACCGCCGTATGTGTATCGACTGATATTGACTTCCGCCGCTTTCGCGTGATCAGCTTCTTCTTCTTCGCCTTCGTCAGAGCGGTATCGGTCCGGCGAGGCGCCATTTAGTTTTCCCCCATACATCTTCACAGCTTGGTCACAGCCTGGGCGCCCTAATATAGTACATTTCTATTTGTTAGAATTAGAACAATCTTCATTTGAAGGCAAGAGAGTGGGCGAGTTACAACATTATCACTCGCATGATGGTATAGTTTGTTACTTTGTGCGCGCCGGTTTTCCGTGACTTAGCCGAATTTCGGGCGTTACACTAACGAGATGAAGGTTCAGCATCTATTTGAAAAGCGCCTCGCCACATACGGAACCATGTCCATGGCGCTGGCCGCGGTTGGCGCTCCCCAGGCCGCTGGTTCAACTATCATCAGCTATCTTGGGCCCAGCGTGACCGATTCCTCCGGCAGCCCCATCTATTTCGATGCGCTTACGGGGACCGTCGATACGAGCCCAGTGGCCGGAGATTATGAACTTATGCTGGCGAATGGAAACCTTGCGCGCGTCGGGGTTTTTGAAGGATCGATGCTCAATCCCGGCAGTGGTCGAGCATTCGCCGTTTCAGCGCTGGCTTTCCCCGATTCGACGCAGGCTTCCTCCGCCGCACGTCTCCCTTTTGACGCGTCTGTCGGTCCGGCGCGGAAATTCAACTCTTTTTTGGGAACCTTGGCCGAACAATCGGTGCATCTCTCTTCGCACAGCAATGCGAGCGGGCCTTTCGGACACTTCAATTCGACCAACGGCGATCCTGTCGCCGGGTACCTGGGTCTTGAAGTCCTCCAAGGCGGCACGCCGGAGTATGGCTGGGTCAGCATTCTGGTGAATCCGGATTTCAGCGTCACACTGGATAGCTTCGCCCTTCAAACATCCGGCGCGGGCTTGACCACCGGGGAAACCGGGCCGGTCGGGCCATCGGCAACGCCCGAGCCCGCATCGATTCTACTGCTGGCCCTGGGCGCCGCGGGCATCGCGGCTTACCGCCGCAAGCGCAAGAAGTTGGAATCTTCTACGCCCGTCGCCAGCTAACTCTGAAAGGGACGCGCACTGTCATTGGTGGCCGGCGCCCTTCCTATTCCGCCGCTCCAACGATGAGACAGCTAGTCCCGCATGGCCGCCTGGACGGATTCGGAGACGCATGCGTGAATCGCGGTGCGCGGCTGAATTTTCCCGACACGGAGCACACCACATCGTTGTCCCGGGGGGAGCTTATCGAACACGCGCCTCATCGAATTCCCGGACGCGTCGGCACGGACCAACCATGAGATTCCACTAACAGCAGCAACGCGGAAAACGAATCGCCACATGTAAGTGACTGGGTCCTTGATTGCGAGGAGAATGGGGTCTTGGTTTGAGGTATCGGAGGACAAGGACGCCTTTTGGTCGCCCATCCCGACACTTATGGCACATTCCTCGACGCGACCTATGTCGGCCAGGCAACTGGCAAGAGGCCGGCCTTCGCGGCGGCCCAGGGGAACTCTCTACAAATGTTAATGCCAGTAAGCGGGGCGCTAGCGAAAATTCTCTACCATGGACAGGTCGCTTTCGGAGCGTACCCGAATGGTGACGGGAATCCAACGGTCATCCGGCGCAATCCCCAGCAAACTTCCGGAACCTTTGCCCATCGGCAAACCCGGCGTTGGAATCGGAAGTCGGTTTTCTGTGGAAAGTTCCAACAGCTCCAACTGATTTTGACCGTTGAGATAGTATAGGCCGCGCCGGCCGACGCCCCACTGGCCCTGCACGCCGTCAGGGCACACCAACTCCGCGCGGCCACCGGCGAGGGGTAGGCGCCAGATTCCCGAGGTGGGCGCCGCCTTGACGTAGTACAGGAACTTGCCGTTCGCGTCTTCGAACGCTTCGCGGCCGCCATCATGAGTCACTTGCGCCGCCGCAGTGGCCTAAGGCGAAATCTTCCAGATCTCCCAGGCGCCGCTGCGATTGGACCCTAAACCGGCCGTCGGGAGACCAGCGGGGGCTGCCTAGCGTGGCGCGTCCAAACGAAGTCAGCTGCCTCGCATTCTGTCCCTCGCCGTCGGTCAGCCAGAGCTCATCGACTCCGGTGCGATCGGACATGAAGACGATTCGGCGGCCGTCAGGCGAATACTTGAGCGCTCCGTTGAACCGCCTGGAAGCGATCAGTTTGGCGGTCGCGCCCGAAAATCCCGGACCGGGGACACGGAAGACCGCCGTTTCTTCAACCGAGCGAGCGTATACCAAGCGATGGCCGCGGCGGGGTAGTGACGGATCGGTGGCGTCCTGAAAGGGAAGCGGCTGCGCGGCGCCTCCGCCAACCGGAATTCGAACCAGGCCGCCCAGCGCCGCGCAAATCAGAGAACGCCCGTCGGCGCTCCATTCGATCCCGCTCAAATCCCGGCGGTCGCTTGGTATGACGGCTGGCTTCCCCACTGGCACGCCGCTACGATCGACGGTTAGAAGATATAGCTGGCCGATCTGAGAGCTGCCCGCATTGCGCACAAAGGCCAGCCTGTTGCCATCCGGCGAGAATGCCGGATGCCAGTCACCCAGGCTAGAATCCGGAGGCTTGGTGAGCCGTCGGTTCTTGCCGGAATCAAGCGATATAATCAAGCGATATGAGGAAGATACCCGGCGGAGCCTCGGGCGGATCGGAATCGACGACGGTCAGCGCCGTTCCGTCGGCCGACCAGGAGATGCGCGAGAGGCGCGTGCCCGAGAGCGTCTGGATTCTCCGTTCGCTGCCGCCAGACGCGGGAATGACACAGAGCGCCAGCGCCTGCCGCTGATCCTTCTGGAGGAACGCGATGAGGCGGCCGTCGGGTGACCATGCAGGGTTGGAATCGAGCGAGGGCGATGCTGTCAGCCGCATCTCAGGTCCAGCCGCGACGGCCTTAACGAACAGGTGCTGGCCTTGGCCGTCGCCGTCCCAGGCAAACGCCACGTGGTTTCCATCCGGCGAAAATGCGGGGGTGGACTCCGATCCGGGGAGCGCGGTAAATGGCGCGACTCTCATTGGGGGCGGCTGCGCTGAAGTTCCTACCCACAGCACGGCCGCTCCCAAGCCGGCCACCCCGAGAGCGGCAACCGCATACCGCGTTGCGGCTAACTTACTCACCTTGGCTAAGCTGCCGGCCTTGGGAAGCGGAACCGGGGACGCCGCGGGATTGTTTGCGGGCTCACAAACCGGCTCCGATATCCGGGCGATAAAGCGATAACCTTTGCCGGGGACAGTCTCCACAAAGCGGGGGCGGTCGGCATCGTCTCCAAGCGCCTGGCGGATTTTGCGTACGGCGGTGTTGATGCTGCGTTCCACGTCCGCGGGATCATCCGAGTTCCAGACACGAGTCAACTCGCGGCGGACCACTAACTCGCCTTTACGCTGGGCGAGGAGAAAGAGTAGCTCCATCGGAATCCGCTGTAGCTTGACTCGCCGCCCGCGTTTCCGCAGTTCGTAACGTGCCGGGTCGAGTTCGAATTCACCGAATCTTAACACGGGGCAACTCAGGCCATCCCAGTATAACTAACCATTGCATCAAGCGCTTAATGGTTCACAAAGGGATTATCCTGAGTTGACGCTCCGTCTATTTACTTCGTGCGCGTTGCCGGTCCATGATACCGCCTGAGATCTCGATGGTTAATCAATTCAATCCAGGAGGCAGTATATGTCAAAAAGAATGGTAAGCATGTCAGTAGTAAACGCCAGCAGTACTACCATCAACGGTACGGCTTGGCACGCGAGTGGGTCTGGTAGCGGCCGCATCGTATCCCCCGTTCTACAGGTCAGTCTGCCGTCCTTTGGGACGACGGA
>JBEKNN010000319.1:0-9730 GCA_049522755.1 Bryobacteraceae bacterium | reverse complement strand
CACCGATAATACCGCGCGCAAACAAGCGGAGGAGGCGCTGCTCAAGGCCGGGGCGCTGCAGACCGCGATCTTCAATAGCGCCAATTTTTCGAGCATCGCGACTGACGAGAGAGGCGTCATCCAGCTATTCAATGTCGGCGCCGAGCGCATGCTGGGTTACACCGCGCTCGAGGTGCTGGATAAGATCACTCCCGCCGACATTTCCGATCCGCAGGAAGTGATCGCCCGAGCCAAAGCCTTGAGCCTCGAGCTGGCAACTCCGATCACGCCGGGCTTCGAGGCGCTGGTCTTCAAAGCCTCGCGCGGCATCGAAGACATCTATGAGTTGACTTACATTCGTAAAGATGGCAGCCGCTTTCCCGCGGTGGTGTCGGTTACGGCGCTGCGCGATGACTTGGGCGGCATCATCGGCTATCTGTTGATCGGCACCGATAACACTGCGCGCAAACAGGTGGAAGCAGAGCAGAAACTACTCGATCAGCGCTTGCGCGATCAGCAGTTCTACACCCGATCTCTCATCGAATCCAACATCGACGCGCTGATGACCACCGATGCCGCCGGCATCATTTCCGACGTCAACAAACAGATGGAGGCGCTCACCGGATGCACGCGCGATGAGCTGATCGGCGCGCCGTTCAAGAACTACTTCACCGATCCGGAGCGGGCCGAGGCAGGCATCAAGCGAGTGCTCAGCGGAAACAAGGTCACCGATTACGAGCTCACCGCGCGCGCCCGGGATGGCAAGGAAACAGTGGTGTCTTACAACGCGACCACGTTCCACGACCGCGACCGGAAGCTTCAGGGAGTGTTCGCCGCCGCGCGCGACGTCACCGAGCGCAAGCGGTTTGAGCAGACGCAGCAGGAAAACAATGTCGAGCTGGAAAGAGCCAAGGCCGCGGCGGAAAAGGCCAACCTGGCGAAGTCGGATTTCCTTTCCAGCATGAGCCATGAGCTGCGCTCCCCGCTCAACGCGATCCTGGGATTCGCGCAGCTGATGAGCTCCGATACCCCGCCGCCCTCACCCGCGCAGATGGCGAATATCGACCCCATTCTCCACGCGGGCTGGTATCTGCTGGAGCTGATCAACGAAATCCTCGATCTGGCGCAGATCGAATCCGGCAAGCTGGCACTGTCGCTCGAACCAACATCGCTGTCGGAAGTGATGTTCGAATGCCAGGCCATGATCGAGCCGCAAGGCCAGAAACGCGGCATCGGAATGACCTTTCCGCGGTTCGACATCCCCTGCTTTGTGGATGCCGACCGGACCCGGTTGAAACAGGTGATCATTAACCTTCTCTCCAACGCCATCAAATACAACCGCGCGAATGGAACGGTAGCAGTGACCTGTGTCAGGATCTCTCCGGAACGCGTCCGCATCAGCGTCAGGGATACCGGCGCGGGGCTGCCACCCGAGATGCTGATACAGCTTTTTCAATCGTTCAACCGTCTTGGTCGAGAGACCACCGCCGAGGAAGGCACGGGCATCGGTCTGGTGATGAGCAAGCGGCTGGTGGAAATGATGGGGGGCGCCATCGGGGTGGAAAGCACTGTCGGGTCGGGAAGCATATTCTGGTTCGATCTGAACTCAGCCGCGGCGCCACACCTTGCGCTGGACCCGGCCGAATCCCCGGAAATCGCACAACCGCAGGTTCAGAACGGCGCGCCGCTGCGGACGCTGCTCTATGTGGAGGACAACCCCGCCAACCTGAAGCTGGTGGAGCAGCTTATCGCGCGGCGTCCGGATATGCGCCTGCTGAGTGCTAGAGACGGAAATCGGGGCGTTGAGCTGGCACGCGCCCACCATCCGGATGTGATCCTGATGGACATCAATCTGCCCGGCATCAGCGGCATCGAAGCTCTGAAAATCCTTCACGAGGACGCGGCAACGACGCATATCCCCGTGGTCGCCCTCAGTGCGAATGCCATGAAGCGCGACATCGAGAAGGGCCTGCTTGCCGGTTTCTTCCGGTATCTCACCAAGCCGATCAAGATCAATGAGTTCATGGAGACGCTGGATGTAGCGCTGGAATATGTGGAGCAAGCCGCCGGTCAAACGAAATGAACTGCGACACTGAGGTAGCGCCTGCTTTAGCTGGCCCCGCGGAGCCAAAGCATGCCCCACCCGTTAGCGCAACCGATATTCTGAACGCTAAGATTCTGGTGGTTGACGATCAGGAAGTCAATGTCCGCCTGCTTGAGGGCATGCTGCGCATAGCCGGCTATACTTCGGTCGAGTCAACCACCGATCCGACTCAGGTCTGCGAGCTGCATCGCCGGAATCGCTACTGCCTGATCCTGCTCGATCTCCAAATGCCCGGCATGGATGGATTCCAGGTGATGGAAGGGCTGAAGAAGATCGAAGGCGACGACTATCTTCCGGTGCTGGTGATCACTGCGCAGCCGGGTCACAAGCTGCGCGCACTCGAAGCCGGCGCTAAGGATTTCGTCGGCAAACCGTTTGACATGGCCGAGCTTCGAGCGCGCGTTCACAACATTCTGGAAGTGCGGCTGTTGCACCTGGCATCGCAGAACCATAGCAAGGCGCTTGAGGAGACCGTACAGGAACTGGAGGCAAGCCGCGAGGTGATCCGCCTCAAGAGTCTGGAAGAGCAAAAGAGGCACGAGCAGGAATTGACCTTAGCGCAGGAAACTCAGGAGAGCCTGCTCCCTCGCTCGCTGCCGGAGTTTGAGAATTTTCACATCCATGCTTTCAGCAATCCTACGCGCTATGTGGGAGGAGACTTCTACGATTTCCTGCAACTGAGCTCGGCAGAGTGGACCGGGGTTCTAGCGGATGTCTCAGGCAAAGGAATGTCCGCAGCCCTGTTGAGTTCCATGGTGCTGGGCGCGCTCAGTATGAAGCTTCGCTCGGGGGTTCAACCGCATGAGGTCCTGGACCGCATTAACCAGCTCATTTGCGAAAAATCTCTCCCGTTCCAGTTCGTTACGCTCTTTCTCTTCCTGCTGGGTCCGGATGGCGTTGGACAATTCATCAGCGCGGGGCACACTCCGGCCTGCTTGTTCCGCTCGGCCACTGGAAAAATCGAGCAGCTGGTCTCGGAGCATTATTTCCTGGGGATGTTCGATTTCGCCTCTTACCAATCCCGCCCGCTCCAGCTCGGCAAAGGAGACATTCTGGTGGTGTATTCCGACGGCCTTACGGAAGCGGAAAACCAGCAGGGGGAGATGTTCGGAGAGGAGAGCCTGCTGAAAATCATTCGGCAAGAGGCGCCATTGGGCAGCCAGGCGCTCAATCAGCAGCTCTTGAAGGCCATTGACGAATTCACTCAGGGCATGCCGCAAACCGACGACATCACCCTGGTGGTGGTTGAGAAGTATCAATGAGCCGATCAGGCGATCGACCGCACCACTCCTCCGTCCACGCGTAGCGCGGCGCCATTGATCGCCGAGGCGAGCGGGCTGCAAACGAACGCGACCAGCGCCGCTATCTCTTCCGGCTTTTCGAACCGCTGGATGATCGACGTTGGACGCGCATCGGAAAAGAACTCGTGCTCGATTGAGCCGCGGTCGACGCCCTTGGTTCTTGCGAGCCCGTCCACGAACCGGTTGACGCCCTCGGAAGCGGTTGGTCCGGGAAGGACGGCGTTAACGGTCACGGCCGTGCCGGTGGTGGTTTCCGCGAGTCCGCGAGAGATGGCAAGCTGGGCCGTCTTGGTCATGCCGTAGTGGATCATCTCCACTGGAATCTGGAGCGCGGATTCGCTGGAAATGAACACGATGCGTCCCCAGTTCTTCTGCTTCATCGGCCCGATGTAATGCCGGCTCAGACGCACGCCGCCGAGTACGTTCACTTCGAAGAAGCGGCGCCAGTCGTCATCGGAGATCTCCTCGAACGGCTTCGGTTCAAAGATACCCAGGTTGTTCACTAGAATGTCCAACTGGGGAAACCGTGAGATGACAGCGCGGGCTCCGCTTTCCGTTCCCAGGTCCGCCGCGATGCCGAACGCGGCGCCGCTCGTCTTCATTGCGCTGTCGACGCGGTCTTGAGTCCGGCCATTGCAAATTACCGAGGCGCCCTCCGCTGCAAGGGCGGCCGCGATCGCCAAACCTATGCCGCCGGTGGACCCGGTGACGAGCGCGGTCTTGCCGTCGAGCTGCAGATTCATACTTGCTTGGATGCCAGAAAATAACGCGGCGATTCTTGTGGGGCAGGCAATTCTGCCTGCAGCCGCCTTTCAGGCCGCTATTTCGGGCCATGCGCAAGTCTTCGCACCAGGCGAGCGCCGCCGGTCCCATTTCGGTGAGTTTCATTTCTACACCGGTCGCTTGGTGGGACAGACCATCGCCCTCCGTGGTCTGTTACCGAGGGCCTTCGGCTCCGGCAGACGTCTCGGCGCGGGCTGACTTGCAGCGGTCACAGGCCAGCGCCAAGCCGCTGGATCGTCCGCGCCCCCGTGCTGCCTCGATACGCTGTGCTCGACATGGTGCTCGACATGGCGCTCGACATGGAACGGAATGAGGGGCGTCCCGCCTGCGGCATCCTGCAATATTCACAAGCATTGCCGGCACGCCGTCGAACAACCTTCCGCAAACTTGGTCCATGTTTAAGCGGACTGTTTGGCGAGGAAGCGGCGCGCCTTCACCTGCGTGATGGAAATCAGATCGACGGCCTCAACGAAATCCTTATACTCGCTTCTTCCGCCGGAGTGAATTTCGGCTATTGGCCTTCAGCCGCAACTCATCGATGTGAGCTTCTAATTCCGAGTCGGCGCGGAGTTCGAGAAGAACGAAGCCATCCTCGGAGTGAAAGCCTCGGTCAACCGTTCCAGTAAGCGGTCCAGATATAACTTCGGTAAACGCTGTGCGACTAATCGCCGATCAAGGTTCGCGCCCAGGGCATCCCAAGCCACACTTGCTCCACAGCGATATTTTCAAGGCTGGTCGTTGCCAGTCAATTCCCGGACGGCCGTTCCACCCGATCGATCACCAACGTCTCCACCTGGCCCTTCGCCGGCTCCAGCCGCAACCCCAACGCCTCCAGCGCCGCGAAGATCGATTCGTCTTCTAGTGGTGGGGATGGCGCATCGAGCGGCAGCGAAGCCCCGGGGGGAGGTGGCGGCGCCGGTCGCCGCAGGGCCGACGATGGCATTGCAAGGTCGTAATACCCGGTCAGGCCGGTCTTGTCTACCACTGGTCTGTCCGCGACGCTCGATAGTATTGTGTGCGTCAGGATCGCCATCGACATGGCGTACCACTGTGTCGTATTTGGACTTTGCACAGCCATCGTGCCGCTCCCCCTCATGATCCCTCCATCGGGGTGCTTCCGCCTCAGTTCGGCCGTATCCACAGTCTCTGCTTGTTTGAACTTCGGGCCGCCCTTCGCGATCACCAAGTCATACACCGCCGCCTCTTTGCTGCCATAGTGCACCACGACTTTGCACCGTTCGGCCAACATCGCCTGCAGCATCGCGCGGAGCATTGTCTGCCTCATCGCCGGCTTCTGCCAGTCGGCAAGGTCTGCCTGGTCAACCTTCGCCACCACGTCATAGAGTTCGCCACTCAACCAGCGCGGATCTCCCTCGATCTGGTCTCCACGGAGCAACCCAGGCTGGTTCGGAAGCGCATACGCCCACTGAAAAATGCCGAACATGAACACACCGATCGCACGAAACCCGTCGGGCGTCGGCCCAAGCTGTACCGGCCCACTCTCTTCTGTGTGTCGCTTGATAGAAATCACCTCAAACGCCGTATGTTTTTCGCTGGCGCCGGCGCCTCCGGCGGAAACAGGCGCCGCGGAGACCTGAGCCAAACCGGCCTGAGGCATTCCAGCCACCCCCGCGTACAAAAGAGTAGCCGCAGTCGCCAACCGCAAGACCCCGCGAAAGTAAGGTTTCACCTTGGATCGTACGCGAACCCGACAGTCCGTCATGATGCGGCCTCCTACTACTTTGCCTGGCAATATTCGAAATCGGCGCTACTGGACATAAAGGTATTCTCGGCAGGTCTATCCAGATGCAAGACGAACTGATGATCTCCAGCGAACACATGCGCGCGAATCGAGAGACGCTGTTCGTTCTTGAATATCTTCACGACTTTTCCATCGATTAGTGCGGCCCCGGAGGCGCCGGGACGCGCAAAGTGAAACGCGAAGAGCGGCTGCACTGAGTTGCCCGGAATGTCCCGTTGCGCGGTGATGCAGAAGCTGTGCGCGCCGGCGGAAACGGAATGCCCGTCGCCCGCCGCTAAATTGCGGGCTGAATTTCGAATTGGCGATTCTTCTTCGTAGGGATAGCGAGCCTGAGCCGGAGTGCTCTGCGCGAGCCCTTGCAGCGAAAGCAGAGCCGGAAACAATGTCGGGAATCCTCCGCTGTGCGCAACTACAAAGACGCATACCCAAAACAACACCGCTGATAACGTACCGCCTAAACACAGAAGAGTCGGATTCAGCGATCGTTCGGCCAGAAGCTGAAACGAACGTTCGCCGTTGAGGAGCTGCGTCGCTACGATTGGCGTTATTGGCGCGTTGCTGTATTCGCGGGGCAGCGATTTTGCGAGATCCCACAATAAATCCAGCCAAAGACGAAGACCGGAAACAAATCCTTTTTCCCTACGGGCGCGATCGCGGACCAGGCGCAGCGCTTCGTCGCCGTATGTCCGGCGGAAATGGTCCGGATAAAGCTTTAGCAGAAACTCGTAGAGCTTTTCAGACATCCGCCCCTCGCAATATACGTTTTGCCCGTGCAACCCGGAGAGTTTGGGCGAGCCCTGCCACCTCCGATCGAACCAGCTTGAGACCTGCGGACGTCAGGCGATAATAACGACGGCGCTCTGAACTGTCCTCCGAGGCGGAGCTACCATCGAGTTCTTCGATAAGACTCGCTTCCAGCAGTGTTCGGAGCGACCCGTACAACGTCCCCGGCCCCAATCGCACACGTCCACATGTCTGCCGCTCAACCTGCCGCATGATGGCATAACCATGAAGATCTTCACCTGCTAAGGCCAGAAGGATGTTAAAGGCCGCCAAGGGCAATGGATCAAGCTTTCGTTTTGGCATAACGAATAACGATATATCGATAAACGATTATGAAGGCACTTTGTTCCCTTGTCAAGCCCGATTAGCTCAGCCCGACCGGAGAAGCCGGCGTCGCGCGAGGACCGGCCAGCTATGCTCCGACGGCCCAGCTCGCGTTGTGAGATGATGGCAGACTTCATGAGAGCGCTTCTTCTACTCCTTGCCTTCGCGCCATATGCTCCCGGCGCCGCGCAAAAGTTCGATGTCGTGGTTTACGGTGGAACTGCCGGCGGCGTCATCGCGGCTGTGAGCGCTGCGCGCGAGGGCTTGACGACCGCTTTGATTGAACCCGGCGCCCACATCGGCGGCATGGTTTCCGGAGGTCTGAGCGACACCGATTTCGGCAAGAAGGAAGTCATCGGCGGCTACGCCCTCGAATTCTACGCGCGCGTGGCGCGGTACTATCACCTCTCCCGCTTCGGCGTTGCGGTGGCGTGGTATCACGAGCCGCACGTCGCCGAGGAAATCTTCCGGCAAATGCTGCGGGAAGCCCACGTCACGGTATTCGAAAATCATCCGCTGCGCGAGAAAAACGGTGTGCGCAAAGAAGGCGCCGCGCTACTCGAAATCGAGCTGGACAACGGCGATCGCTTCGCCGCCAGTATCTTCATGGACAGCGGCTATGAAGGCGATCTGATGGCGCAGTCCGGCGTTTCCTATACCTATGGCCGCGAAGCGGCCGCGCAGTACGGTGAGCCGCTCGCCGGCGTGCGCGGCCAGACGCCATACCACCAGTTCCTGGTGAACGTGTCGCCGTATGACGATCGAGGCCGCCTGTTGCCCGAAGTTTCCGCAGAGAAACTGTTGCCTCCCGGATCGCCCGATAAGAAGGTGCAGTCCTATAACTTCCGCATGTGCCTTTCGGAGGTTCCCGGGAACATGGTCAAATTCACCAGGCCCGATGGCTACGATCCGCATCGCTACGAATTGCTGGCGCGGCTCATCGCGGCGCGCACCCAGGCCGAAGCCCGCGTCCCGTCGCTCAATACGTTTCTGAAGATCGACCCCATTCCGAACGGCAAGGCCGACATCAATAACCAGGGCGCCTTTTCCACCGACTATATCGGCGGCAGCTACGACTATCCCGAAGGCGACCATCAAATCCGCGCCCGCATCTGGAAAGCCCATCGCGACTATCAGGCCGGCCTCTTCTACTTCCTGGCTAACGATCCCAAAGTTCCCGAAGCGTTACGCAAGGAAATGAACCATTGGGGACTCGCCAGGGATGAATTCGCCGACACGGGTCACTGGCCCAATCAACTGTATATCCGCGAAGCGCGCCGCATGATCGGCGAATACGTCATGACTCAGAAAGATCTCCAGACCGATCTCACCAAGCCGGATCCGATCGGCATGGGCTCCTATAACAGCGACTCACACAATCTGGAGCGTATCGTCGATAGCGACGGGTTCGTGCGCAACGAGGGCGATATGCAAGTGGCCGTCCAGCCGTATCAGATTCCCTATCGCGTCATGCTGCCCAAACGGACGGAGGCGCGCAATCTGCTGACGCCCGTCTGTTTCTCCGCAAGTCACGTGGCCTATTCGTCACTGCGCATGGAGCCGCAGTACATGATCATCGGCCAGGCTGCGGGAGTAGCGGCAAAACTGGCGATCTCGAACCATCAGGCCGTGCAGGAAATCGACGCCGCCGAGCTGAGTGCGAGGCTGAAGAAACAGGGAGCCATCTTCGAATACGTTCCGCACACCCCGTAACGTAGCCGTAGCGTATGGCGGACCCCCCGGTCCGCGCGGGTCCCCCTGGACCCGCTTCTTCGCACCGCTAAATCAGCCCCCTAGCCGTGTACGGGAGCGGCCCGCCGTCTTGTATAAGCGGGCTGAAACCTCCGCTGCCTCGCCGCGCCAAGTGACGCCCAGCCAGCCGTCCGCGCCGGCGGAAACTCAAAAACGGGGCAAGTGAAAAGCCGCAGTGGATTCGAACGTCGGGTGGCGTGGGTGGCGTCTACGAAAGCAGCAACTCCAGATCTTCTCGCCGCAGATTCTTGATCAAGCTGTTGTCCGCGCCGATGATCGCCGCCGCCAGATCCTTCTTGGTCTTTTGCAGCTCGAGCACCTTTTCCTCCACCGTGTCGCGCGTTATCAACCGGTAGGCGAAGACTTGCCGCGTCTGGCCGATGCGGTGCGCGCGGTCCACCGCCTGCGCTTCCACCGCCGGGTTCCACCACGGGTCCAACAGGAACACGTATCCCGCGGCCGTCAGGTTCAACCCCAGGCCGCCAGCCTTCAGGCTGATCAGGAACAGGCCGCAATCCGGATCGTTCTGGAAGCGTTCCACCCGCGCCTGGCGGTCGCGCGTCGAGCCATCCAGATATTCGTAGACCGTGCCGCTGGCGTCCAACCGGTCGCGCACAATCCGCAGCAGGCTGGTGAACTGCGAAAAAATCAGCGCCTTGTGTCCGCCTTCCAAAACCTCGCGGATTTGTTCCAGCAACACATCCAGCTTGGCGCTGGGCTCGCCGGAGCGCTTCGGGTCGATCAAGCCCGGGTGGCATGCGGCCTGGCGCAAACGCAGCAGCGCTTCGAGCACTTGAATTTTCGATTTCGCCAAGCCCTGCGAGTCGATCCGATGCAGCAGCGCATTTTGATAATGCTGCTTCAGTTCGTTGTAGAGCTTGCGCTGCACCGGCTCCATCTCGCAATAGACCGTCTGCTCGGTCTTCAAAGGCAGCTCGCGCG